>OMZF01000131.1 GCA_900315465.1 uncultured Eubacteriales bacterium | reverse complement strand
CCTGTCGGTTCGGTCGGTGCTTCTGCCTTCGGCAGAGGTGTCCACCGGACACCCGCACCCTCAAAGGCGGTGGGATGAATTGCCCGTTTAGGTTAAATGCAAATTCACATATAAAAGTTACACTGTCAGGAATAATTACATTCGTAATATTTTTACAGCCGCTGAATGCATAACCACCTATACTCGTTACACCATAAGGTATAACAATATCGGTTACTCCATCTTCTTCAATATAATCTGTCAAAATGCCATTATCTATCTCAAAACCCATAAATATCCCCCATTGTGATTATATAGATTAATTTTATCACACTGGTCATAACGATACAAGTATATTTTTATTATAAATGATTATATAATCATCTTGATGTTGACAAAAATATGTGCTAAAATAGAGCATAGATTAAATATTATTCGGAGGAATACATATGATTAGCATATTCATCAAATTACAAATCAATAAAATAAGAAATTCAAAGCAATGTGATATGACAGATTTCTCTGCAGTAAGCTCATTGGCATCCAAAATGGGAATGAAATCCCTGGTTACATTTCTGTACACAAATTCTGAGGAGTATTTAGAGTATGTAAAAAAATCAGAGAAAGAATAGTGATACCTATAAAGGAGTAAATCTGATAAATTACACAAACAACTTGTTATTCTGAGATTCAAGTACACCTGCCATTCCGAACGCAGTGGGTAATCTTTTTTCGCAAAACAGGCCTTATTTGTAAATTTCCTTTACTTTACTCAGGGTGACAGCTTTAGTTTTCTTTGTGCATAATTACAAACAATTATAAATTTGCTCATTTATTTATAGGTAATACTTTGATTTGATTGTTTAGATTAGGTGACATATTTTCACTGCATATAGAGCTATGAAACTTCTTGCCGGTTATGTTAGATTCTGCTTGAAGTATTTTAAAAATTGTTGTGAACTAAATCGGAATATAAAAGAGAAAATTACAAACTATAACACATGACAATACAGTAATAAGCCCTTAACTGTCTTAAAATACAGCTAAGGGCTTAATCTTTCGTTCTTTAAAGTCAAAAGTAATGTAAATTTTTACATATCATTCCCACTCGATTGTTCCGCAGGGCTTTGGAGTAAGATCGTAAAGAACACGATTTACATTTTCAACTTCTGCGGTTATACGCTGGGTTATATGCTGAAGAAGTGTAAAAGGAATATCCTCAACGGTTGCTGTCATTGCATCCTTAGTATTGACTGCACGGATTATTACAGGATAGGCAAAAGTTCTCTTGCCATTCTTTACGCCTACAGATCTGAAATCAGGAACAACTGTAAAATACTGCCATACCTTACCTTCAAGACCGTTCTTTGCAAATTCCTCACGAAGAATAGCATCAGATTCACGAACAGCCTCAAGTCTGTCACGTGTTATAGCACCAAGACATCTTACACCAAGTCCGGGTCCCGGGAAAGGCTGACGGTATACCATATTATCAGGCAGACCGAGCTGCTTGCCTACTACTCTTACTTCGTCTTTAAAAAGAAGCTTCAGAGGCTCTACAAGTTCAAACTGAAGATCGTCGGGAAGTCCGCCGACATTATGGTGAGCCTTTACTCCGTCACTTTCAAGAATATCGGGATAAATAGTACCTTGTGCAAGGAATTTTATTCCATCCTGCTTTCTTGCTTCTTCCTCAAATACACGTATAAATTCCGCACCAATTATCTTTCTTTTCTTTTCTGGGTCATCAACGCCCGAAAGCTTGCCAAGAAAACGATCTACCGCATCAACATATACAAGGTTTGCATCCATCTGATTGCGGAATACTTCGATAACCTGTTCAGGCTCGCCCTTTCTGAGCAGTCCATGATTAACATGAACGCATACAAGATTTTTTCCGATTGCCTTGATAAGAAGTGCAGCTACAACAGAACTGTCAACTCCTCCTGAAAGTGCAAGAAGCACTTTTTTATCACCGATCTGTTGTTTAAGCTCACCAAGCTGTTCATCAATAAAAGCCTTTGCAAGCTCAGGTGTAGTGATTCTCTGCATTGTTTCGGGTCTGACATTTCCTCCTTAGAAAATATGATATTTTATTATAGAATATTTTCCGACAAAAATCAATAGTTGTATCTTACACTAAACAAGTGATTCAGCTGATTTGCGATCAGCGTTTATTTCACTTTCCTGTAGCAATCACTGATTATATAAAAATATTTAAGAAAATCGAAAATAACTATGGAATTTTCTGCAAAATATGGTATAATACATATAGCGGCAACTTGCTTGCTGTAACAAATCATAATGACAGGAGGCTTCAGAAATGCTGAAAGATTTTGAAATGAAAAAACGTGAGGATAAAGAAACATTAAGTGCCGAAACAAAAGATCTTCGTGCTGTACTCCTCGGACAACAACAATTATTGATTGAAGCTAAACTGCCTGTTCTCGTTCTTATAGAGGGTTGGGCAGCCGCAGGAAAAGGCAGTCTTATAAAAGAACTTATCAGCGAAATAGATCCCCGTTTTTATAAGGTGGTTTCTCCTGTAATAATACCCGAAAGTGATGAAAGATATCCGTTTTTGTATCAGTATGCCAGTGCTATACCTGTAAACGGCAAAATAACTTTTATGGATTCGGGCTGGATGGAAAGTGCCGTAAGAAAATTTATGCGGCATGAAATAACAAAAGATGAATACCGCCGCCGTATACGTCAGGTAAATGAATTTGAGCGTCAGCTTCGTGACAGCGGTTATCTCATCCTTAAGATTTTCCTGCATATAGAAAAAGACGAGCAGTTCCAGCGTCTGCGTACACTCAGCGAAGCTCCCGAAACAGAATGGCGTGTTACAAATGAAGACTTGTGGCAGCATAAGGAATATAAGCGTTTTCTTTCCGCTTATGATGAATTCATGGAAAAAACATCTGATACAGTTTCATGGAACATCCTTGACGGCAGCCGCAGAAAATCCGCTGTACATGATGCTATGAAACTTCTTACAGAAAAAATAGACAAGGGTCTTAAAGACGGAAAATATGTAGGTGAACCGTTTGACGAAAAATTCCCTCTTAATAAAATGCCTGATCTTGCCGATGTTGACCTTTCACCATCAATAGATGAAGAAAAATATAAAAAGGAACTTAAAAAATTACAGACAAGATTAAGCGAACTTCATAATATAATCTACCGCAAGAAAATCCCTGTAATACTTTGTTATGAAGGCTGGGATGCCGCCGGAAAAGGAGGAAATATAAGAAGGATAGCATATCCTCTTGATCCGAGGGGGTTTGATGTACATCCTATTGCTTCTCCACTGCCGCATGAGCTCAACCGTCAATTTTTGTGGAGATTCTGGACAAGACTCCCGAAAACAGGTCATATCTGTATTTTTGACCGTACATGGTACGGACGTGTAATGGTAGAGCGTCTTGAGGGTTTCTGCAGTGAAAAAGACTGGAAAAGGGCATACAACGAAATAAATGAATTTGAAAGAATGCTTACCGACTGGGGGGCTGTTGTGATAAAATTCTGGATACACATTGACAGCGACACTCAGCTTGCAAGATTCACAGAACGTCAGAATACCCCCGAAAAACAATGGAAAATCACCGACGAGGACTGGCGTAACCGTGAAAAATGGGATGATTATGAGGTTGCCGTTGACGAAATGCTGCAAAAGACAAGCACAAAATATGCTCCGTGGTATATAATCGAATCCAATGATAAAAAATACGCAAGAATAAAAACTCTTAAAATAATAGTAAAGGCTCTTGAAAAGGCCTGTGAGGAACATTTTGAGCATATTATAGATTAAATTACGATCACATCATTTTGTTTTTCCTCCATAAATGAATTACCGTACAGACGTAAAAATCTGTACGGTAATTCTCTTTTTCAGCTTTGAATCTGACCTTGTATGTTATCAGGTTTTCCTCCGCTGATATAGTAACGGATTATTTTTATCGCAAGAAAAACAGATACACCAAAAAATGCTCCGAAAATCACTATTGGTATTATAGACCAATAAGGACTTGGGATTTCTTTTCTTGCATCTGATGGGTTATCCGGATTTACAAGAACAGTAACAGAGCCGCCCGAACTGTATTTTTTACTTGAATATATTCCGGAACATTTGTAATTTCTTCCGTTATATTTATATTTCACATCGATATAATACACTTCGCTTTTATGGGTGTGATGTTTGCTGTCTGTGGTAGTTTTAATTTCCGTCTTGCAATAGGTGACAGTCGCATTAACACTGACTGCCTTTGATTTGAAATTTTCATTATCTATCGTGCCTGTTATAGAACCTATTAGATTGTACGATGATACGCAGAAAAGTACAATTGTAATAATTATTAATATTGCCATACCGGGTCCCGATGATTTCAATTTTATTTTCCCTTTCAAAAAATCATTTTTTTAAATTGCAGAATTCTATTAAATTTTCAATATCGGTATGATATAGTATTTTTGTCGCCGAAAGCATTTAGCCATTGACAACAACTCTCCAAGCTATTAAAATAATAATTACAGCAAAAAACTATTATTTTCGCAAAGGAGAAAAAGAAAATGGCTGAAATAAGAGCATTCAAGGGATTAAGGTTTGACACCGAAAAGGCAGGGACTATTGAGACTCTTGTGTGTCCGCCCTATGACATCATCAGCGAAGAGCAAAGACAGCAGTATCTTAAAGAGAATGAAAATAATATCATCCGTCTTGAACTGCCTAAAGGTGAAACACCGTATCAGACCGCCGGAAATACACTTAATGACTGGCTGAACAAAGGTATTCTTAAAAGAGACAGCGAAGATTCGATTTACATTTACGAAGAAGAATTCACTGTCGGAGGCATTACGAGAAGTTTTAAGGGCTGTATTGTGCGTGTTAAACTCGAAGAATTTTCCAAAGGGATAGTTTTACCCCATGAAGAGACACTTTCAAAAGCTAAAGAGGACAGATTCAATCTTATGAAGGCTACAAACTGTAACTTCAGTCAGATATATTCTCTCTTTATGGATCCTGAACATGAGATAACCTCACGCCTTGATACACTCAGCATTGATACTCCCGTAAACTGTCTGACAGATAATGACGGTGTAACACATCGTCTGTGGGCGATAACCGATAAGAGTGAAATCGAAGCAATATCAAAGGCATTTGCAGACAAAAAGCTGTACATTGCTGACGGTCATCACCGCTATGAAACAGCTCTCAATTACCGCAATTATTGCCGTGAAAACGGTATTGGCAACGGTGCTGAGGATTATGTAATGATGATGCTTGTCGATATGGAACACCCTGGACTTTTGGTTCTTCCCACACATCGTATTGTAAAAGGTCTTGCTGATTTTGATGCGGATACAGCACTTGACAAATGCCGTGAATATTTTGATATTTCGGAATATTCAGACAAATCTGCAATCGAAACAGAACTTAAAAAGCTTTATGATAACGGTGAAAAAGCATTCGCATTCTATTCAGGCGGTGATAAATGGTATTCGCTTGTTCTTCGTGAAAAGGGTGCTGTTTCATCCATCATTAAAGATAAAAGCGAAAGCTGGTGCGGTCTTGATGTATCTGTTCTGCACACTCTTATTCTTGAGCGTAATTTCGGTATTGATGCCGAAAATATGGCTAAACAGATAAATCTCACCTATGTCAAAAAACTTGAAGATGCCATCAGCTGTGTTGACAGAGGAGAAGCACAGTGCTGTTTTATCCTTAATCCGACAAGAGTAACGGAAATTCGTGATGTTGCTGCTGCAGGAGAAAAAATGCCGCAGAAATCCACTTATTTCTATCCTAAACTTATTACAGGTCTTGTAATGAATCAGCTCAGTTAAGCTTTCCGGCGATAATACATAAGTTTTTTGGAGGCGTTAAAGTGAAACAAAGCTGCAGTACAGGAGCAAAGAACAAAAAGCAAAACCGCAGGAATGAAAAAAATTCCGCATCCCGTATAGTTGTTCTTAATACTGAGGAAAACGTACAGGAAGCAGACAGCATCAAAAAACATGAACCGGAAATAATTACCCCTGATGAAAAAAAGCCTGAACTGTTTCCAAAAGAACCTGTTCCGGAAATATCTGTTCCTCCCGTTTCAACACCAAAAGAAGTGTTCAGTGGTGGTGTGCAGACCGATATTTCCCTCGAAAACAACAAACCTCAGAAAAACTCCGAAAGCAGCGGTATTGTTTACGAATTAGCCGAAGAACTGTACAGAAGAGAAAAAACTCTTGAACAGCTTGAAGCACTTTGTAATCCTCCGTTTGAAAAACAGTTTACTCCCTCACAGAAGATTATTCTTGATGAACAAGCTGAAATGCGTCTTGATACACTTGCTAAAGCTGCCGCAAAAAAACAAAGAAAACTTACATTTCTGCCCGAGGGTATCTTTTCCGACGAAGATAAACCAATTTCTACATTACAGGCATTTCTTTTACAGCTTATAATGTTCATACCTGCACTGAATATCGTGACAGCAGGAGTTTTGCTTATGATGCCCCACACAAACAGCAGCATACGTTCATTCAGCCGTGCTACTCTTATATGGTCTGGTATAATGCTCGGTGTACTGTTTTTGTATTTCCTTGTTTACTATCTCAGGGCAAATAACGGGTTTTTCCGTATCTGAAATCTTAACACAGAATCATGCTGCGGCACGTTTTTTCGTTCCGCAGCATTTTTGTCTATTGTGCAGTTTCTTCGTCTTCGAAAATTTCAACAGCATCTATCGGAATCTTTCCTCCTGTGAGGAATTCTATACTTCTTTCGATACTGTCAAGAGAGCCTCCCCATTCGTTGCTTCCCCCGTTTCTGTAGTCAAACATGGTACAGAAACGATGAACATCAACTCTCAGCTTTTCAAGATAGCCTCCTGTAAGCTGAGATGTTGCTTCATAAAACTGCTGATAATTTTTTCCCAGACCTTTTACGTCTGTATTCATAAGCAGATAAAAATGCTCAAGGCATATAAATTTCTGCCGGGAATAAAGCTGACGGAATTCAGGCTCGGTCTGCCACATAGCATGAACTATGCGTACCATATTTTCCATATTCTGTTTGAGGTCACGGCATATGAAACAGTCATTAAGCATTGTTTCAAGTGCCGCCATTTTCTTTTTATCTGGCTTTTTAGGTGCGGTTTTCGGAACAAACTCCTCTGAAATCTGCTGAAGATGACTTTCAAGTATCAATGCGTTTGAAAGTCTTTTCCCCAGTCTTACCATCATTTCAAAATGACGGAAACAAAAGCCCTGTGCATTTGTCTGTACTCTTACACTCGGCTCCATCATAGCAGAACCTGTTATGTATTCAGCTTTTCTTGCTTCCAGCATATCACGCATCCTGCACATCGGACATCCGTCCTTCGGCAGAAATACATCATTTATCGGTATACTGCAAATATTTTCCTGCATAATGTAACTTCCTTATTATTTGAATTTCTCGGCAAACCATACATCAGGGGCAGTAAAGGTCTTATTGTTCAGATACTCAAGCTCTCCGCCGTCAGTAGTAAAACAAAAACTGAGTTTATATGAATACAATGCCTGCCATTTATAACCCATCCTGCGGTTTATCTCGTTTTTGCCGTATTTACCGTCACCTAAAAGCGGATGTCCTATATGTGCCATATGTGCTCTTATCTGATGTGTCCTGCCTGTATAAAGCCTTACTTCAAGCAGGCTGAAACCATCCTTTTCCGCAAGAACTTTATAACCTGTTTTTATAGGTTTTCCGTCTTTTGTGGGCTTATCGGATATGTATACTCTGTTCTGCTTTTCGTTCTTTTCAAGATAAGCATTGAGTATATCTTCCTTTTTATCAAATATGCCTACTGCTGTGCAAAGATAAAGCTTTTCAAGCTCTCTGTCCTTGAGTTTCTGATTAAGTGTCCTGAGTGCCGCCGCTGTTTTGGCTGCTATCACTATTCCTCCGGTATTCCTGTCGATACGGTTGACAAGTGCCGGTGCAAATGCCCTTTCATCTTTCGGGTCATATTCTCCCTTATCATAAAGATAATGCTGTATTCTTCCTATAAGCGAATCAAAATGATAATTTTCATCAGGATGAACTATAAGCCCCGGCTTTTTATTAAGAAGCATTATATTATCGTCTTCATAGATAATATCAAGCTTTGACGGTGCTTTGAGAAAATCGTACTGTTCTCCCTTTACTTCCTCGAAGAATTCATCCTTTATGAAAAATGTAAGTACATCTCCCTCGTTAAGTCTTGTATCAATATCGCATTTTTTGCCGTTTACCTTGATACATTTTTTTCTTATATATTTATACATAAGTGACTGAGGCAGATTTTTCAATCGTTTTGTAAGAAATTTATCCAGTCTTTGCCCCGCATCATTTTTTCCTATTTCTAATGTCTGCATTATTTCCCTCTATTCCGTTATTGCTGTTTCAAGTGCTATGATGACCATATCATTGAATGTGCTTTGTCTTTCCTCAGCAGAACATTCCTCTCCAGTCAAAGGACAATCCGATACGGTACATATGCAAAGTGCATTTTTCCCTGCCCTTGCCGCATTATAATAAAGTGCCGCACTTTCCATTTCTACGCCCAGAACTCCCATTTTTCTCCAATCGGCAAGACTTGATGATTCATCGTAAAATGCATCGGAGCAAAGCAATGTGCCGACATTTACATTTTTACCCATTGAAAGAGCTGCTGCATCTGCCTTTTTAAGAAGTTCATAAGATGCGGCGGCAACAGGTCTGCAAGGCAGTTTGTACTGGTCGGCATAAGACGAAGAAGTACATGAAGCCAGACCAAGTATTATATCACGGAGTTTCAGTTTTTCGCTTATAGCACCTGCCGTACCGATACGGATTATAT
>OMZF01000012.1 GCA_900315465.1 uncultured Eubacteriales bacterium | reverse complement strand
CACACGGGGTTAGCTCGTTGATACTGTATGGGTTACCATACTTGAGCGAGAAGCCCCCACCTCTATAGGTGGGGGAGTATGTCACTTGCGAGGAATTATCATAGTTTCCTGAAAGGCAGTGGCATCAACTTAATGAAAAAGCCTGTAATTCTGAGGTGTGCCCGTAGGAAATGCCCTTGGGGCACGTAGCGACCAAGAATCTTTTTAAAGATCCTTAGCTTCGTTTTGGATGACAGCACCTATACTTTTGCAGCAAAGTAAGCTTCAAGTGCCACTAATTGTCAAATATACACTTCACAAATATAAGCATTTGACATCAGTCCTGACTTATACTATATTATATAGTGAATATTGTAAAAATAACTTCATTGAAATGCAGGGTGATATAATTGCCGTCAAAAAAACAAAAAAAAATTGCAGCGATAAATGATTTTTCGGGGTTCGGCAGATGTTCTCTGACCGTATCAATACCTATAATATCAGCTGCCGGAATACAGTGCTGTCCGCTGCCAACTGCCATACTGTCTAATCATACGGGATACAATGATTATTATTTTGATGATTATACGGACAGAATGAAACCGTACTATAAGAAATGGGAAAAGTTAGGACTTCATTTTGATGCGATATATTCGGGTTTTCTCGGATCAGAAAGACAGATAGGGATAGTGACTGATTTCATAGAAAAATTTTCCGATGAAGAAACGATAATAATAATTGACCCTGTTATGGGAGATAACGGAAGAATGTATGACACACTTACAGGTGAACTTTGCCGAAGCCTGAAAAAACTTACCGCCCATGCAGATATACTTACTCCTAATGTGACAGAAGCCTGTATACTTACAGATACCCCGTATACATCAGCTCCCGATGAAAGTACACTGAATGAAATATGCGAAAAACTTCTGTCCTACGGATGTAAAAATGTTGTAATTACCGGTATCGTTACAGATAATAAAATAGGAAACCTGATATGCAGAACCAGTGGAGAAAAAACACTTGTCACCTCTCCGCTTATAGGCAGCAGCCGTGCAGGAACAGGAGATGTATTTGCATCCGTACTTGCTGCCGATACAGTAAACGGTATGTCACTTGAAGACTCTGTACGCAGGGCAGCTGATTTCGTTTCAAAGGCAATACTTCTTTCAGATGATCAGCAGCTGCCTTCTCAGGACGGACTTTGTTTTGAACTTATTTTGGGAGATATGATACCACCAATACAATAAATAATAGTAAATATTAACATTAAATACAGAGTATATGTTATTTATGTTGTAATTTCGCAGAAAAATTAAAATTATATTGTAAAATGCCTGTTATTTGTGTTAACATAATATACGGAAAAATTTATCCGAAAGGATCAGTGAATATGAAAAGAAAAAATACTGTTGCTTTAGCAGCAGTGATATGTGTATTGATCGCTTTGCTGATACCCTCTGCATCGGTGACCGCAATGGTATATGAAGAGGAATCGTATTACGAACCTGAAGTTTCATATGAAGAACCATCTTATGATGAAGAACCTTCCTATAATGAAGAACCATCTTATGATGAAGAACCTTCCTATGACGAAGAACCATCTTATGATGAAGAGCCTTCCTATAATGAAGAACCATCTTATGACGAAGAACCTTCATATTATGAAGAGCCTTCTTATGAAGAGCCTCCCTATGAAGAGCCTTCCTACGAAGAACCGTCATATTATGAAGAACCTTCCTATTACGAAGAATCATATGATTATGAACCGGCATATGAAGAAACAAGCTTTTTCAATCAGCCTGAAGAAACCAGCACTGAGGAACCTTCTGTCGATGAATCGGTTGTAAGTGAAACTTCGATTGAAAACTCCCTGCTGACCTCAGAAGACTGGGATAATATGCAGAAGAGTATGAATTCAGATTCCTCAACTGGCAATAACAATAAAAGTCAGGACTTCGATGATATAAAGGATAATAAAGATGATGGTAAATCTGATAATAATACATGGATATATCTTGTAGTAGGTCTGCCGCTGATACTTGCAGGTGCAGCAATAATTGCAGGGGTTATCATCTTCAATGTAAGAGCTAATAAAGCAGCTGCGTCAACTGAAACAACAGAGCCTGCCGAGCCTGTTATTTCCGAAAAAGAAACTCCTATGGATGATAACGAACAGGTCTTTTCGACATCGGCATTCATGGCAGCAAAAGCCGCAAAAGAAGCAAATAATGAAAATACTGCCAAATCGGACAAATTTGATACTCTTTAAGCAACGGTATATTTTGATAAACCTGATAATAATTAATCGACTATAATTTTTATTTCCTAAAAAGAAATAAAATATTTTCATCATATGCTATAATGTAGCTGAAAATAATCGGCATGACAGCCGAAAGAATCGGAGGAAAAGGAACAGAATGGATAAGTCAGAACTTCTGGAACTCAAAAAAACAGCCTGTAATGTCAGACTGTGGACAATCGAGGGCGTTTTCAATGCCAAATCCGGTCATCCGGGCGGATCACTTTCCGCTGCCGATATGATGACATATCTCTACTTCAAGGAAATGAATGTAGACCCAAAAAATCCGAAAGATCCGAAACGTGATCGTTTTGTACTTTCAAAGGGTCACTGCTGCCCCGCACTTTATGCAGCACTGGCACTCAAAGGATTTTTCCCCACAGATGAGATAAAATCTCTCCGCCATATCGGAGCAATGCTTCAGGGACACCCCGATATGAAACACACTCCCGGCATAGATATGAGTTCAGGCTCTCTCGGTCAGGGAATCTCCGCTGCCTGTGGTATGGCTCTTGCAGCAAAGCTTAACGGCGAAAGCTACCGTGTATATGCAATGCTCGGAGATGGTGAATGTGAAGAAGGTCAGGTATGGGAAGCTGCTATGTTTGCTTCTCACATGAAGCTTGATAACCTTACCGTTATGGTTGACTTCAACGGTCTTCAGATCGACGGAACAGTAGCAGACGTTGCCGGTTTGGATAAGCTTGACGAGAAATTCACTTCTTTCGGCTTTGAAGTAATAAAAATAGACGGACATGATTTTGAGCAGATCGAAGCTGCACTTGCAAAAGCTAAGACTGTAAAGAATAAGCCCACAGCAATTATTGCAGCTACTGTAAAAGGTAAGGGCGTTTCCTATATGGAAAATAAGGTCGGCTGGCACGGAAAAGCTCCGAACGCAGACGAATATCAGACAGCTATGGACGAACTCAGGGCACAGCTTAAAGCAATGGAGGCATAATCATGGCAGAGAGTAAAAAAATTGCAACAAGAGAAAGCTTTGGTATGGCTCTCTGTGAGCTTGCTAAGGATCACAAAGATATAGTAGTTCTTGACGCAGATCTTGCGGCAGCTACAAAAACAGAAATTTTCAAAAAGGCTTATCCGGAAAGATTTTTTGACTGTGGTATAGCAGAAGGAAATATGATAGGTGTAGCAGCAGGTCTTGCAGCAGCAGGAATGGTTCCCTTTGCAGCATCCTTCGCAATGTTTGCTACAGGAAGGGCATATGAACAAGTTCGTAACTCTGTAGGTTACCCACACCTGAATGTAAAGATCGCAGGTTCTCATGCAGGCATTTCAGTAGGCGAAGACGGTGCTACACACCAGTGCTGCGAAGATCTTGCTCTTATGCGTACCATCCCCGGAATGGTAGTTCTCAATCCGGCAGATCATTATGAAATGATAGAAGCTGTAAAGGCTGCATATGCATATAACGGCCCTGTATATATCCGTTTGGGCAGACTTGCTATAGAAAGCTTTAATGATCCCGATAATTATAGCTTTGAGATAGGCAAAGGCATCACACTTGAAGAGGGAGATGATGTAACTGTTATTGCAACAGGTCTTGTTGTTTACGAGGCACTTAAGGCAGTACGTTCTCTCAAAGAAAAGGGTGTAAATGCCCGTCTTATCAATATGCACACAATCAAGCCTATCGACAAGGATATAATCATTAAGGCGGCTAAGGAAACAGGCAAGATAATCACTGTTGAGGAGCATAATATCATCGGCGGACTTGGCGAAGCTGTTGCTGCCGTAACTTCCGAAAACTGTCCTGTACCTGTATACAGAATAGGCGTTGAAGATGTATTCGGTCACAGCGGCCCTGCTGTAGGACTTCTTGCTGAATTCGGTCTTGATGCCGCAGGAATTGAAAAGAAAATTTCAGAACTTCTTTGATTAGTATTCAGAATAAAATTAAGTCTGTTGTATCGTTTTGGTACAACAGACTTTTTTGTATTATTTACTTATTTCAGTACGGCAAAGAAAGTCATAAACATAAGCTTAATATCATAAAAAAAGTTGAATTTTTGCAGATATTCAAGATTATATTTCATCTTTTGGGGCAAAACTTCATTCACATAAACATTATCAACATCTTTAGCCCCATCAAGCAGCTTTTCTTCATCCTTGTATTTTATACTTGCAAGTGAGGTTATACCGGCGGGCATAAGAAGTGTTGCCATCATCTCATCAGTATATCTGTCAACATACCTTTCGACTTCTGGTCTTGTGCCTACGAAACTCATATCCCCTTTAAGTACATTGAATATCTGAGGAAGTTCATCCAGACGGCACTTCCTAAGGAATTTTCCTGCACCTGTCACACGGCTGTCATTGCTTACAGTTACCTGAGTACCCTTCTTTTCCGCATCGGAAATCATGGTACGGAATTTGAATATATAAAAAACTTTCCCGTATGTTGTGACACGTCTTTGTCTGAAAAATACTGTACCCTTTGAATCGCATTTTATCCATACAGCAATTATACACATCAAAGGTAAAAGTATGACTGTCATTATCAGTGCAGTGATAAAATCAAATATTCTTTTTACTGCAAGACTTATACCTCTTTTTTTGAGACTGTCATAATAAGGTCTTACAGATTCATTTTTAAATCTGTCGGGAAGCATTTCCCATTTTTTCAAACCTATCACTCCCGTTAAAGACAAAAACTTTTGTTGTTTATTATAAATATATCAAAAACCCTTTTCGCGAAGGCTGCTTACAAGTCCGACATAAAATTCCCTTATATCCAAATCGGGTTTATCATGCCGCATAAGATCTATAACATCGGCATGAGAAACACCATCGGGTGCTTTTGAACTCAGAACAATAAAATTCTCTCCCCACTGGGCAGATGTGATAGTTACAAGCCCGTCGTTAGGTCCGTCAAATCTTCCTGCAAGCAGGTGCGAAAAATTCAGGGGGAAAACACTTGTAAGTGCCTTATTTATTTTGCTTCCCACACTCTGATAATATACATTCGGAGAATCGGGAACATCCTCGTTGAATTTTGTACAGACAGATGCTTTCAGATCCGACACTGCTCCGAGAAAATCAGGTTTTTTGTCACCTACAAGCATAAATGCACCGTTATATTTTCTTGCGACCTGTTCCTGAAACGATACAGGCATGGTATCAAGCAGCCATTCGGCAAATACACAGCCTCTGTGCGGTGTATTTACTGTGGTGAGAGAGGCAACATATTTATCCATTCCGAGTTTTGTAATAGCATACCTGCTGTCGAGACCGCCTTTTGAATGTGCGATTATATTTATCTTCTCTGCACCTGTCTTTTTTATTATTTCTTCTATCTTCTGAGCCAGCTGATCTGCACTTTCCTTTATGCTGAGTGCAGATTCCTGTTCACCGTAATAAAGTTCTGCACCGTTGTTTGTAAGCTCTGCCGGTATTCTGCCCCAATAATTAAATTTTTCCAGATCTCTGAAAAATACACCGTGAACAAGAAGTATAGGATATTTTGTCCTGCATACTTTCAGATCTTTACGTTCCTTATTGCGTTTTATACGGGCTTTTTCCATATTGGTTTCGGCATTGGTAATGTTTATTATTCTGCAGAGAACTATTATATTTGCTATCGGTATCATGCCGCAGATAAGACCGAGTATTCTCCATTTGCCTCCTATCATCGAAGCACAGATATAAACTCTTATTATGCCGTTCCAGAAAATTATAAGTTCGGAAAGGAATATTATAAGTGCCTGATACCAGAATATTTCGGAAAACATACCGAATTGTATCGCACCCGAAACTATACCGTAAACCGTTTCCGGAATAAGCAGTATAAGAAATACCGAAAGCAGATCATTTCCGTCTGCCATTGATTTAAGCTTTAGTCCCATATCAAATCCGCTGAACGTGGGGCATATATTGACAATAACAAAAACCACTATTGCCGGAGCAAGACACCAT
Source organism: uncultured Eubacteriales bacterium (assembly GCA_900315465.1). GTDB lineage: Bacteria > Bacillota > Clostridia > Oscillospirales > Acutalibacteraceae > UBA1213. The sequence continues at coordinate 7,512 of OMZF01000012.1, read as the reverse complement.
AATGGCATCGCTCCGGCTGATGAAAGGCATGAAACAATGGTCACTCCCCCAAGAACAAGGGTAAGAACTGATAACCGCAGAAAATTTTTCATATCATTCACTCTTTTCAAGCTGTTCTTTAGCCACAGCAAGCATAAGCTTAATACGGTTTTCCTGATTTACCTTAGGTGCACCGGGGTCATAATCTATAGCAACGATATTTGCTCTTTCATCGAGCATTTTTATCGGACGTATCATACCCTTGCCGTTGATATGGTTCGGCAGACATCCGAAAGGCTGAGTACATACTATATTTTCAAAACCTGTTTCTATAAGCTCAAGCATTTCTCCTGTAAGCAGCCACCCCTCACCCATTTTACTTCCATAGCCGACCATACCTTTAACAAGTTCTTTTGTATGTGCATATGTACCTATGGGGCGAAATCCGAATTTCTTCTGACTTGATATGATAAGCCCTTCAAGACCTATAAGGTAGTCAAAAAGTCTTTTTACTACTATATATTTTGCTACGCTTCCTCCGTACAGCTTATAATCTTCCATACGGTTATCAACCTTAAATAAGGCAAATCCGAGTATACCCGGCAGATTGACTTCACATCCCTGATCGTATAAAAACTGTTCAAGATCGTTATTTCCAAGTGCCGAATATTTTACATATATCTCTCCGACGATTCCGACTTTTACCTTCGGAATACGGTTTACTTTTACTTTTGAAAAATCTTCGGCTATACTGTCAAGATTTTCGGCAAGTTCTTTTTTGGTGAAACCGTGACCGTCTGCCATTGTTTCGGTAAGTTTTGCTACCCATTTGTCAACAAGCTTCTGACTGTCACCCTTATTTATTTCATACGGCTTTGTCTGATTATCGAGTGCCATTATCATATCGCCGTAAATAAGACCTGCCGCAATACGTCTTATCATCGGTATTGTTATGCTGAAACCGCTGTTTTTTTCAAGACCCGAAATATTAAGGGAAATTACCGGAACATTTTCAAACCCTGCTTTGACAAGGGCTTTTCTGAGCAGATGAATATAATTCGATGCACGGCATCCGCCGCCTGTCTGAGTTATCATAAGTGCAGTTTTGTTTGTATCATACTTACCGCTCTGAAGTGCATGGATAAGCTGACCTATTACAAGGAGTGCCGGATAACAGGTATCATTATGAACATATTTAAGTCCTACCTGAGCTATTTCGGGGCCTTCTGTATTAAGCAGAACACAATTATACCCGTAATGCACAAATACATTTTTCATTATTTCAAAATGTATTTTTGCCATCATAGGAATTAAAATAGTATAATTCTCCTTACGCATTTCTTTTGTAAAAAGCAGTCTGCCGTTTTCATCATATACTAATTTTGCCATGTTTTTCCTCCTTATGCACTGCACCCTTTTCAGTTCTTTTTATTATTTGTGGCAGCCAAAAGACTTCTGAGCCTTATCTTTACAGCACCGAGATTTGTTATTTCATCTATTTTTATCTGAGTATATATCCTTCCGTTGCGTTCAAGTATCGCACGTACTTCGTCTGTTGTTATTGCATCAACACCACAGCCGAACGAAACAAGCTGAACAAGGTTCATATCGGGATTATGACTTACATATTCCGCTGCTGCATACATTCTTGAATGGTATGTCCATTGATTGAGTACGCCTGTTTTTACTTTCTTTGCTTCCTTGTTGCTGACTATATCCTCGGAAACTATTGCTACATCAAAGCTTGTTATAAGCTTGTCTATACCATGATTTATTTCAGGGTCTGCATGATATGGCCTGCCTGCAAGAACGATTATTTCCTTGCCTGCATCCCTTGCTCTGCTTATTATATCATTACCGTAATCTCTTATTTTCTTTATATAATCCTCATATTCTTTATATGCCGCCTTTGAAGCCTCTTTTACTTCTCTTAAAGTAATATCGTTGTAAAGTTTTGCAAGTTCGGCATGGATCTTTTTCGGAAAATCCTTTGGTCTGTGTATACCTACAAATTCATGGAAGAATTTAATATCCTCGATACCTCTGATATTTGCGTGTATTACCTCCGGATAATATGCAACAACGGGGCAGTTATAATGATTGTCACCCAAATGTTCATCAAAATTATATGACATACACGGATAGAATATCTGTTTTATATCATGGTCAAGCAGCCACTGAACATGACCATGCATAAGCTTTGCAGGGAAACATACTGTATCCGAGGGAATTGTCTGCTGACCATGCAGATACAGTTTTCTATCGGAGAAAGGAGTAGCGATCACTTCAAAATTGAGTTTTGTCAGGAAGGTATGCCAGAAAGGAAGAAGTTCAAACATATTAAGTCCCATCGGGATACCTATTTTACCTCTTTTTGCTCCTTCTTTCGGCTGATATTCTCTGAGGAGCTTGAGTTTATACTGATAAATATTAAAACTGTCATCAGGAGATTTTTTAGTAACAGGTTTTTCGCAGCGGTTTCCTGCAATGAATTTTCTGCCGTCACCGAATGTATTCACTGTCAGTCGGCAGTTATTGCTGCATCCACCGCAATTTACGGCTTTGATTGTGTGAACGAATGACTGAAGTTTTTTCATATCAAGTATAGTAGACTTGTAGTCCTTTGTACATTTTGACTGAGCATATAAAGCTGCACCGTATGCCCCCATAAGACCTGATATATCCGGTCTTATAACATCTACTCCCATTTCCTGTTCAAATGCTCTAAGCACAGCATCATTAAGGAAAGTTCCTCCCTGAACAACTATTTTTTTGCCGAGTTCTCTGGGGCTTGATACACGGATTACTTTATACAGTGCATTTTTAACAACACTAAGACAAAGACCTGAAGAAATATCCTCAATAGTAGCACCGTCTTTTTGTGCCTGTTTTACAGAGGAATTCATAAATACAGTACAGCGTGAGCCGAGGTCAACAGGGTGTTTTGCCAGAAGTCCGAGTTTTGAAAATTCTTCAGAGCTGTAGCCGAGGGCATTTGCGAATGTCTGCAAAAATGATCCGCAGCCCGAGGAGCAGGCTTCATTAAGGAATATGTTGTCAATAGTGCCTCCTCTGATCTTAAAGCATTTTATATCCTGACCGCCTATATCTATTATAAATTCAACATCGGGCATGAATTTTTTTGCTGCTGTCATATGTGCAATGGTTTCGACCACACCAATATCAACACCGAAAGCATTTTTGATTATCTCCTCACCGTAGCCTGTAACAGCGGAGCTTTTTATATGAATATCTGGACATATCTCATAAATATTTTCAAGGAATTTTTTTACTATCGGAACAGGATTTCCGCTGTTTGAAAGGTATTCGGAATAAAGAAGAGTACCTTTATCATCTGTAACAACACCCTTAACAGTAGTTGAGCCCGCATCTATTCCTACAAATGCATCTCCCTTGTAGCCTTTGAGTTCTCCCTTTTCCACTTTAGCGGAAGCGTGTCTTTTACGGAACTCTGCAAGTTCATCTTCATTATTGAAAAGAGGTTTATTAAAAGCAAAATTTCCTGTTCCCCTGTATTTTTCTATTTTCTTTTCAGCCGCATCGAAATCTATTGTTTTTTCCGCACAAAGTGCCGCACCGAGAGAAACGTAATACAATGAATTTTCCGGACATATACCCTTTGTATTCAAAGCCTTGTCAAAGCCCTGTCTCAACTGGGGGATAAAAGTAAGCGGACCGCCAAGATAAACTATCTTTCCCTTTATTTCTCTTCCCTGTGCAAGACCTGCTATTGTCTGGTTTACTACCGCCATAAATATGCTTGCTGCTACATCTTCTTTTTTAGCACCCTGATTAAGAAGCGGCTGTATATCTGTTTTTGCGAAAACACCGCATCTTGAAGCTATGGTATATGTTTTTTCATGTTTTTCGGCGAGTCCGTTAAGATCTTCTATCGGCACATTCAGAAGTGTAGCCATTTGATCTATGAATGCACCTGTGCCTCCTGCACATGACCCGTTCATACGGACTTCCATACTGCCGGAAAGGAATAATATTTTCGCATCTTCACCGCCAAGCTCTATCACTACATCAGTTCCCGGAATGAAGGTATTGGCAGCTACTCTTGTAGCATAGACCTCCTGTATAAAATCTATACCGCAGGCATCGGCAACACCCATACCTGCCGATCCGGACATAGCTACTGCCGCCTGTTCTCCTTTGGGTATTTTTGTTTTTACAGTTTTGAGAAGCTCTGCGATCTTACTTGTTATCTGGGAATAATGCCGTTCATATGTCGAAAAAATGATCTTATTATCATTATCAAGTACAACGCATTTTACAGTTGTTGAGCCAATATCCAGACCGATCCTTACCATTGCAATACCTCTCCTTTTATCAAAAACAAAAACAATATTCCGAAAATCAACAATTTCCAACTTATAATTATACCTTAAACCACATATTATATAATTCTAAAAAAGAAATATAAATTCTAAAACTTAATATACTATTTCCCATATTTGTATGATTTTTCTTAAACTTTAGTCAAATACAAATTACACTATTGTAATTCTTTTGAAAAAGTAATATAATAGCTTTGTATGCTTATGCATTAATAAAGGAGAATGAATTTTTGCTATGTTAAAGATATTCAATGCTTTGGGAACGCATCGCCGGGCGATATTGTTCCTGTCGGATTTTATTCTGTGGAATATCTCCTATTACCTTTCATACGGAATAAACAAGGATAATCTGTTTTTAAGCGGAGATGTAAGTCCGTTCCTGTGGGGACTGCTTATTGAAAATATCTGTTTTATCACAGTATTCCTGATGTTCCGTCTTTATGACAAACTCTGGCGTTATGCGGATATAGAAGATTTCTTCCTTGCAGGCATAGCCTCACTTTCGGCAAATCTTGCATTTATGGTCATAACAATGGTCATAGGCATATTTTTGCCGCATTTCAATATGGGAACAAGAGTATATATCAGCTTTTCGCTTATGTCAGCATTTTTCGTGCTTATGTTCCGCATAGTATACCGTCTGAACAAGATACTCGAAAGGAGAAACCTGTCACAGAAAGCAAAGAAAAGACTGCTGATAATCGGTGCAGGTGAAGGAGCACTTTCACTTCTGAGTGAGCTTGCCAAAACACCCGGAAATGAATATAATCCTGTTTGTATCGTTGATGACAACAAGGAAAAAATACACCGCCGTATAGCAGGAGTAGAAGTCGTAGGCACAACTTATGAGATACCCGAAATATGCGAAGAAAATGGTATAGAGGTAATAATCTTCACAATATCACAGATAAGCGTAACGGATAAAAAAAGAATTCTCGATGCCTGCACAAAGACACATATCGAAGTAAAGATAATCCCGAATATATATAATCTTATGACAACGGGAGAAAATATCACTTCTTCCATACGTCAGGTAGAGGTCGATGACCTTCTCGGCAGAGAGCCTGTTGTATTCGATACCGAAAAATACGGAAAATATATCATAGGTCAGACAGTTCTCGTAACAGGAGGGGGAGGCTCGATAGGCTCGGAGCTTTGCCGTCAGATAGCAAATCTTAAACCACGTCATCTTATAATACTTGATATATACGAAAATAATGCCTATGAAATACAGCAGGAGCTTATACGCAAACATGGCTCTGATCTTTCTTTTGAAGTACAGATAGCATCTGTGCGTGATAAAAAGAAACTCGAACATATATTCAAAACCCAAAATATTGATGTTGTGTTCCATGCTGCCGCACACAAACACGTTCCCCTTATGGAAACAAATCCTGAAGAAGCGGTCAAGAATAATGTTTTCGGAACACTTAAACTGGTCGAAACAGCCGATAAGTATAATGTAAAGAATTTTGTACAGATCTCGACGGATAAAGCTGTAAATCCGACAAGTGTAATGGGAGCTTCAAAGCGTATATGTGAAATGATAATACAGATGATGGGCAGACGAAGCAAGACCAATTTTGTAGCTGTACGTTTCGGCAACGTACTCGGCTCAAACGGCTCTGTAATACCTCTTTTCAAGGAACAGATACGTTCAGGCGGGCCTGTAACCGTTACCCACCCCGATATTATCCGCTATTTTATGACAATACCCGAAGCGGTATCACTCGTTCTTACAGCTGGAAGTATCGCAGATGGAGGAGAAATATTCATACTTGATATGGGTGAGCCTGTAAAGATCCGTGTACTTGCAGAAAACCTGATACGACTTTCTGGCTTTAAACCGTATGAAGACATAAAAATAGAATATACGGGTCTGCGTCCTGGTGAAAAGTTATTTGAAGAACTTCTTCTCAACGAAGAAGGCATAACAAAAACCGACAATAAAAAAATCTATATCGGCAAACCAATTGAATTCAGCGATGAAGAATTTTTCAGACACCTGAAACATCTTTATTACGCTGCAATGCGAAATGATAAAGATGAAGTCGAAAAAGTAATTGCCGAAATTGTCCCGACCTATCACCATGAAATAAACGGAACAGAATCTCTGCCCGAAAATATTGAAGAAAATCCCGATGAATAAAAATCTCTCCCTGACAAAACAGGGAGAGAAATTTTTTTATTCATCATCTTCATCTACAACAGTATCAACATATTGCGAACTGTTTATTTTTACGGACTCCTGACGCTTTGCATCCTCAATATCGGCTTTATATGTTTTGAGAAAACGTCTTATGTAAATCATTGTAATAATATCCCATACACCGCTGACTATCATAAAAGCACCTATAAACATCATAAGCACATTTGCTGCCCCGAAAGGATTTACAAAAGCCACTATACTGCCCACTATCATTGAAACTGCTCCAAAAGCCTGTATATACCAACCCTTTGATTTAAGTCCGGAAAATTCCATAGCATATTGTAGTTTGGTAATGCCGCTGATAAAAAGTATTATACAAAGCACACCTGTGACAAAAGCTGTTATAACCTCGGGTTTGAGTGCAATATAAACTCCGAAACAAAGCAATGCACATCCCTGGATAAGAGCAAATGAACCAAATATTTCATTTTTCTTCAGTCTGATGTATTCTATAATTTTAAATACGCCCCAGACCGCCATAGCACCGCCCAGAACACGGCACAAAATATCCTTTGATTCGCCGGGATATACTAAAAGGAGTATACCTAAAGCAATAACACCGATACTTACAAGGAAAAATTCCCTTGAAACCTTTTTTGCTTTTTCTTTAATACGCTCTTCCTTTTTCATACAGATCCCCCTTTATAAAATAATAGAGTGGGACGATAAGCCGGGTTCTGTCGTGAACAGCCATCTATCTTGGCAGTCCGTTGCCGAAACTGCTCAATGCCACCTGCTGAAGCCATCGGGCAAATGAATACACTTCTCTGCGGTGTTGCTCCGGATAGGGTTTACATGGCCGTACAGTCTCCTGTACGCCGGTGAGCTCTTACCTCGCCTTTCCATCCTTACCTCAATAAGAGGCGGTATATCTCTGTTGCACTTTCCCTGGGGTCACCCCCGGCGGCCGTTAGCCGTTATCCTGCCCTGTGGAGCCCGGACTTTCCTCGGGTGCGGTCT
>OMZF01000049.1 GCA_900315465.1 uncultured Eubacteriales bacterium | reverse complement strand
TTGAAATTTATATAAAATTAAGCTATTATATAAGTAATAAACAGTATTTGGTAAAAAAGGAGTTGTTATATATGCAGCTTGTAAACAGCGATCTTAATGATCGTTTCCCCCTGGATCTGTTCCATATCGGAGAAAACTATCAGGCCTATAAGTATATGGGTGCACACCGTGCCGTTGTTGACGGTCAGGAGGGTGTTGTGTTCCGTACATGGGCTCCTAATGCAAAGTCTGTGTCTGTAGTCGGTGATTTCAACGGCTGGGACAGAAACTGGCACAGGATGAACAGAATCTCTGACGGCGGTGTATGGGAATGCTTTATCGCAAATGTGATACAGCCGTATACCATTTACAAATACAGCATTGAAACTTTTGATGATGTGTGCGTGATGAAATCAGACCCCTATGCATATCACTTTGAAACACGCCCGAATAATGCATCTGTTTATGTTGAACTTGATGGTTTTGAATGGCACGATCAGGATTGGGCAAAAACAAAACATGAGCATGAGTCCTACAGCAGTCCTATGAATATCTACGAAATACACGCAGGTTCGTGGAGAAAGTATAAGGACGGCAATCATTTCTCATACAGTAAGCTTGCTGACGAGCTTATACCGTATGTTAAGGAAATGGGTTATACCCATATCGAAATGATGCCTCTTACCGAATACCCCTTCGATGCTTCATGGGGTTATCAGGTAACAGGTTACTATGCAGTTACTTCACGTTACGGCAGTCCGTTTGATTTTATGGATTTCGTTGATAAGTGTCATCAGGCAGGTATCTATGTTATCATGGACTGGGTTCCTGCACATTTCCCGAGAGATGCTTTCGGTCTTGCAAGATTTGACGGAACACCCTGCTATGAATATGCCGATCCGAGAAAGGGCGAGCATAAAGACTGGGGTACTCTTGTATTTGACTATGGCAGAAATGAAGTTGTTTCGTTCCTCGTTTCAAGTGCTATATTCTGGATGGATTATTACCATATCGACGGTATCCGTGTTGATGCTGTTGCATCTATGCTTTACCTCGATTACAGCCGCAGAGACGGTGAATGGGTTCCGAATAAATTCGGCGGCAAAGAAAATCTTGAGGCTGTCGCATTCCTTCAGAAACTGAATGAGGCTGCTTTCAAATATTATCCCGATGTTCTTATGATAGCTGAGGAATCTACATCATGGCCTATGGTTTCAAGACCTACATATTCAGGCGGTCTCGGATTTAACTATAAATGGAATATGGGCTGGATGAACGATATGCTTCATTACATATCACTCGATCCGCTTTATCGTCCGTTTAACCACGATAATCTCACATTCTCTTTCTTCTATGCATTCTCTGAAAACTTTATCCTTCCTATCTCACATGATGAGGTAGTTTACGGTAAGGCTTCACTTATAAATAAAATGCCTGGTTCATACGAACAGAAGTTCGCAGGCGACAGAACTTTCATAGCTTATATGATGGCTCATCCCGGAAAGAAGCTTACATTTATGGGTACTGAATTCGGTCAGTTCAAAGAATGGGATTATGCTATGGAGCTTGATTGGCTTCTCCTTGAATATCCTGCACATAATGAACTTAAGAATTTCTATAAGGCTGTAAACCACTTCTATCTCGAAAACTCACCGATGTGGGAGATCGATTATTCATGGGAAGGTTTCTCGTGGATATCAAATGATGACTATACACAGAGTGTAATAAGCTTCAGAAGAATGGATAAGAAAGGCAACGAAATTATCGTTGTATGTAACTTCCAGCCGATGCTCAGAGAGGATTACCGTATAGGTGTTCCTTTTGCAGGTACATATTCCGAGCTTCTCAATACAGACGCTGTTGAATTCGGCGGTTCAGGCATTTCAAACGGAACTGCAATAGTTTCCGATGATATTGCAATGCATGGCTTTGAACAGTCTGTTTCTCTTACATTACCTCCTATGTCCGTAATGTATTTCAAATGCGTTCGCAAAAAGCCGAAGAGAAAACCAAAGGCTCTTACAGAAGGCACAGAAAAGAAAAAGAGAACTACCAAAAAATCCAAGGTCGCAGCAGAAGACGGCAAGGAAGTAAAAGCCGAAGAAAAGCCAAAGACTAAAAGAACTACAAAGCCTAAAGCCAAAAAGGCAGAAGAATGATTCTGTAGGTCATAAATATTAAAATAAATTAAGGGGGAATACGAAATGTATCCAAAACAGGAAGTAGTAGCAATGCTGCTCGCAGGCGGACAGGGCAGCCGTCTGGGCGTTCTTACTCAGAAATTAGCAAAGCCTGCCGTTCCATTCGGAGGTAAGTATCGTATCATTGATTTTCCGCTTTCAAACTGTGTTAACTCAGGTATAGATGCTGTTGGTGTGCTCACACAGTATCAGCCTCTCGTACTCAACGAGTACATAGGCAACGGTCAGCCATGGGATCTTGATGGCAATAACAGCGGTGTAAGCGTTCTTTCGCCTTATCAGCAGGTAAAGGGTGCAGACTGGTATTCAGGTACTGCAAATGCAATTTATCAGAACATAAACTATATCGACAGATATAATCCTGATTATGTTGTTATTCTCTCAGGTGACCATATCTACAAGATGGACTACTCAAAGATGATAGCTGCACATAAGGAAAATAATGCGGATTGTACTATCGCTGTTATAGATGTACCTCTTGCAGAGGCTTCACGTTTCGGTATCATGAATACAAATCCCGACGGTTCTGTCTATGAATTTGAGGAGAAGCCGGCACATCCGAAAAGTACAAATGCTTCAATGGGTATATATGTATTCAGCTATGACAAGCTCCGCAAGTATCTTATTGAAGATGAAGAAACAGAAGGTTCATCACATGACTTCGGTAAGGATATTCTTCCGAAAATGCTTGATGACGGTCTGAGAATGTTCGCTTATGAATTCCAGGGCTACTGGAAGGATGTAGGAACTATAGATAGTCTTTGGGAATCAAATATGGATCTTCTCGATCCCAATGTTCCTCTCGACCTCACAGATGAATCATGGAAGATCTATTCCAGAAACCCCGTTGTTCCTCCGCAGTATATAGCAGAGGGTGCTTCTGTACAGAATTCTCTTATTGCTGACGGCTGCTCTATCAGCGGCTCTGTAGATTTCTCTGTACTGTTCTCAAATGTTGTTGTTAAGCCGGGTGCAGTTGTGCAGGATTCAATAATCATGCCGGGTTCAGTAATAGAAGAAGGTGCGGTTGTACAGTATGCTATTGTATCCGAGAATACTGTAATAGGCAAGAATGCTGTTGTCGGTGCTCGTCCGGAAACAATAGAGGATAAAGATAAATGGGGTATCGCTGTAATAGGTGACAACCTTGTAGTAGGTGCAGGTGCAAAAATCGCACCCAAGGAAATGGTTTCTAAAAATGTAGAGGGGGTTGAGGAATAATGCGTGGCAATAATATAATGGGAATTATCTTCGCCAATCTGCATGAGAATCTCATCAGCGAACTTACTGAGGTAAGAATTATGGGTGCGGTTCCTTTTGGCGGCAAATATCGTCTTATAGATTTCCCGCTTTCAAATATGGTAAATTCGGGTATCAATAAAGTAGGAGTTATCACAAAGAGCAATTACCAGTCGATCATGGATCATGTAGGTAACGGTAAGGCATGGGATCTTTCCAGAAAACAGGGAGGACTTTTTATTCTTCCGCCTTTCACTGATAAGAGTGAATATTCTAACCGTATGACTACTCTTAACAGTATCCTTCCTTTCCTCAGAAATTCAACTCAGGAATATGTCGTTATCTCTGACTGTGATACAGTATGCAATATTGATTATCAGGATGTATGCAGAAAGCATCTTGCAAACAATGCTGACATTACTCTCGTTTACAAAAGAGATGTTCTTCCTGAGAAACTGCATGACCCAGCTATACTTTCATTTGACTCAAGAAGTAAGGTTATTGATGTTCTTATCAAAAAGGATGTTTCGGGTGCCTGCAGCTATTATATGAACATGATGTTCATAAAGAGAGAGCTTCTTATAGAACTGGTTGATAACTGCATAAGCAGAAATACTCTCAACTTTAAGAGAGATATAATTCAGGGCAAATATAAGGAACTGAATATATACGGCTATGAGTTCAAAGGCTTCTCACCGATGATTACTTCTATCACAGATTATTTCAATGCAAATATGGCACTGATGGATCCTGAAGTAAGAGCAGATCTCTTTAACAGTGATAATCCTATCTATACAAAGGTAAGAGATGATATGCCTACAAAATACGGTCTCGGTTCAAAAGTTAAGAATTCTCTTATCGCTAACGGCTGTAATATCGAGGGTGAGGTTGAAAACTGTATCCTCTTTAAAGGTGTTCACATCGGCAAAAATACAAAGGTTTCAAACTGCGTTATAATGCAGGATACCAAGATCGGTGCTGACGGTAATCTCAGTTATGTTATAGTTGATAAAGATGTTACCTTTAAGAATGAAAGAACTATAGTAGGCTATGTATCACGTCCTGTATATATCAGCAAGGGCAGTGTTGTATAATAGTCCGGTTCAGTTCTGAGATCAGAAAATCACAGAGGATCTGACCTGAGTTTGTTTCAGCGTCGGATCCTCTATAATAAAGTTGGAGGTGCGTAAATTTATGAAGGTTTTATATGTTGCCAGCGAGGCTCAGCCCTTTGCTGCATCGGGCGGACTTGCAGATGTGGCAGGTTCGCTGCCACACGCACTGCGTAAAAGGCTTATCGGTGTCAGGATCGTAATGCCGCTGTATGAAGATATTCCTCAAAGTCTTAAAGACGGAATGAGATTTGTTACAAGCTTCTCTGTTCCGGTTTCGTGGAGAAGACAATACTGCGGTCTTTTCGAGATGCGTTATAACGGTGTTATATATTATTTCCTCGATAATCAGTATTATTTCAAAAGACAGGGACTCTACGGTCATTATGATGATGCTGAAAGGTTTGCTTTCTTCTCAAGGGCGGCTCTTGAAATGCTTCCCTATATAGATTTTAAACCGGACATTATCCATTGTAACGACTGGCAGACAGCACTGGTTCCTACATACTATAACCTTTTTTACGCACAGAATGAATGGTATCAGGGTATCAAAACGATATTCACGATACATAATATCCAATATCAAGGAAAATACGGCACAGAGCTGTATGAAGAGGTGGTTGGTGTTCCGCCTCACGGAAGACCTATTCTGGATTATGACGGATGTATCAATTACATGAAGGGAGCAATTGAAACCGCCAACAGAATAACTACAGTAAGTCCCAGTTATGCGTGGGAGATCCGTGATCCGTGGTTTGCACATGGTCTTGACCCGATACTGAATGCCCGTTCATGGAAACTCAGGGGTATTCTTAACGGTATAGACAACACCTCATACAACCCCGCAACCGATATTCAGCTGTATGAACATTATACTGCTGATGATCTTTCAGGTAAGGCTGTAAATAAACAAAGACTTCAGGAGCGTCTTGGTCTGGAACAAAATCCCGATGTTCCTATTATAGCAATGGTAACAAGACTCGTTTCTCACAAAGGTCTCGATCTGGTCAAGTCTGCACTTGATCAGCTTATGAGAGAGGAGTATGTTCAGTTTGTTATACTTGGTTCGGGTGATTGGGAGTATGAAAGCTTCTTCCGCTCCATGCATGAAAGATACCCCGGAAGACTTTGTGCCTGCACAGGATTTATTCCTGAGCTTTCAAGAAAGATATATGCGGGTGCGGATATATTCCTTATGCCGTCAAAGGCAGAACCCTGCGGTCTTTCTCAGATGATAGCTCTCAGATATGGTACTATACCAATCGTTCGTGAAGTCGGCGGTCTCAGAGATTCTATCAAGGACAGCGGAACCGGAGACGGCAACGGATTTACTTTTGCAAATTATGATGCTATGGATATGCTCGGATGTATCAGACGTGCGATTGCAGGCTACTGGCAGCGTGACGGCTGGAAGATACTTGTTCAGAGGGCTATGAACAGCGATAACAGCTGGACTAAGTCAGCTACTGAGTATATCAATCTCTACAGAGAGGTCATTAACGAGTGATCACGAAGCGGTCTGTTCAGGCAGACCGCTTTTCAGGTGAATGAAAGCGGTGGATATTTATGGAAATTGCAGCTGTGAAATATAGTATATTGGACAACGGCGAGATTATAGATTTTTCAAGAGCAAGTGTAGAGCATAACAGGGTTTTGAAAAAATTGGATTTTGCAGTAACAGCGGCAGTAAAACCGCCATGCGAGGTTTTTCGGGAACAAAGCTATCGCTGGGAACAGGATACAGCTGCATACAGAATGCCTGATCTTTCTGTTTGCTGTAACCCAAAAAGCTATAATGGTGTAGATATTAGTGCAGTTCCTTGGTTCGTCGCCGAGGTTATTTCAAAGAGCACCGAGAATACAGATAAAAATGAAAAAATGAATTTGTTTGCTCTTGTCGGAGTGAAAGAATACTGGATAGTTGATCCTTATAAGAAAGAAATATTGATATATATAAATAAAGACGGAAAGTTTGAATTTGTAAAATCAATGACAGATTTTAAGGGAAGGACTTGCTTTACTTCTGCTGTAGAAAAAGAGCTTACATTTTTTATAGAGAATTTATTTGATTGACATTAATGTAAATATATAATTGCTTAATTTGTAAAAAATGCTAATAAAAATGCTGTTTCATAATATTGAAGCAGCTTTTTTCTTTTTTGTCTTATATTATTTCATAATATGCTAAGAGTTTATAACAATATTGATAAAATATATGTTGCGGTTGATAGATTATTATGCAATATTTTACGAAGTTTGTTGTTAAATTGTACAAAATATTCAATTGAAATTCTACTATAATTAACAAAGAAATCACTTGAAAATAATGTTGACTTGTGTTATTATATATAAGCAAGACTGCAACAGATATGCGATGATGTGGGAGGTTGCGGCAGGTATTGCCGGTTTTTCCACTGAGTATGTCCGATTTTAAACCGGGCGAAACGAATATCAGGTCATGTTATGACTTTTACTTCCCGATGGCGGCATTAGGTGTGTACTCGTCGGGGGGTAGATTTATGCGACTTGAAAATGTTTTGTTTTTTCAGACCTCACCCGGATGACAATTCTGAATACGAATTGCTCCGGTTTTTTAAATGGAAACAGGCGAAACACCCGGTGGGGTGTGAGGAAATGAAAACGCCCGCCAACTCAAATATTTTAAGGAGGCGATTATTGTGGCAGTCAAGGAAAAAATAAGGATAAGAATCAAGGGTTATGATCATCAGTTAGTTGATCAGGCAGCTGATAAGATTGTATCAACTGCTAAGCGTACAAACGCAAGAGTATCAGGCCCTGTACCGCTCCCTACCGAAAAACAGGTAGTAACTATCCTTCGTGCTGTACATAAGTACAAGGACAGCCGTGAGCAGTTCGAGACAAGAACCCATAAGAGACTTATCGACATTCTCAGACCTTCAAACAAGACTGTTGAAGCTCTGCAGAGTCTTGAGCTCCC
>OMZF01000045.1 GCA_900315465.1 uncultured Eubacteriales bacterium | reverse complement strand
GCTTAACTATATCAATATTCTTCATTTCATTGTGTCCGCCGACATTATAAACTTCGCCAACTCTGCCCTTGTGGATAATAAGATCAATTGCACGGCAATGGTCTTCAACATAGAGCCAGTCACGGACATTTATTCCCTCGCCGTAAACCGGAAGCGGCTTATCAGCAAGTGCATTAGCTATCATAAGAGGGATGAGCTTTTCCGGAAAATGATAGGGACCATAGTTATTTGAGCAGCGGCTGATTGTAACGGGCAAACCGTAAGTTCTGTGATATGCAAGAACCAACAGATCAGCACCGGCCTTTGAACTGCTGTACGGGCTGCTTGTATGAATCGGGGTTTCCTCTGTAAAAAACAGGTCAGGTCTATCAAGCGGCAGATCGCCGTAAACCTCATCTGTAGATACCTGATGATACCTCTGAATACCATATTTTCTGCAAGCGTCCATCAATACTTCTGTACCAATGATATTAGTCTGAAGGAAAACTTCAGGATTTTCGATAGAACGGTCAACATGACTTTCTGCTGCAAAGTTGACTACTATATCCGGATGCTCTTCTTCAAACAGCTTTTCTACAGCTACTCTGTCGCAAATATCAGCCTTAACAAATCTGAAATTAGGATTGTCCATAACCGATTTCAAAGTTGACAGATTACCTGCATAAGTCAACTTATCAAGACAGATAATTTTGTAATCGGGATGTTCCTTCAGCATATAGAATACAAAGTTTGAACCGATAAATCCTGCTCCGCCTGTTACAATAATTGTCATATAACTTACCTCACTGTTGTATATACTTTTCCATTGGCAACAGCTCTCAAATGAAAGCCATATGGAGAGTTACCATATTTATCAGCCGATTCAAGCAAGCTGTCTTTATCTATCCAACCATAACGATATGCGATTTCTTCCGGTGCTGAAATCTTTACACCTTGTCTCTTTTCAACCATCCGAACAAAATCAGCAGCATCAACCAAACTATCCATCGTTCCTGTGTCAAGCCACGCAAAACCTCTACCAAGCAGCTCTACACCTAATTGACCCGATTTTAAGTATTGTTCATTTAATGATGTAATCTCTAATTCTCCACGTTCAGACGGCTCCACCGTTTTTGCTCTGCTAACAACATCGGACGGATATACATATAACCCAGTTATCGCATAATTAGATTTAGGATTCTTAGGCTTTTCCTCAACAGAAATGACCTTGCCGTTTTCATCAAATTCAACAATACCAAATCGTTCAGGGTCAGATACATAATAGCCAAACACCGTCGCAATATTTCGCTCAGCTTCTTCAACAGCCTTTTTTAAGATATAAGAAAAACCATTTCCATAAAAAATATTGTCTCCAAGTATCATAGTACAAGCATCATTACCTATAAACTTTTCACCTATTAAAAACGCTTGAGCAAGTCCATCTGGTGATGGCTGTACATTATATGATAATTCAACACCAAACTGACGACCATCCCCAAGCAATTCTTTAAAACGAGGTGTATCAACAGGTGTACTTATGATAAGTATTTCTCTTATTCCAGCCAACATCAATGTAGATAGCGGATAATATATCATAGGCTTATCATAAACAGGCAGAAGTTGTTTAGACGTAACCATTGTCAGTGGATAAAGACGTGTCCCTGAACCGCCGGCTAAAATGATACCTTTCATTTTGCATACCTCCAAATCTACCATAATAAGAATCGGGACAAACATTTCTGAGATCAATAACAAATCAAAGAAGACCTGAATAATCCCAGAAAAAATATATGTCAAATAAAACACAGGGTGTTCTATATTCATTTTGTTACATAATAGAGACTAACTTTGAAAGCTTTTTCAAAAACACTCAATACAATGAAACAATAACTGAAAACAAGCATAAACACTGGATTTTTCATTAACAAAAAAGACAATTAACAACAGTCACAATTATAAACTATCGAAAAGTATTTGTCAAGGTGATGAAGAGAGTATTGACAACATTGGGAATAATAGATAATTTTTATTATCACAGAACAACATGTTTCAATCACAAAATAAAATATCTGTACAAAATCATAGAGACGGTCAGAACAATTATTATCAGTGTTAGCAATAGCACAAAAAAATATGAAAATATCATTCAAAAAAATTTTGATATATTTTTGATATATTAATCAGATATTTTTATAAAATATTCCGGTAATCAGCATTATTCAACTGTCACACTTTTTGCTAAATTTCTTGGTTTATCCACATCAAGCCCCTTTGATACCGACAGATAGTAACCCATCAGCTGCAGAGGAATCACTGAAAGACTTGCCGCAAAATGCTCGTCTGTTTTGGGAATGTAAACAGTAAAATGTGCCGTATCCTCTATTTCATAATGACCATAAGAAGTAAGTCCCATCAGATAAGCCCCACGGCTCTTACATTCAACCATATTACTTACAGTTTTTTCATAAAGTTCGCTTTGTGTAAGAACGCCGATAACCAATGTACCGTCTTCGATAAGACTTATAGTACCATGTTTAAGTTCGCCGGCAGCATACGCCTCAGAATGAACATAGGAAATTTCTTTCATTTTAAGACTTCCCTCAAGACAAACAGCATAATCGATACCACGACCAATAAAGAATACATCCTGAGCATTCACCTGTTTTGCGACAAACCACTGTATTCTTTCTTTATCTTCGAGAATTTTTTCTATCTTTTGCGGTATTGTTCTGAGTTCTGTTATCAGTTCGGAAAGTTTACTTTCATCTATTTCATTTCTTACAAATGCAAACTGCATTGCAAGTATATATCCTGCAATAAGCTGTGCGGAATATGCCTTTGTTGTTGCAACAGCTATTTCAAGACCCGCATGTGTATAGAAGACATTATCAGCTTCGCGGGCAATTGAGCTGCCTACCGTATTGACAATAGCAAGGGTTTTTATTCCTTTTTCCTTTGCAAGTCTGAGAGCTTCAAGTGTATCTGCTGTTTCACCCGACTGGCTTACCACTATCACAAGACCATTTTTGTCAAGCAGAGGCTTTCTGTATCTGAATTCTGATGCAAGCTCAACACGAACAGGTATCTTCGCCAGATCTTCCATTACATACTGAGTAACCACTCCTGTATGATACGCAGAACCGCAGGCTACTATATATATTTGAGATATATTTTTTATCTGTTCTTCTTCAAGACCAATGAAACTGAGATCAATCTTATCATCCTTTATAACAGATGCAAGTGTGTCGGCTATTGCTTTGGGCTGTTCATGTATTTCTTTCATCATGAAATGCTCATAGCCGCCCTTTTCGGCAGACTTTGCATCCCATTTGATCTCAGTAAGTTCTTTTTGCACTTCGTCACCGTCAAGGTTATAGAAAGTAGCGACACCTTCCGTAAGCCTTGCCATTTCAAGATTGCCGATATAATAAACATTTCTTGTATATTTCAGTATAGCCGGAACATCCGAAGCAACATATGTTTCGCCGTCCGCAATACCTATTATCATAGGGCTGTCTTTTCTTGCGACCCATATTTCACCCGGATGGCTCTTGAACATCAGACAAAGTGCATATGACCCTCTCACCCTTACCATTGCTTTGGCAATAGCTTCTTCGGGAGAATGTGTATATTTTTTATAATAATAATCGACAAGCTTTATAACGACTTCTGTATCAGTCTGAGAATAAAATGTATATCCATGCTTTACAAGCTTTTCTCTAAGCTCGATAAAATTCTCTATAATACCGTTATGAACTCCAACTACCTCTGACTCGACCTTGCCCGATCCCGTACCTGTGCAATTTTCACTTACATGGGGATGTGCATTTGTTTCGCTGGGTTCTCCGTGAGTAGCCCAACGAGTATGACCAATACCGCAAGTACCTTCCAAAGCATTTCCGTTATCTGTTTTTTCGGCAAGTATCTTAAGGCGACCCTTAGATTTAACAACCTCTGCCGGAGCATCACCATTGCGTATTGCAATTCCGGCTGAATCATATCCGCGATATTCAAGTTTTGCCAACCCGTCCAATAATATGGGAGCTGCCTGTTTTCTTCCCACAAATCCAACTATTCCGCACATAATCTATCACTCCCCGTTAAGAATCAAAGCCGTTCGGATTCTGTTTCTGCCATCTCCATGAATCACGGCACATATCTACAATGCCGTATTTTGCCTTCCAGCCCAATTCTTTCTCCGCTTTTGACGGATCAGAATAACAAGTAGCTATATCACCCGGTCTTCTCGGCTTGATAACATACGGCACTTTCATATCATTTGCTTCTTCAAAAGCTTTGACTATATCAAGTACCGAATAACCCTGTCCTGTTCCTAAATTATAAACTGCATATCCGCAATTATTTTCAATAGCTTTGAGTGCTTTTACGTGACCGTCTGCAAGATCAACCACATGAATATAATCTCTCACACCTGTTCCGTCAGGAGTATCATAATCATTTCCGAATACGCCCAGTTCTTTAAGCTTTCCTACTGCCACCTGAGTTATATACGGCATAAGATTATTAGGAATACCGTTCGGAGATTCCCCGATCATTCCGCTTTTATGTGCCCCTATCGGATTGAAATATCTGAGCATTACCATATTCCACTGTGGATCAGCCTTCTGAATATCCATCATTATCTGCTCAAGCATTGATTTAGTCTGACCATACGGATTTGTACACTGTCCCTTCGGACACTCCTCTGTAATAGGTATAACAGCCGGTGTACCATAAACAGTTGCGGAAGAACTGAAAATAATATTCTTGCATCCGTTTTTACGCATTACATCAAGCAAAACCAAAGTACCGTTTATATTATTATCATAATATTCCCAAGGTTTTGCAACCGATTCACCGACAGCTTTAAGTCCTGCAAAATGAATACAGCAGTCGAATTTGTTTTCTGCGAAAACAGAATTCAATTTTTCTCTGTCACGAATATCGACCTCAAAAAAAGGTATACTTTTACCAACAATCTGCTCAACTCTGTTTACTGACTTTTCACTTGAATTAACAAGATTATCAATGATAACAACATCATGTCCTGCATTTACAAGTTCAATTACTGTATGAGAGCCTATATATCCGGCTCCGCCTGTGACAAGTATTTTCATATAGAAACTCCAATCTTAACAATATATATTCAGAAACATAACTAAAAATAACACTCTGAAAGCCGCCTGAAAGGCAACATTAACAAATATAATTATAACCTCTTAATAATTGTTTGTCAATATAATGTAAACAGCTTTAACTTTTTGTTTCACAATCCAATTTTTAATCTCTGCCGAACAGATCTCTGGTATATACTTTATCCTTTACATCATTCAGACAATCATCATATCTGTTAGCTATAATAGCCGCTGACTGCTTTTTGAATTCATCTATATCATTAACTACCCTGCTGCCGAAAAATGTACTGCCGTCTGCAAGCGTAGGTTCATATATAATAACTGTTGCACCCTTTGCCTTGATACGTTTCATAACGCCCTGAATTGAGCTTTGACGGAAATTATCCGAATTTGCCTTCATTGTAAGACGATAAACACCGATAACACATTCTTTTTCTGCATCAGCATCAAAATCCCCTCGATTGAAATAATCATAATAACCTGCGGTTTTAAGCACACGGTCTGCAATAAAATCCTTACGAGTCCTGTTGCTTTCTATAATAGCCTCTATCAGATTCTGAGGAACATCCCTGTAATTTGCCAGAAGCTGCTTTGTATCCTTAGGCAGACAATATCCCCCGTAACCGAATGACGGATTATTATAATGCATACCTATTCTCGGATCAAGACATACACCCTTGATTATCTGCTGTGTATCAAGACCCTTCATTTCAGCATAGGTATCAAGTTCATTGAAATAACTTACACGCAGTGCAAGATAAGTGTTTGCAAAAAGCTTTACTGCCTCTGCTTCTGTAAATCCCATAAATAATGTATCTATATTTTCCTTTATTGCACTCTCCTGCAAAAGCTTTGCAAAAGTATGTGCAGCATCGACTAATCTTTCATCCGAAAGATCTGTTCCTACTATAATACGGCTGGGATAAAGATTATCATAAAGTGCTTTTGATTCTCTCAGGAATTCAGGACTGAAAAGAATATTTCTGCTCCCGGTCTTTTGTCTGATAAATTCAGTATACCCCACAGGAATAGTCGATTTGATTATCATTAAAGCATCAGGATTATACTGCATAACAAGATCTATCACCGCTTCAACCGCTGATGTATCAAAATGCTGTGTGCTGCTGTCATAATTAGTAGGAGCAGCAATAACCACAAAATCAGCATTTTTATATGCAAGTTCCGCATCAAGTGTTGCTGTGAGATCAAGTTCCTTTTCCGCAAGATACTTTTCTATATATTCATCCTGAATAGGTGATTTCTTCTTATTGATAAGCTCTACCTTTTCCGGAATAATATCGACTGCATAAACCTTATGATTCTGTGACAGCAAAGTTGCTATCGAAAGTCCCACATAGCCTGTGCCTGCTACTGCTACAGTATATTTCTTATCCATTTTCCTTTTCATCCTTACACAATTAAAAATACAGAAAAAAAGAGATGATCTGTTTATTGATACAGAAATCTATTTTAATCATGATTTATAAAATATCATAATTCATAACAAAAATCAATCTTTTGACTTCAATATTATTTTATTTTATAATAATTTCATCATTATATTAAAACAAGCCATATCATACCAATTTTTTATATAAATAACGCACATATCCTCGTGATGTAATCTTACCGGAATTTGTCGTAAAAAATCGCATCACAATCACAAAATTAGGGGTATTCGCAACACATTTTACCATGTTATTTTAATCATCATATGTATATGAAAATCCGGAATTTTTTACCAGTTTGCTGGTATATAATTATTAAGAAAATATTTTTTAAAAAATCATGTACTTGAATAATTTTGACCAACATAATGTTTTATAATACATTCAGAACGAAATAAGGCGATGATAAAATAATTTCTGTAACATAATAATAGTATTGAAAGGAGAAAAATGTATGGCAAACAACGATTTGAAAGAATCGCAGGAAAGTGAAAGGGTAATAGAAAAAAGCCCTGAGAAAGATGCCGATATGACATCGATCATCTTTGATGCAATGATAAAGTCACCAGAAAGCGTTACACTGGGAAATATCCGAGAAAAAATCCCTACAAATGTATCCCGCAAAAGAATTGAAAATTGGATCTGTTACCTTAAACGTACCGGAGAAAATACCGGATTGTTTTCGATCGATCTGAAAATCAAGAAATCAAAAAACAAAAATACCAAAACTAAAGATGAATATGAAGATTATTATGATTGTGACAACTCAAATAACAAAAAAACCAAATACATTTTTTACGAAAGCTGTATTTCAAAAACAGAAATTCATATTCTGAAGTTTTTTTTCAGGCATATAAAGGGGTTGACCAGCAACGACCATGAAAGAATGGATGCTTTTCTGAACGGTATTGAAAAATTTGCTTCATTCAAAGACACGGAAAATTTCCGACAGGATTCACCCGCCAGATATTTTACTGATATAGTTGCTGTTATAGGTAAAGCAATAGGTGAAAAAAGAGGTGTGATAATCACACAAGGCGATATAGATATAAACGGTAAGCTTATACAACGCAAAAATAGCAGCGGAAAACCTCTTATATTCAAACTTTACCCGATACAGATACAATATTCCCAGAATAATATATGTCTCAGATGTCTGAGTGATGGAAACAGCCGTAATATATATACCTTGCGTATGGATCATATCTTCTCTGCTTATATTGCGGATAGAAGTATAATGAAAGAACTCGGCAAAAATGATTTTGATTCCATAAAAAGCTGTATAAATTCCTGTTCACCGTATGTATGTTCGGGCGAATCAAATCCTGAGGTGTTTGTAAAGTTTCTTGTGGATAAAAAACATCTTGATATTGTATTTGACAATATACCAAAAATAAACAATAAAAATCCTGAAATAAGCGAGTATGATGAAAACACCT
>OMZF01000024.1 GCA_900315465.1 uncultured Eubacteriales bacterium | reverse complement strand
CACACGGGGTTAGCTCGTTGATACTGTATGGGTTACCATACTTGAGCGAGAAGCCCCCACCTCTATAGGTGGGGGAGTATGTCACTTCAATCAGCAATACTGTGACGGTGGTGTCGATTGACGCTACGCAAGTTTATACACCCAATAAAAAATAGAGGCTGTTGTGCTTATTTATCAGTACAACAGCCTTTTTTATCAAGCGTATTTAATTTTTAATCAATTACTGACGTGCTTCGATATAGCTTACAAGATCCTCAACAGTCTTAACTTTCTCAACATCTTCATCAGGAACTTCTACACCGAATTCATCATCGATTGTCATAAGAAGATCTACAACGTCAAGAGAGTCAGCACCAAGGTCATTGATGATAGATGTTTCAGGAGTTATAGTATCTTCCTCCACATCAAACTGCTCACTGAGAATTGACTTAACCTTTTCCAGTACCATAATTACATCCTCCTAAAAAAATAAAAAATTACAATAAAAAATTGTGCCTGACTTTATCTTTGTTATAGACAAAAACATATGGTTTATGCTAAAATAATAATATTCGGTAAACCATACGGGCAACACAATTTTCTTATACTCAAATCTTATAAAGAATTTGCCCGTTTGTCAATACATAAATTATAATTTTTTATATTTTTTTTATTATTCTAAAAATTCATAGAAAATATTAGTATTATTATATGTCTTTTTATAAAAAACAGGAGGAATTTCTATGTCAGAAAGAAAATTTGCAGTAATAGGTCATCCGATAGGGCACACTATGTCACCTTTCATCCACAGAAGACTTTTTGACCTTGCACATACACAGGGAGTATATGATATTATCGATGTTGCTCCGGAGGAGTTTGCAGTAAAAATAAAAGCTCTTAACGAACTTGCCGGATATAATGTCACTATACCCAATAAACAAGTAATTATACCCTTTCTCGACCATCTTGACCCGAAAGCTGAGCTTTATGGCTCTGTGAATACAGTACGCAACGGCGAAATAAGAGAAGGCTTTACAACCGACCCCGACGGCTTTCTCAAGGCTTTAAAGGCTAATAATATACCTTTTGAGGGGGATGTTGTAATAATCGGCTGCGGCGGTGTTGCAAGGACTTTTGTGTATGAAGCGGCTCTTGCAGGATGTAAGATCACCATTGCTGTCCGCCCTGATGATGTACAGATAAGAGATGCACTATCAAAGGATGTTGAAACAAAATTAAAAAAAGCTGATATAAATACCTGCCTTATTTCAGATCTTACAGATTTGGCACTTTGTCCCGATCTTTTGGTAAATGCTACTCCTGTGGGAATGTACCCGAAAACAGATGCAATGCCCGTACCGGTAAAAGTTGTTGATCGCTGCCGCTGTGTATTTGATGCAGTATACAATCCCCTCGAAACAAAGCTTATACAGGCTGCAAAGGCTAACGGGGCAGCTGCTGCTGGAGGAATGACCATGCTTGTATGGCAGGCTGTTGTTTCTCACGAGATATGGGACAGCTCTGTATACAACAATGATGACATAAATCAGCTTATTGAGGATGCTGCCAAAGAACAGACAAAATTATTCTGAATATAAAAGATTTTTAAGGAGAATTTAGGAATGAAACAGAAAAATATTATTTTATGCGGCTTTATGGGCTGCGGAAAGAGTACGGTGGGCGTTCTGCTTGCCAAAAAAACGGGTATGGCTTTTGTTGACCTTGACAGCTATATAGAAAAGAAATATGGAATGACCGTTTCCGAAATATTTGAAAAATTCGGAGAACCACGCTTTCGTGAAATGGAAAGAGATGCCGCAAAGGAACTCTCAGCTAAAAACGGCATGGTTATAGCAGCAGGAGGGGGAACTCTCACATTTAAGGAAAATGTCGATGTTTTTCGTACAAACGGAAGAATAATACTTCTTGATCTGCCTGTCGAAACAGTAGCCAAAAGACTTGAAAACGATACAACAAGACCACTTCTTAACAGACCTGACAAGCTCACAGCTATGAAAGAGCTTTATGAAAAAAGAATGCCGCTTTACAAAGAGGCTGCCGATATAGTAGTGAACGGAGATGATTCACCGATGCAGGTTTGTATCGAAATAATGTCTGTAATATAATTTATATATAACAAAAAACCACTGATCCCGAAAAAATCAGTGGTTTTTAATGTAAATTCATAATTATCATCCGTTGTTATTACTATCATCGTTATCGTTAAGTCTTTCAGTTTCATCACCTGACGTAGTGATAATGTCCATAGGTTCAAATGTAATTATTTCTGCTTCAAGTGATTCATAGTGTTTCTTCATAATAAAAAATTCCTCCTTTGATAAATTTGCACGATTACGCCTATACACCCGTATTATATCATACAAACATTATAATTTCAATAACAAAAAAGAATTTCAATAATCAAAAAAATACAAAAAGTAAAAATAGCAAAGTACCCCTTAAATCGTCACTAATTGCACATTGCTAATTCAATTGCATAGTATGTTAGTATAGCGTATTGTGCCGGCGGAGAATTTTTCTCTGAGGCAAAGTTTCGCCTTGAAAGGAGATAACTATGGATGTAATAAAGAAGCTGCAGGCTTCCGATTTTTTTATCGAACCTATACCGAAAAACGCTGTTGAAGCTATGGCATACGTTCCTTTTCAGAATGCAAAGACACTTTATTCCCCCGAGCAGGGAATATGTATGGGAACTCTCTTTCCCGAACTTTCACTCCCGTTTGATCCCGAAAACAGAATGAGGGGGGATGGACAATGACTGAAAGAGCTATTCTGCTTAAAAAACTGTCTGCCGTGGAATTTGCCGCTCACGAACTCCATATTTATCTGGACACCCATCCCGATGATGTTTCGGCAGGTAAGGCTATGAATGAATATGACCGTCAGGCTAATGCCCTTCGTCTTGAATTTGAAAGCAAGTTCGGTCCTCTTACTCCGGGAGAAGATGGAAACCGCTGGGCTTGGATTTCTGATCCATGGCCATGGAATAATCAGGAGGATTAGCTTATGTTTGTATATGAAAAAAAACTTCAATACCCTGTAAATATCAAAAATCCTAATCCTGCTCTCGCCAAAATCATAATTTCTCAATATGGCGGGCCTGACGGAGAACTCGGAGCATCTTTACGTTATCTTAGTCAAAGATATACAGTACCGTATCCCGAAGTAAAAGCTGTGCTGACAGACATAGGCACAGAAGAATTAGAACCGTTAAGATGTCAGTAAAAGAAATTATTTTTTAGGAAGCATAGGATGCAGAACTATTTCAAATTCACGTTCATGTCCGTGTCCGCGGGTAGTTTTAATATAATCGATATGATCGATTACAGATGTAAGCATCGAATTTTTTGATTCAGCATCGGATAAGCCGGAATAAACAGCGATGAGATGATTAACTGCAGGAATCAGCTTTTTCATAGCTTGTTCAACAGTATTGATTTTTTCGGCATTTTGTAAAATTGCTTCCTTTTTATTTTGAATTTCTGCAATTCTGTTTTTTAATGTGGTATTTCTAAGGCGAAAAGTTTCAGCATCATAGATACCCGTTTCAAACGCTTCAAAAGCTTTTGAAAGTTGATTTTCAGTATTTTTGATAGCAGTGTTCAGATTTTTTAGTTCCTCTGTATAATCTGTATGCGGCAATTCAGTGGGGGGATTATCCAGCTTATATTTTTCAGCCCATTCTTTCAAAGCCTGAATTACACGTTCTTCAATCAGATACAAAAAAGCAGCATGGTTGTCGCAAGTGGGTTCTGAACACATCAGAAGATCCGCTGTTTTTGGATTTGAGCGTTTCTGCATTTTTCTTCCGCATTTCTGACAAACAACCAGACCGGCAAGAGGATTAGTTATCTTTTTATCGCCTCTGACCGGGCGTTTTTTGTTCTGATTCATAAAATACTGAGCCATGTTGAAAGTTTGTTCAGATATGATTGGTTCATGAAGTCCGTCATACAGCATAAAATCATCACTGCGTGGACGTTCTGTCATCACTGTGCCGTTGATTATACGTTTTTTAGCCGGACGCCAATTCCAGCGTACTTTACCGTAAAACACAGGATTGATCAGAATGTCACGTATTGTCTGGGAAGTCCATACACCACCGGTAGCTGCTTTTAGGTTGCGGTGGTTAAGCTCACGTGCAATCAGATTGACACCGATACGTTTTTTTGTTCCGTCAGGCTGAAGTATTCCGTCTGTATACCATTGAAATATGTTGCGGATTACTTCTGCTTGTTCAGGAATAATACGGAGAGTAAAGCCCTTGTCATTATCAATTTTTATACGTTCGTAGCCATAGGGAGCCTTGTTACTCACATACTTTCCTTCTTTTACACTGGCAATCCTTCCTCTTTGTAAACGTCGGTTAATTGTTTTGTACTCTCTGCGTGACATAAACAGTCCAAATTCAAAATATTCTTCATCAAATTCATTAGACGGATCGTAAGTTTTTGTCGGAGTAATTATTTTTGTATTTGCGAAAAGAAAAGTTTGTGAGATAATTCCCTGATCTATGCTGTTTCCTCTTGCAAGACGGTCAATATCCATAACAATTACCCCGTCCCAGAGTCCCGCACTCACTTCGGACAAAAGCTTTTGCATTTCCGGTCTTGCCGCAATAGTTTCACCGCTAACGATCTCACGATAGACAGCAGTGACATTAAGATTAGCATATCGTGCAAATTCAGTGAGTGCTTTTTCATGCCTTGCAAGTGTTTCACCTTCTCCGTGCAGTTCCGCTTCTGCATCAGCACGGCTTTTTCTCAGGTATATACAATAATTCATAAAAAATCTCCTTGCAATCTGATTTCCCTGTCGGTACTGGTAATACCGGCAGGGAATTTTTTATTGAGACAGTCCCAAATATTCTATCAAAGCATTTTGAAAAATCTTAGAACAGTTCACTCCATCACGGTCTGCAAGGTCAGCAAGCCATGCAGGGAGTGATAAAGTTTTCTTAACAAATCGGTTTGTAATCTTATCACGAAATGATGGCATAAATACATCAATAACAGCAGGAACTTCATTTTTTTCGCAATGTATTTCTGTGATGGGAGTAGGCTCAGGTATCGTTTCATTATCCTGTTCCATACCCCAGATATGAAGTCCGAGTGCTTCACGAGCATTGTTGATAGCTTCATCCATTGTATCTGCACAAGGAAGACAACCGGGAAGATCAGGGAAAGAAATTGAAATACCGTCATCAGCAAAATTAAAGATTGCAATAAAAGAATATCTGTCTTTT
>OMZF01000112.1 GCA_900315465.1 uncultured Eubacteriales bacterium | reverse complement strand
TCGGGATGACATTCAGGCAGTTTTATTGTGTCATTTTAAAAAATTTGTTAACTGTCATTCTGAGCGAAGCGAAGAATCTTTCCGGAACAATCGATTTATTCAAAAGATCTCTTGCTTACGCTCGGGATGACAATAGAATATTATTAATGGTGTTTACTATACTTTCGCTTTATGTTGGCTGATTGTACCACTTTCAGAAAAACTAAAATAAACAACAGGGCTATTAATTCAAAAACTGAATCATATAGTCCTGTTGCTATATTTCTAAAAGACACATAGTTTATAAAATAACTTTATTCCTCAAGAAAATTAATAATATCATCTACCTTATCTATATCATAATTTCCCTCTCCGATTTTACGAAATTGGATTTTATTATCGGATTTAAAAATTTTCACTACACCGATCTTTCTGTTATCTGAATTACATATATGTATTCTAAAAAATTCTTCATTATTCTCCTCTTGTAAATCCAAACCCAATTTCCTTACAATTTCCTCTACCTGTTCTTTAATATCCGGTTTTGATGATTGTGGTGATAATTGTTGATTGTCAATTATCTTTTCTTCTTTAATGATAGTGCCAAAAACTTTACGCATAGCGTTTTGAGTTATTTCTCTATGTTTTTCTATCATTTGTGATGTAATTCTGTTTCCAGTTTTTATTTCGGGACGAGATAAAAAATATTTTACTATCTCGTCACTTGGAGAAATCAGGTCTTGCTCTAATGTTTTTATAACGACTTTTTCATACTTTTGAAAAACAGCTTTAGACAATATATTTTTAATATCAAATTTATCTTTACAAAATTGTTTTATAGAAGACTTATATATTGACGGATCTTCTTCTAAGATATTAAAAGATAAGAATGGCTCATCGTCCATTATATTAGGTGTATTAATATCACTAAACATTTGATATACAATTCCATTTGTTAATATTGCTATGCGACATCGATTAACAGTGAAATATCTATACAGTTGGCTATATTGTTGTTTTTGTAATTTCATGCCAGCACGCTTTGCCTCTATTAATATAAGTGGTTCCCCATCTTTTAAAATAGCATAATCAATTTTTTCTCCCTTTTTTGTACCCAAATCACAAACAAACTCTGGCATAAATTCATTTGTGTCAAAAACATCA
Organism: uncultured Eubacteriales bacterium; assembly: GCA_900315465.1. GTDB lineage: Bacteria > Bacillota > Clostridia > Oscillospirales > Acutalibacteraceae > UBA1213. Next base: position 7,355 of record OMZF01000112.1, on the reverse strand, counting down.
TATCCTAACATAGAAAAAAAGGCATAACCAAGGCATGCTTGGTTGCTTCTTCTGTTAAATCAGAAACTTGATCTTTTACCTTACTGACCTTTTTTAGATATTGATTGAATCTCTCATCAAAATCCATATTTACACTACCTTTCAATAATATATTATCCATAACATTTAATACAAAAATTTATCACTATTATTTTACATTATTATACGAAAAGTGTCAATAATTAAATAAAATTACTCAAGGAAATCAACTTTCCAAATAAGAAATATACAAACCTGTCATTCTGAGCGAAGCGAAGAATCTTTCCGGAATAATCGATTTATCCAAAAGATTCCTCGCTTACGCTCGGGATGACATTCGGGCAGTTTTATTGTGTCATTTAAAAAATGACTGTTGTGCTACTCAATAAGCACAACAGCCATTTTTTTATTAAGCGTATTAAATTTTAGCCGCCAATCAATTACACATTGCAAATTAAAATCAGTCTGCCGGCTGGTTAGTTATAGTTGTTTCATTGATAGGCTCAAAAATTCCGTATTCTACACTGCATTCATCCGAATCAGGAATATCAATTATTTCTTCCTCAGCTTTGACTGCCGGAACATCTGCATAAACAAATGCACATGAATTTGCAGGAATATCAAGCTCCTCGCCGTCTATTATGGTATCCATTAACGGTGTACCTCCCTCGAAACCTTCGGGCATACGGAAACGGATAGGATAATCAGCGGCATTGAATACGCAAAGAAGCATTTTTTCGTCATCTTTGCGGATATATCCCATTGTTCTGCCGGTTGAACCGAATTCAATAAGATCACCGTCAACCAGACAACTACAGGCATGACGCATTTCTCCAAGCCTCTGATACCATTCAAGCAGCTCTTTTTCTTCCTTGCCCCAAGGGAATGTACAGCGATTGAAAGGATCTCTGTAACCCTCCATTCCCACTTCGTCACCGTAATAAATACAAGGCAGTCCGGGGAGAGTATAAAGTATACCCGATGCAATACGCATACGTCTGAGACCATATTCTCTTTGTTCCGGTGTAAGGTGTGTTACTGCCTGCCATTCCCTGCCTCTGCCGTACTGTCTTTCACCTACAAGAAGAGTAAGCACTCTTTCAGTGTCATGTGTGCCGAGAAGGTTCATAAGACAGCGTATAACGGGTCGGGGATAATTTTCAAGCACATTCAGCACTATCTCTATCATATCCCTGCCGTCACCGCAATCAAGAAATCCAAGAATCGCATCACGGAAAGGATAGTTCATTACACTATCAAGCTCGTTTCCGTAAAGGAATTGTCGTCTTGAACCGTAGCTTTCTTTATTTGACGCATCTTCCCAGACTTCACCCAAAAGAAGTGCATCAGGATTTTCACTCTTTACTGCCTCACGGATATGCTGTATGAATTCATCAGGCAATTCATCAGCCACATCAAGTCTCCAGCCACTGTTACCCACACGCATCCATTTTTTGATTATACCATCTTCACCGTTGATATATTCGTCAAATGACGCTGAAAGCTCCTCGACCTCCGGCAATGTATAAAATCCCCACCATGAATTGTATATGTTAGGCCATTCAATAAATTTATACCATGTATAATACGGTGATCCCTGAGAATTATATGCTCCGTTTCCGGGATAACGGTTTTCACGGTTGAAATATTTACTGTCACTTCCTGTATGACTGAATACACCGTCATTTATGATATGCATACCAAGCTTTTTAGCTTCCTCGCAAAGCTCTCTGAAATCTTCTTCATCTCCGAGTACAGGGTCTATCTTTTCGTAATCACCTGTATCATATCGGTGATTTGAGTATGCTTCAAAAATCGGGTTCAGGTAAATGCAGGTAACTCCAAGACTTTTAAGATATGGCAGCTTTTCTGTGATACCTTTAAGATCTCCGCCGAAAAAGTCGGAATTGGTGATTATACCATTTTTGTCAGGTTTCCAATCGGGGATGGTGTCCCATGATGTCTGTATTTTTTTATCTGCATATATTCCTGTCTTTGGCTTGCCCGAATTATAAAAACGGTCGGGGAATATCTGATACATTATTCCTCCCGGCATCCATGAAGGCGTTTCAAAATCCTTTTCATAAGTAAGAAGCTGAAATCTCGGCTCACATTCGTTATCCGTAAGGAAACCCTCACTTGCATAGCCTTTCATAATAAAACGTCTGCCATAGCAGGTATCAAGTCCGAAATGATACCAGTAAAGCCCTATGTTATCAACATCAACATCACATTCCCACTGTTCATGGTCATCTCCGACCATTCCGCACCAATACATTCCGTAAACATCGGAATCTCCGAATTTATCATCTTTTACTATTGCGACTGCTCCTGTACAATGAAGGTCACGGGGCAGCACAATTCTGAGGTGCATTTTTGTTCCGAAAGGGATTGCACCTGTCGGGCTTCTGTATTCCTTTTCACGGGAACTGAATAATCTCATTATTATCTCTCTCCATTTATATCAATATTTCAGTAAATACAAATTCGCATTTAACATTATAATACCTGAACAAAGGATTGTCAAGGCGGTATTTATTGCTATTTTTGTCCGTTAGTAACATTTTTTGTAAAATGACTTTTATTTCTCTTGACATACAGGCAAAAATCTATTATACTTATATTATGGAAAAGGGATTGGAAGGGTGAATGAATGAAGAACTTTATCAAGGTATTGAAAGTCATCATTCCTCTGTTTGTTTTGCTGTCGGCTGTAACGGGTTATGTATTCATTTTTGGTCAGATTCCTGCTATACGTCAGGCAACAGACGGTTTCGGGCCGTTTGATGTAAGGCTGTCATATACTGCCGATAATGTTATGACTGTTCTTTCGCATTTTAACGGGGACAGAACTGAAATGTACAAAGAATACTTCATGTGGGACTATCTGTTCAGCTTCTGTTACAGTATTGTGATGATAAGTGTGCCTCTTATAGTATATCTTCATAATGACAGACACTATCTTCTTTTCCGTTCCGCTGTCTTTTCGGCAGTAGTTCAGTTTGTGTTTAATGTGATAGAAAATATTCTTCTTACGAATATAATAAATTCTGCACCGATATTTACAGACGGTGATGCAAATCTCTCGTCCGGGCTTACGGTTTTGAAATGGGCTTTTCTTGCGGTATGGGGAGCGTCCGCAGTGCTTTTCCTGCTGCTTACAGCTGCTTTTCCCGGAAAAAAGAAAACTAAATCCAGATAATAACACACTCCTTTCTATAAATGAAAGTACTCAGGGCTTATCCTTACGGATGCCCTGAGTATTTTTTTGATATATTATTCTGAACGCTTTGCACAGGCTATCGCCAATGCACCCGGGCCTATATGACAACCGATACTGAGTGAAAGCGGAGCAGAATGTATTTCATATTCGGGGAAAGCTTCACGTATCTCACTTTTCCAGCTTTCAACTTCAAACACAGTCATATCACAGAATGAAACATGAAGTGTCATTTTTCCGTCATCAGCCAGATCTTTGAAACGTGTTTCAAGGTCTTTTTTCATAGCCTCTATCATTGATAACTTTGCAGCCTTTGTTCCGCGGCATTTTGAATAGGCATCAAGCTTTGCACCCTGTATCTGCAAAACAGGTTTCAGATTCATTACATTGGCTATAAGTGCCCCTGCTGCTGTAACCCTGCCGCCTCGTTTCAGGTATGTAAGTTTATTTACCATTATGTATATACTGGAAAGTGCTGCATCTTCCTCAAGACGCCTGCATATATCAGCAGCACCTATTCCCTTGTCCGCCATAGCCTTTGCATCAACAACGGACTGATATTGTGTAACGGATATTCTTCTGTTATCAACAACAAATACCTTGCCTTGATAATCCGACTCAGCAAGCATTTTGGCTGTCTGACATGAACTGCTCAGTCCGGATGACATTGGTATATACACTATCTCGTCATAGCTTTTGAGTATTTCCTCCCACATTTCAGAAAGCTCACATGGTGACGGCTGAGTAGTAGAAACTGTTGTATGCGGATCTGAAAGCATATTGTAAAATTCATTCCATTTTATATCAATTTCTTCTTTATAATCAACACCGTTTACCGTAAAAGTCATATGGAGAAGAAATATCCCCATCGCATCGGCTTCTTTTTGCAGGATACTGCTGTTTGTATCTGTAAGTATAGCTGTTTTTGACATATTTTCCTCCAAAATTTTGGGAAGGATTTTTTGTATCCTTCCCTTTATTTATTATTTTATAGCACCAATATGACCGATTATTTCATCACGCATACGAATAGCCTCACGTCTTGCGGCAGCCGCATATTCTGTCGGGTCACAGCCTTCCTTTTTCCATGCACACATAATGCCTCTTGATGAATTGATTATCGCACCAAGACCGTTTTCATCAAATGCCGGAGCAACGTCCTTAGCCCCGCCTCCCTGTGCACCGTAACCGGGTACAAGGAAAAATGTATGAGGAAGTGCCTTGCGGAGTTCTCCGAGCTGTGCGGGATATGTGGCACCAACAACTGCACCCACTGAGGAATAGCCGTTTTCTCCCATTACCTCTGAACCCCAGTTTTCGCACATATTACCCATTGTTCTGTAAACAGTAGCATTATCATCCAGCAGTCTGTCCTGAAGCTCACCTGATGACGGGTTTGAAGTCTTTACAAGAACAAATATTCCTTTATCCTGTGACTTGCATATTTCGAGTAGAGGTTTAACTCCGTCACTGCCAAGATATGCATTTACTGTGAGTGCATCCGAACCGAATGCATCAAATTTTTCTCCCTCTACATCAGTAGTACCTATATGTGCTTTTGCATAAGCCTCCATAGTTGTGCCTATATCATTTCTTTTGCCGTCTGTAATAACAAAAAGACCTTTTTCTTTTGCATAAGCTATAGTTTCGCAAAGAGTACGTACTCCCTGCCAGCCGTACATTTCATAATATGCTGCCTGAGGTTTTACAGCAGGCACTATATCACAAAGTGCATCAATAAGACCCTTATTGAATGTAAGAAGTGCAGCGGCAGCACCCTCAAGTGTTTTTCCGTGAGCAGCATACGCTTGCTCTTTTATATAATCCGGAATAAAGTCAAGCTTCGGGTCAAGTCCTGCTACAGTAGGATTTTGTTTTTCTCTGATACCTTTTATAAGTCTGTCAAATGACATTTTACATTCCTCCGTTATTTTAAATTAAAGTTCTGAATAAACAATCTTTCCTCCGCAAATAGTGAGCTTAACTTTTGCGGAAAGGGTAGTACCCTTAAATGGTGTATTTTTAGATTTTCCATGAAGTTTATCGGGATCAACAGTCCAGCTTTCCTTTGCATAAAGCATAAGGTCGGCAGGTGAACCCACAGAAAGTGTGCCTGCATTTATTTTGAGTATCTTAGCAGGATTAACAGACATTTTTTCAATAAGCTGTGATTCTGTAAGATAACCTCCGTCCACCAGAACGGTATATGCAGCCGCAAATGAAGTTTCCATTCCTATTGAGCCGTTAGGTGCATTTACAAAATCCGATTTCTCTTCGGGAGTATGCGGAGCATGATCTGTTGCGATGGCATCTATAGTTCCGTCGCAAAGTGCCTGTATCATTGCAAGTCTGTCTTTTTCTGTACGTAAAGGCGGATTCATGCGGTAATCCGCATCTTTTTTGAGAAGCTCTTTTTCAGTGAGCATGATATAATGTGGAGCTGTTTCCGCTGTTACTTTTATACCGTGACTTTTTGCATCCCTTATCATATTTGCCGAAGTATATGTGCTGACATGACAAATATGTATGGGAAGATCATATGCTCCGGCAAGAGATATTTCCCTTGCTGTTCCTGCATCTTCAGCCGCACGGGGCATTCCTTTAACTCCAAGAGTTTCGGATATTTTTCCCTCGTTCATTTTACCTCCGGCAAGATATGGGTCTTCGCAGTGAGCTGTAACAGGTATTCCCAAACGTGCAGCGGTTTTCATTGCATTGACCATATCAGCGGTATTTTTTACCGGATAGCCGTCATCTGAAAGTGCCTTTATTCCTGCATCGTATAACTCCTGTATATTGGTCGGCTTTTCACTTTTGAGATCCTTGGTTATTGCACCAACAACATATACATGGGCATCTGCATTTTTAGCCTTATCTATAATATATTTTACTGTTTCGGGAGTATCAACAGCCGGAATAGTATTCGGCATGGCAAGAAGACTTGTTACCCCTCCTGCCGCTGCCGCACGGCATCCGCTTATAATATCCTCTTTTTGTGTCTGACCGGGATCCCGCAGATGAACATGAAGATCTACAAGTCCGGGAACTGCTGTAAGCCCTGTACCGTCCAAAACTGTTGTATCATTATCAGCAGACTGTACATCGGCAAATACACCGTTTTCGATGAATATATCCCCTGTTTTATCGATATTGTTCTCAGGGTCTATGATATGAACATTTTTAATAAGAATTTTCATGATCTGCCTCCCTTAATCTTCCTCGTCACCCGGAGCAAAAAGCTTTCCCAATGACTTTTTAAGTCTGTCTTTAAAGCTTTCACCTTTGCCGCTATCTTCAACCTGAGGCATTTCGCCGCTGCCGGGTGCAAACGGGTCAAGTGTACCGTCATTTTCTCCGCTGTAACCGTTATAATATTCTGTATTGCTTACAGGAGGTTCAGACTTTGGTTCAGGCTTTGGCTCAGGCTTTGGCTCAGGCTTAGGCGAAGTTCTTTTAAGCTCCTCAAATTTCTTATGATATTCTTCCGCATTCACGCTTTCAAGACGAGGTATAGAAGTAAATACAGTAACCTTTGGAATTATAATCTGTGCCGGTTCGGCATATTCAAATATTATTCCGCTGTCTCTCTCAAATATGAATTCAGGCTCAGCAGGAACAAGAATTTCTTCTTTAACAGTAGGCTCTGTCTTTTCTTCCTTGACAGCAATTTCTGTTTTTTCCTCAGCAGGAGCATTGATTTCCTCTTTAACAGCAGGCTCTGTCTTTTCCTCCTTGACAGCAATTTCTGTTTTTTCCTCAGCAGGATCAGTAATCTCCTCTTTAACAGCAGGCTCTGTCTTTTCTTCCTTGACAGCAATTTCTGTTTTTTCCTCAGCAGGAGCAGTGATCTCCTCTTTAACAGCAGGTTCTGTCTTTTCCTCAGCAGGAGTAGTGATCTCCTCTTTAACGACAACTTCTGTCTTTTCTTCATTAACATCAGATTTGCTTAGTACAACCGCAGCACCAACTGCACCCACCGTACCTGCAACTGCCGCACCTGCGGTTTTAGCTGTTTCTGCCGCTGTTACGGCTGCTGCTGAATTAACTATACCGAATTTCTTTTCAAATGCCGAAACAGGCTTTTCGGTCTTTGTTTCCTCTGTCTTGGTTTCAACAG
>OMZF01000079.1 GCA_900315465.1 uncultured Eubacteriales bacterium | reverse complement strand
GATCTTTTGAATAAATTTAGTTATTTTTTAAAGATTCTTCGTCGCTTCGCTCCTCAGAATGACATTTTTTTCGTTAAGTTAATGACACCGGCGGCATGCCGGCTGTCATTCTGAGCGAAGCGAAGAATCTTTCAAAGATCCCTCACTTTGAATCAGTCATTGCGGTATCTGGTCAGAGCTTGATTTGAAAGATCGGAAAGCTCGTTATAGGATTTGGTATATTCTTCCATTATGTCAGGCAGTTCCATTTTGTAAAGAGTGTCATCTCCCGTACTTTGCGATACGGATATAAGCTCCTGTATCTGAGATATATCGGAAAGAACTGTTTTTGCATTTGATTTTATATCATCGTCTATATCGTCATATCTGTCCGGTGCTTCAAGGGTAATAAGCTTTGCATAAAGATCAGCTAATTTATCAAGTGTTTCATTGTATATTTTTGCATCATCGGGACTGCGTGTATCTTTGCTGTCCTGAATTTTTTTCAGTTCTCTTGTAAGGTTTACCGTATCATGCATACAGTCACCTACACTGTTTACATAATTTCCTACACTTATTCCTCCGTTAAAAGAACATGATGAAAAAATCACCGCTATAAATATTATTGCAGCCAATATTACGGATTTATTTTTGTATTTCATATCTTTACCGCCGTTTCTTAAAGTCCGTATGTTGAAAGGTCTATATCACCCTTGAGTTCATATATCTGTTCAAGCAGGATTGCTGCTCTGCCTTTGTAATAATTCATCATTGCCGCATCAGCCGAAAGAAGAGCTTCTGTTCCTCCGTTGTTTTTTGCTTCCTCAACAAAACTGTTTTCTGTTTCGGAGAGACTTGCTTTCCACTGTTCCTGAGAGGCTTCCAGCTTTTCACGTTCTTCGGGCTTATCCGCTAATTCTTCGTAAAGAGAATTGTATGCGTCATCAGCTTTTAATTTCCATTTGTCAACGTATGATATTGTGATACTACGCATCTGACTTATCGTATCAGCAGTGCGAAGCTCCGTATTATATCCGGCATCAAGGGCATTATTATTGAATATTCCGTTAAAATCCTCGTTATCGGTGAATTCCTTTGCTGTATGATAGTCCTTTACTATCAGTTCATCATCAAACTGATAACCGTCAATGCTTACCTCTATTGCTTCGGATTCGGTCATACTTATCTGTTCTTCACTGCTCTCCTGTTCGCTGCTTTCTTCTTCGCTGCTTTCCTGCTCGTCAGAAGTTTCCTCACTGCTTTCTTCTTCAGATTCTTCCGTACTTTCCTGCTTGCTGATTTCCTCCTGTCCGGAAGATTCATCAGTCTGTGACTGTTCTGTACTTTCTTCCTCAGATACTACTATACTGCTTGCGGCAGATGAACTTTTTGACGAGGTTTCTGTTGTTTTCTGATTACAGCCTGTAAACATACATACAAACGCCATACATAATGCAGCAGCTATATATTTCCTTTTCATAAAAATCAACCTTCCTTTCATTTGTGCTTACATATTAACATATTTAAAAGTTTTTTTCAACTATTATACCTTCTAAGGTATAAAATAATGTACATTAAGTTGTCTTTTAGAAAAAAGATTTTACCGAAAGGGGTTTTTTAAAATGGGTAGACCACGAAAGACAGGACTTGATTATTTTCCGAAGGATGTCAATTACTGGAACGATTACAAAATTATGAAGCTTCTCAATAAGTACGGTACAATCGGAACTGCTGTATATGATATTATTATTTCAGAAGTGTACAGAAACGGTTACTATCTTGAAATACCTCTTGATATGCTTGCTATGCAGATAATCAGAATAATCGGGAATGAATGGGTAAAAAATGCCGAAGTCATTATCGAAATAATAAATTTCTGCGGGGAAACCGGTCTTTTCAATAGCGAGCTTCTCAAAAAGGGTATTATTACATCTGTAGGCATACAGACAAGATACGAAGAAGTTAAAACAAAAAGCAAAACGGATAAGAGTAAATACTGGCTCTTATCCGATAATAAAAACGAAAATACGGGAGTTTTTGATGCGGAAACGGGAGTTTTTGCGGAAGAAACTCCCCAAAAAAAGACTAAAATGCCACAAAGTAAAGTAAAGGAAAGTAAAGTAAAGGAAAGTAAAGTAAAGGAAAGTAAAGTAAAGGAAAGTAAAGTGTGTGATGAAAGCGAAAAAGTTTCCGATACAAGTGAAAAAGAAAACTACACACACACTGATAATATTTTAAATGATGAAATGTCTTTTAACGGGTATGATGATAAATGCATTCCTGAAGAAACGTATACATACAGTGAACACACACACGGTATAAATGATATTGTCATACCCTGCAAAGACGGGAATTTCAGAATTGACGGGAAATACTACAGTCAGCTTAAACAACAATTTCCCGAAATGGATATTGACCGCTCTGTCAGAAAACTGTCGTCATATCTGCGTGCATCACCCGAAAAACAGAGGAAAATCAGAAACGTGACATCATACATAAATATGTGGCTGAATCAGGATAATGATGACGGCAAATACCGGTTAAATTCAGGCTATCAGCCTACTTATGACATTTCCCTTTACGAAAGCCGGAGTGTTGTTGACGAGGATTGGGATTAGTGAATAAAAAAACGAATTGCATCCTGAGCGGTGTCCGTAGGAAATGCCCTTGAGGCACGAGAGATCTTTTTCAGTAAAGTTGGTTGTTCCGTAAAGATTCTTCGTCACTTCGTTCCTCAGAATGACAGCCGGCGTGCCGCCGGTGTCGATTACCGCTACACAAAGTTTATTTT
>OMZF01000019.1 GCA_900315465.1 uncultured Eubacteriales bacterium | reverse complement strand
GTGGTATTTTAAAAATTGGTTGGCTGTCATTCTGAGGAGCGTAGCGACGAAGAATCTTTCCAGAATAACTGTCTTATTCAAAAGATCACTCACTTACGCTCGGGATGACAGGATTTGGTAAAAATAATTGTTGTTTATTATAATTATGACAAGTCACAATTACACCGTGCATTAAAAAGTCTGTGCTTTCATAGTATTATATGGGTGATAGCATGGAAAAACTAAAAGTATATCTCACATATTCCGCTGTACTGATCTGTGTATTCTTATTCGGAGGACTTTTGTATTTATCACTTGAGGAAGAACCCGAAACAATTTATACAGTTGCCGAACCGAAAACGGTGGTAGTCATAGATGCAGGTCATGGCGGAGAGGACAGCGGTGCTGTGGCAAACGGTGTTTATGAAAAGGATATAAATTTGTCGATTGCCTGTACTCTGAGAGATTTTTTGCAGACAGCAGGCTATAAGGTCGTAATGACCAGAACGGAGGATGTATCCGTTTATGACCGCAGTGCGGGAACAGTCAGGGAAAAGAAGGTTTCTGACCTTGAAAACAGAAGAGATATTATCAATTCGGATGATAATAATATACTTATAAGTATTCATCAGAATAAATTTGAGCAGTCAAAATACAGCGGAGCTCAGATGTTTTATTCGGGGAATGATGCAAGGAGCGAAAAATTAGCTTTAGCAATAAAAAATTCTGTAACATCACTTTTACAGCCCGAAAACCTAAGGGAATGTAAAAAAGACAGCGGTTCGATATATTTGCTCAAAACCGCAAAAGTACCTGCTGTGATAGTTGAATGTGGATTTTTGTCAAATGAAGATGAAGCAAAAAAATTATCTGATGAAGCCTATAGAAGAAAAATGGCTTTTGCTATATGCTGCGGTTTTCTTGAATACATGAAAACGACTTAAAAATGAAAGGAAAATGAAAATGGCTGATAAAAGCAAAACAATGTATGTATGCTCAGAATGCGGATATGAAAGTGCAAAATGGTACGGTAAATGTCCGGGATGCGGTGAATGGAATACCATGACGGAGGAATTCCGTGAAGCTGTAAGAGGCAAGATAACAGCACCTGCACGAATGAAAGCAGCGGCAGTTCCTGTGCCGATAACGGAGATAAGCACCGAGGACGAGGCACGTTATTATACAGGTTCAAAAGAACTTGACAGGGTGCTTGGCGGTGGTATTGTAAAAGGTTCTCTTGTTTTGCTGGGAGGAGATCCCGGTATAGGTAAATCAACAATACTTTTGCAGATATGTTCACATCTCGGAAAGATACTCAAAATACTTTATATTTCGGGTGAGGAATCAAAACGTCAGTTAAAGCTCAGGGCAAAAAGACTTGGTGTAGACAGTGAAAATCTTTTTGTTATGACCGAAACAGATGTTGAAATAGTATCAAATCAGATACAAAGCGAAAAACCTGACCTTGTAATGATCGACTCCATACAGACAATGAATTTCAAGGAGCTGAGTTCATCGCCCGGAAGTGTTACACAGGTCAGGGAATGTACAAATATTCTTATGCGTACCTCAAAAGCACTTGATATACCGTGCATAATAGTAGGTCATGTGAACAAAGACGGTGCTATAGCAGGCCCGAAGGTGCTTGAGCATATTGTTGATGCGGTGCTTTATTTTGAGGGAGATAAACAGATGTCATACCGCATACTTCGTGCGGTAAAAAACAGATACGGGTCTACTAATGAAATAGGAGTATTTCAGATGACCGATACAGGACTTACCGAAGTGGAAAATCCTTCGCTTATGCTGTTGTCGGGCAGACCGAAGAATGTAAGCGGAACGTGTGTAGCGTGTCCGATGGAGGGCAGCCGACCAATACTTGCCGAAATACAGGGTCTTGTTACAAATTCGGGTTACGGCAATCCGAGAAGAATGTCCACAGGCTTTGACTATAACAGGATGTCAATGCTTTTGGCGGTGCTTGAGAAACGATGCGGATTTTACTTTTCAAGTCTTGATGCCTATATAAACGTAATAGGGGGATTAAGACTTGATGAACCGGCAACAGACCTTGCTGTAGCACTTGCACTTGTCAGCAGTCTGAAAGATATTGTCGTTCCTGAAGATGTACTCGCATTCGGTGAGATAGGTCTGACAGGAGAGATAAGAGCAGTAAACCGTGCCTCGCAAAGAGTTTCGGAAGCTGCAAGGCTCGGTTTTACAAAATGCATAATGCCCTATCATAATATAAACGGAATAAATCTTCCCGAAGGAGTGTCAATGGAGATCATTGGTGTGCGTACCATTCCGGATGCCGTTGCTGCTCTTGCAAGGAAGTGACAAGAAGTTCAGCAGGTTTTATTTTGTGTATACATCCGCTGTCATGCCTGTTGTTGACGCTTGTCACACATTCAAGTTTACAGCAGCCTTCACGCTGATAGATACAATTTTCATCACAAAAAATCATTGTCATATTAATCACCCGATATTATTATTGACAACTGATACCTCAAATATTCAATCAGCAAAATTCTGTGAAAAACATTAAATGCTTGAAAATGAAAGTGTACTGAGTTATAATTATCTTGTAATTAGTATTGTGGGGTTTTTATAATGATAAAGATAGAAAAAAAGCTGCTGAATAATATGACATTTATTGATTTATTTGCTGGATTGGGAGGTTTCAGATTAGCACTTGAATCATTAGGTGCAAAATGTGTTTACTCGAATGAATGGGACAAGTATGTTCAAAAGGTGTATACCGAAAATTTCGGAGACACTCCCGAAGGGGATATTACAAAGGTTGATGAAAAAAAATACCGGAACATGATATTTTATGTGCGGGATTTCCGTGTCAGGCATTTTCAATCAGTGGGAAACAACGAGGGTTTGAAGATAGCAGAGGCACTTTATTTTTTGATGTTGCGAGAATAGTTAAAGAAAAAAGACCGAAGATAGTTTTTATGGAAAATGTAAAAAACTTTGCTTCACATGATAACGGTCATACACTTGATGTTGTGAAAAGAACAATGGAGGAATTAGGTTATAATTTTTATCAAAAAGTTTTGAATTCTGTAGACTATGGTATACCTCAAAACCGTGAAAGAATATATATGGTTTGTTTCAGAAAAGATCTTTATGTTAGTGAATTTAATTATCCTGAGCCGTTCCCTCTTGCGAAACATTTAGAAGATTTTCTGCTGAATGACGAAAGTATGGTCAGTCAACTCTATATTGATAGACCGGACACATACTATAACAATGTCATTGATAATGAATACAGAAATAAACCTATAAGATTGGGCATTGTCAACAAAGGTGGACAAGGTGAAAGAATTTACAGTACAAAAGGGATTGCAATCACTCTTTCAGCTTATGGCGGAGGAGTGTTTGCTAAAACCGGAGGATATTTGATCAATGGAAGAACCCGAAGATTGCATCCCAGAGAATGTGCCAGAATAATGGGTTATCCTGATTCGTACATAATTAGTGACAGTTCGAGTCAGGCATATAAACAATTTGGTAATTCAGTTGTTATTGATGTGTTACAGTTTATTGGAGAAGAAATCGGAAAGGCAATGAAAAAAAGTCACTAAAATAATTATTTATTCAGATAATATATAAAATCCCTGTCACTTAATCCCTGAATATTTTCCTTGCATCTGATTGAAAATATAACATTAGCATTATATGTGTTTGAAAGTTTACGTATTTCAAATTCATTTCCACGCTTGGAAAACATAAATTCGTAACCATCCAATATAAAACGCTGATTATGTGATATTTGTGATGAAGAAACAAAAAGCTTATCACCTGCTGTTCGGATGTTTGTAATGGAATAGTTAAAAGACTCTATATATTTTTTAACAATTTCTGTCCTATTTGCTCTTACATTGTCTGAACCACTTCTTTTGATTCTGTATTTTGCTGAAATATCAAAATAATCGGCAATATTATCAATTGGAATGATTGTGTAATTATTTGATATAAAAAATTCTACATTTTTTTCTTTGTATGTTTGAATTATCCATTTTGCAAATATATCAGAACCGTTTTCCATATCTATATTTTTTCCTTTAGTTCCTGCTTCTCTGAAACTATCGAAGTCTTTGTTCATATATTCCATGATACTTCTGGAATAGATATTTATATCTGACTTTGACGAACTGTAAACGAATTGTCTTGTATTAATATCCGGCAGCAATACAAACTGACCGCACTGAGCCGGTGAATGTTTAGCATCAATATAAAAACAATTTCCGTTTTTGGTTTTGACCAATATATCGGGAACAGTGGAATCTGCTCCCCCTTTATGTTCAAATGCTGCATATTCACTAAATTTTTCATTAAGATACTTAACGCAATTTTTTTCAAATTCTTCCCAAGATGACATATTTTACCTCTCCCATTTAATTAGTTAAAGTTAAAAATTGTACTTACAGGTATCTCCAATACATCTGCTATATTAAAAATGACTTCAAGCGATATATTGGTATTCATGTTAGGAGCTTCGATATTGCTGATATGAGTTCTGCTGATACCAACTTTTTCGGCAAGTTCAATTTGAGACATATTTTTTAGTTTACGTTGAAGTGCGATATTGAGACCAACACGCTTATATTTTTCTTTATTGGTTATAAAAATATATGACATAGAATCACCTCTCAATAATTATATAGCATCATAATATATAAAAAAACAAATAAAATATATGCTTATGCAAACATGAAATTTGCATAAGCATGATTTTTAATGTTTAGTAAATGTATTAATTTGTGCAGGTACTTCTATTTTGGAAATCCCCTCAGCTCTAAAGTTTATTAAAGAAAGGAGAATAAATATAATGGAAAGAAAAATTATCAGAGATGTATTATTTCTTATGCAAAAATCATCTCCTGCAAAAGCAGAGGACATAAAAACAGGTGATAATCTTAAAGACACACTCATAGCAAACAGTGAACATTGTGTAGGACTTGCGGCAAATATGATAGGCGTGAGAAAAAATATAATTGTTGTTCAGACACCTTTAGCACCGATAGTTATGTATAACCCGAAAATAATATCACATTCTGAAAAAAGCTATGAAACCGAAGAAGGCTGTCTTTCGCTTGATGGTGTGAGGAAAACAATGCGTTGGGAAGAGGTAGAAGTCGAGTATCAGGATCGCACCATGAAAAAGCATAAGGGCAGATATTCGGGTTTTACCGCACAGATAATTCAGCACGAGATCGACCACTGCAACGGAATAATAATCTGAGTAAAAAGAAAAATGACTGCTGTAAAAATAAAAAATTACAACAGTCATTTGCTGATTGTTCAGGGTGCGAATATACTTCCCTGAATAGTCTTTGAAATTTCGACTTTGACAGGTTTTTCGCTGTCATCGGTGGGGTGCATGAAAACGCTTTGCACAAGTCCTACTCCAAGATACAGACACGCTGCCGATGAACCGCCTGAACTGTAAAACGGGAGAGTTATACCGATAACAGGAAGGATTCCCATTACCATACCAAGATTTATAACTATTTGTGTTATAAGCAGAGAAAAGAAACCGATACATATATTTCTGCCGAGATTATTACACGCAATTCTTGCAGTGTGCAATACTCTGAAAAGCATTATGGCAAACAGGAGTAATATTGCGACACAGCCAACAAAACCAAGTTCCTCTCCGGCTACGGTGAATATGAAGTCATTTTCCTGATAGGGAACCATGCCGTTTTCAACACGAGGGCCGTTAAAAAGTCCTTTTCCGAAAAGACCGCCCGAAGCGATAGAGATTTTGCCCTGATACTGCTGCCAGCCATATGAACGCAGCATTTCATCATCATTTGAGAAAAGTACAAGCAGACGGCTTTGCTGATCAGAATTCATAAGCCTTGACCATACAAAAGGCACAGCAGCTATCGTGCCGACAAGCAGAATGATGAAATATCTGAGCTGTACACCTGCCGCAAAACACATTATCAGGAACATACAGCCGAAAACCAGTGCTGCACCGTCATCACCCTGCATATGTATAAGTCCCACAGGGATAGCGGCGTGTATACCGAGTGTAAGAACACCCAAAAAACTATGCAGACGGTTTATCTCGGACAGGTATGCAAGATGTTTTGAAAATGTGAGAATGAAGCATATTTTTGTAAGCTCAGACGGCTGAAATGTCATTCCTCCCGGAAGCCGTATCCATCCGACATCATCTGTTCCCGCAACCTGTATTCCGATAAAAAATACCGATACAGTCAGTGACAGTGCTATTCCGGCGGCTAACCACCAACATTTTGCAAAGAAATTGTAATCCGCCACAGATATAATTATTGCCGCAGCATAACCTATTATTATTGCCATTATCTGTGTTCTTAAAAAGTTTACGTCATCCCCACGCTGCAGGCTTGCAATAAGTATACATCCGTAAACCGACATAGCTGTTATAAGCAGCCAAAAGGTTTTGTCCGTTCTTTTGAAATAATCTATTATGTGTCCTATTACTATCACCTCGAATCAGTTTGGAGTGTGGAAAGTGGAGTGTGGAGTTATAGCGTATCCGGTTTGATCGTCCTCACAGAGTTTTACTGATCGTTTTAGTTGATGACTGGAGCATCTTCTTGATTTCTTCCAATCACTATTAAAAGAATGATACATTTTTTCGTCAATATAGTTCGTTTCAAATAGTAAATCAAGCCAATACAAAGTTTCAGAACTTTCTTTCAAAGCAATATATAATTTTGAAAGAAAATCTTTCCTGCTGATTGCACATTCACTTTCTGCAATATTTGCTCCGATACTTGTTCCACTTCTGAGTATTTGTTTAGACAGAACATATTCCTTCTTTTCATTACATAGAAATTGATATAATCTTATGATTCTGACAGCAAATTTTTTGCTTTTAAATTTAACTGTATTTTCATTCATAACTTCACACTCCACACTAATTATATAATTGTATTTTCTAAACTTCAATAGAAAAAAGAATGTTTGTAATATTTTTTTTGAAATATGCCTTGAAAAGTACGGAAATATGTGTTATAATACTAAAGTCTTTGAAACCGTCACTTGTGATGGGGTTCAGAGCATGGTGAAAACCGTACTTTGAAACGGACAGTCCTCTGCACATCCTGTATGTGTGCATGAATGTCTATAATAACAGGAGGAAGAAAAAATGGACGCACTTAAAACTATTGCACAGTCATCTTTAAAGGAAAACAAACCTCAGTTCGAGGTCGGTGATACGGTTCGTGTAAGCGTAAATATCCGTGAAGGCGAAAGAGAAAGAATCCAGATGTTTGAGGGCACTGTTATCGCTAAAAGAGGCAGCGGTGTCGCTGAGACCTTTACTGTACGCCGTCTTTCATACGGTGTTGGTGTTGAGAGAGTATTTCCTGTAAACTCACCTAACGTTGTTGATGTTAAGGTAGTAAGAAACGGTAAAGTTCGCAGAAGCAAGCTTTATTATCTGCGTGGCAGAGTTGGTAAGGCTGCTAAGGTTAAAGAGCAAATCAAATAATAACCGTGGAAAAGGGACATTGTTTTGTCCCTTTTTTGCTATCCGCTGTTGAGGGAATAAGAACATGAAAAATGACGTTCACAAGATCAGTTCCGAACAATTCTATATCAACACTGCTGACAGTCTTGCGGCACTGAGAAGTGCAAAAGGATTTATTTATACTGTTATTGCTGCAGCAGTGGTGCTGAATTGTGTATTTCATTTGTTTTTCGGGATATTCCCTGTAAAAAATATAAAACTGAAAGGTAATGACGAGGTTGCTGTTGTGGCAGGAATTACCGCCGACAGCTATGAAAAGGGAGATGTTATTCTCTGTATAAAAGACGGTGATTATTATTGTGCGTTGGTGTCACAGCCTGCCGCATCGGCAGCAAATGGTGTGTATATCAGCACTCCCGATGGACAGAGAATGGTTGATCCTGAAAACATCTGCGGAAAAGCCGAATTTGTTGTTCTGCCTTTCAGTTGCTTCGGAGAAAACACTTATCAATTGGCAATCAGCATTAACAATTTGAAAAAATGGCAACCGCAATCCCACCGGCTTTAGACGGTGGGTTAAGGTTGCACAAAGCGTAGCTTTGAGATATAATAACTATATGAGTACAAAAGAAAATCAAAGTTAAGGCGGTGGAGAGCTAATGTTAAAAGCATATAAGTATCGGATATACCCAAATAAAGAGCAAAGAATACAAATTGCCAAGACATTCGGCTGCTGCCGCTTTGT
>OMZF01000095.1 GCA_900315465.1 uncultured Eubacteriales bacterium | reverse complement strand
AGAGATTCATTATCCTTAATTCTGATTTCTGCCATTTATCTTCCCTCCCATCCGCCAAAAGGCAGGGGTTTGTGTCATTACGATACCATACTATTATACATTATATCAACACTTTTTGTCAACACAAAAATCAAATAAAAATGCAATATCTTCTATATGCAGATTTAACAAAAATCAAAGAAATTAATATGTATTTCTACAAAAATAATACTCATTCAACAATGGCATCTTCAGCAATTATCTCTAAAACTACCGTTTCACTGCATACACCTTTGAAACAAAAACTCCTGAGTCTGCCTGCAATCTCCGGCGGCAGACCATCATGCAGATTATCACTTACTATTTCATCCAGAAATGCGGAGCGGTAAAGTATGGACACTTCTCCTATCTCCACTCCCGAAGACTGTTTATCTTTAAGTCCTGTGTATTTTATAAACCGTACACTTTTCAAAGCATTTTCCCATGTTCTTATGGTGAGTATAAGGTCGTTTCCGTCCGATGACAGATCTTCAAGGTAATTGTCATTATCAGAAAATGCAATAAGATCATTCATTATTCTTCACCCGTTCCGGAAAGTCCTGTGTCAATTATTTTCCCGTCCTCCCAAAGACGTTCAAGACTGTAATATTTTCTTGCTTCATCTGAAAAAACATGAACTATAACATCAATATAATCCAGAAGTATCCATGTATCATTCCCCTGTCCCTCTACAGCAGAAACACTTATTCCTGCCTGATCAAGACGGAATTCAACTTCATTCGCCAGTGCCTTTACCTGTGTATTGGAATTACCTGTGGCTATTACGAAATAATCCGCAATTGATGAAATATCCTGTATTTTGATTATTTTTATATCCTGTCCTTTTTTGCTGTCGAGTGCCTTTGCAGCAAGTCTTGCTGTTTCAAGTGAATCCATTTTTATCCTCCGTTATTTCTTTTTGTTTGTTTTAATAATCGCAACTTCATTATAAGCCGCAAATGTATCGGGTGCTATGGCAAGCTTTCTTTGAGAAAGATCTGCTATTGTAAAACTGAGACCTTCGAGCATAGCTTCCTCAAGGCTTTTATCTGCCGCTTTTCTCATCTTGTCAACACCGTCATAATCTCTTTCAGCTGATGTAAAATCGGCAATGAATATTACCTTTTCAAGCAAGGACATTCCCTCACGTCCTGTTGTATGGAAACGTATGGAATTGATAATATCCTCGTCTGTTATACCGAGTTCTACCTGAACAAAAGCTGCCCCTGAAATTGCGTGCCATAGTTTATGTGTAGTCCTTTCAAGAGGGGTAAGAACTATCCCTGCCCTTTCGATAAGTGAGAGCTGTTCTTCTTCGGGAGTTTCCTTTGTGGCATCATGCAGTATTCCTGCAAGTTCTGCCTTTGAAACATCTGCCCCATACTTTTTGGCAAGCCTTACAGCCTCTTTTGCGACATTTTTGGAATGTTTCAGTCTGGGCTGACGCATTCTTGAAGCCATAAGTACCTCGTAATCCTTTACAGTCATAAAATCACATCCGTTTCAGATTTTTGTATCGGCATACAAGCCGTTTTCACAAATATACCTTTCAACCTTTTCGGGAACCAGCCCTGTTATCTTCTGACCGTCCGATATTTTCTGACGTATCTCAGTGCTTGAAACAGTCATTATATTCGGGTCAAGCAGTTCTGTTCTTGCTCCGAGCAACGATAATTTTTCTGCCTGTGCTTTGAGAGCTGAAATATCGTCATCATCTCTCGGTACACCGCATATAACAGCATGACGAAAAATTATTTCGGGTTCTTTCCACTGATCTATAGTCATAAACATATCAGCACCTGTTATAAGATAAAGTTCATCATCAGGATATATAATGCTGAGTTCCTCAAGTGTCATATAAGTATAGCTTTTACCCTCACGCTTTATCTCAATATCACTTACTTCAAACAGTTCTTCTCCCTCAAATGCAAGACGGCACATATCAAGTCTCTGCTGAGGAGTAACAGTTGTTTTTTTCTGTTTGTGCGGGGGATAATGTGTGGGTATTATAAGCACCTTTTCAAGACAAAGTGTATCTACAAATGCATGGGCAAGACTTACATGACCGTTATGTATCGGGTCAAAGCTGCCTCCGAACATTGCAATTTTCATAACTCAGTCACCTTTTTCTGTTTGCTTTAGGAAGCTGTATCTTCGGTTCTTCTGTATTTCTTCTGAACAAAACAAATTTTGAACCTATCACCTGTACCACTTCACTGCCTGTCTGTGCGGCAATTATTTCTGCCGCCTCACGTGAAGAAAGCTCAGAAGTTTCAAGCACTCTGCCCTTTATTATTTCTCTTGCGGTAAGGGCATCATCAGCTTGTTTTATTATCTGATCGCTCATATTGCCCTTTCCCACCATAACTATAGTATCTATATCATTTGCGAGTGAACGCAAAAAAGCTCTTTGTTTACTTGTAAGCATTACTTTTTCTCCTTTTTCTTTCAGTTCCCTGAAAAATGTTTTGCAAGCATTTCGCTGAGTTCTCTCAGTGCTCTGCCTCTGTGGCTCATAGCATCTTTCTGATTATCTGTAAGTTCAGCAAATGTTTTGTTGCCTTCCACAAAGAAAATCGGATCATATCCGAAACCGTTATTTCCTCTGGGTGCAAAGCCTATTGTACCTTCACAGCTGCCGAAAGCGAATAATTTCTCTCCGTTTCTGAAACAGCAGCATATCACACATTCAAAACAAGCACTTCTGTCATCACTTCCGCATTCACGAAGTTCATCAAGAAGCTTGTTTATTTTTGCTTCATCGGTATCTGCATATCTTGCGGAATATACACCCGGTCTTCCCTGAAGTGCTTTTACGCAAAGACCCGAATCATCCGCTATGGCAGGATAGCCTGTCTTTTTCATTACTGCCTCTGCCTTGATTTCGGCATTTTCTTTGAAAGTAAGTCCGGTTTCTTCAATTTCTCCCAGCTCCACACCAAGCTCTGCCGCTGTTTTTACAGTAACATTGACAGGCTTTAATATACGCTGAAACTCTGCTACTTTTTTAGGATTATTTGATGCTATAACAAAAGTCATGTTTATTCCTCATTTCTTATTCTTCACCGTTTCTCCATTGTTTGAGCCAATCATCGTCATCATTGTCGGAAGTATTTGTTTCACTTTGTGATGTATTCCAGTTATATTTTGATTTTGCTTTTTCCTTACGTTCTTCGGCACGTTTTTTCTGTTCCTGTTTTTCCTTTTCAGCCTCGATTTTTGCTTTTTCGAGAGCTTCCTGTTTTTCTCTCTGAATTTCTTCTTCGCTTTTGCCATCAAGCTCAGCCTGACGTTCTGCCTCCGCCTCGGCATCTATCTTATCCCATATATCAGCCGTAGCCGGTCTGTTATCTTCTTCGCTGTTATCAGTCTGTGCTTCTGTTTCATTTTCGAGTTCTTCAAAGCTTTCATCATCCATAAAGAGTGCTTTTGCAAATTCTTCCGGATCAAACGGCTGAAGATCATCCACCTGTTCACCTATGCCTATGAATTTCACCGGAACATCAAGCTCTTCCTTTATTGCAAGAACTACTCCGCCCTTTGCCGTACCGTCAAGCTTTGTAAGTACAATACCTGTAATGCCTGCCGCATTTTTGAATTCCTTTGTCTGATTTACAGCATTCTGACCTGTTGTGGCATCAAGCACAAGCAGAACCTCTTTGGCAGAACCGGGAAGTTCACGGTCTATTATACGGTTGATCTTAGCAAGCTCTGCCATAAGATTTTTCTTATTATGCAGTCTTCCTGCTGTATCGGCTATAATAATATCCGCACCTCTCGCCTTTGCTGCCGAAATTGCATCAAATACTACTGCGGCAGGGTCTGAACCTTCATTTTGTTTTATTATATCCGCACCGCTGCGTTCTGCCCATATCTCAAGCTGATCTATTGCAGCCGCACGGAATGTATCCGCTGCCGCAAGAATAACTTTTTTTCCGTCTCTTACGAATTTAGCCGAAAGTTTACCTATTGTAGTAGTCTTTCCTACACCGTTTACACCTATTACAAGTATTACAGACGGTTTTGTGCTTACATCAAGCTCCTGACCGCCCTTCAGCATTTCGGTCACTACATCCTCAAGAAGATGTCTTATTTCTTTTGGATCGGTGATACCCTGTTCCTTTACTCTCTTTTTAAGTTCATCGCATATCTTCTCGGCAGTGTACATCCCCACATCGCCCATTACAAGAAGCTCCTCAAGTTCCTCAAAAAGTTCATCGTCTATTTTTGTAAAAGATTTAAGCAAAGAATCTATTCTTCCGAAAAGTGCATCTCTTGTCTTTTTAAGACCTTCTCTTATTTTTGCGAAAAATCCCATATTTTCCTCCCGGATATTATGATTATTTTAACCCTCAGGCAGCTGCGGCGGCTGTTCGGGTTCAGGTACTTCCGGATCTGTAGGAAGTATCGGAAGTATTATCGAAACAGTAGTGCCTATGCCTTCGGTACTGTCAATATCAAGTTCCCCATTATGAAGTCTTACTATTTCATCTGCTACCGCAAGACCTATACCAGAACCTCTTACTGTCTGATTTGCCTTATAGAACTTCTGCTTTACCTTTGGCAGATCTTCTGCGGAAATACCGCATCCGTTATCAGCTACCGTAATTATTATCTGATCGCCTATTATTTCTACCGTAATATTAACAACTCCGTCAGTATCCGAATATTTAAGTGCATTATCTATTATATTTATAAATACCTGTCTCAAACGGTTTCTGTCGCCTATTACAACCGGAAGCAAGTCGGTATCAGGGGCTTCATAGGTTATATGCTTATTTTCCTTTGATGCCCTTTCCTTCTGCATATATATTGATTCATCAAGCTCTGCAAGAATATCGACCTTATCCATGATAAGCACCATTCTGTCCTGCTGTATTCTCGAAAAATCAAGCACTTCTTCAACTATTCCGCCAAGACGGACAGTTTCTTTTATAATTATACCCATACCTTTTTCAAGGGTTTCCTTATCATTAAAACCGTCAAGCTGCATAGTTTCCGCCCAGCCCTGTATTGCGGTAAGAGGCGTTCTCAGTTCATGGGAAACGGATGATATAAAATCATTTTTAAGTTTATCCGCTGTACCGAGTTCCCCTGCCATATAGTTAATAGTATCGCAAAGGTCTCCTATTTCATCATCATAAAATTTATTTATGCGGGCATTGAAATCTCCTCTTGCGATTTTTCTGGCAGTTTCGCTTATCTCTCTTACAGGACGGACTATTGACTGAAGAAAATATGTACTTGATATGAAGATGAAGAACATTATAAGTATTCCTGCCACACATACAAGTGATATTGCAATAAATATTTTTCTGTCAGCTTCCTCAAGAGATACAACATACCTCATAGCACCGATATTATCACCGTTACTGTCTGTAATAATTCTTGTAAGAGCCATTATTTTTTCGCCTGAACTGTTTTTTCCGTACCAGTCAGCCATTTTGTCAGTGCTGAGAAGTGCAGCATCATAATCCGGCATAGGCTGTTTTACATCGGGAGAAAATCCTGTTGAATTTATAACAGGTTCTCCGGTACGGTTTATAACTATCAGCTCCATCATTTCCTTATCGGGAAATTCCTCTACATACTTTCTTGCAAGTTCATAGAAACTCCCGTCATAATCGGAAAATACAGCCGTCAGTTCTCCCGAGCGGCCACTGAGTGTCTGACGTATGCCGTTATAGTAAAGTCCCTGAACAACAAATGAAAAGGCAATTATCAGTACGGCTAATATCAACAGTATCACACCGAAGGTATTCATAACCCATCTTTTGGTTATACCTTTCAAAAGTTACACCTCCAGGGTCATTTAGCATCCCATTTATAACCCAGACCCCAGACGGTCATAATATATTTCGGAGAAGAAGGATTATCCTCTACTTTCATACGCAGACGGCGGATATTTACATCAACTATCTTTTCTTCACCTACATACTGACTTCCCCATACATATTTGAGTATATCACTTCTGTCAAGTGATTTTCCGGGATTGGAGAAGAAATATTCCATTATCTGAAATTCGACCTGTGTAAGTTCGATAAGCTTGCCGTTTTTCTTTAAGGAATGATTTTTAAGATTAAGGGAAAAATTACCGGATTTGATTTCTTCCTTAAAATTATTTTCGCTTCGCATCTCTGCAATGGCAATACGTCTGTAAAGTGCATCAACACGTGCAACGAGTTCCATAGGACTGAACGGTTTTGTAACATAATCATCAGCACCGTGCATAAGTCCTGAGACCTTATCCATTTCCTGAGTTTTTGCCGTGAGCATGATTATTCCGAGATTTCCGTTCTTTTTTCTGAGTTCCTTGCAGACGCTCAGACCGTCCAGCTCAGGCATCATTATATCAAGCACCGCAATATCAAAATCACCGTTTGCTTCATCATATTTTTGCATAGCAACTGCACCGTTTTCGGCTTCGGTCACATTGTAGCCCGCACGTTTCAGGTTTATTACCACAAAATCACGAATAGCAGTTTCATCTTCTGCTACAAGTATATTTTTCATCAGAAATTACCCCATTTCTTTATTTATAGTATAACTACCGACTGCATAACTTTGGCTTCATTTATATTCAGATTATCCTTTGCCTCTGTTTTATACAGATCGGCACTTATGATATATTGTGTATTACCTTTTTTTACTTTCTTGATAAGTACACTGCCTTCATTCTTTCCATCCTGCCACTGTGAAACACTGCATCTGTTTATCCTTAGCATAATGTCTCCCAAAGATGAAGTTTTCCCCGACCAGAGATAAAAACTCAGACATCTTCTTTCCGCATCACTTACAGCTGTAACATTTCCGTTCCAGCTTTCAGGCATAACAAAATAATAACCGTCTTTATAGTTCATCACTGTGCTTACTACATGACTGAGTACACTTTTTTCAAGATCAATCGCACTCCATGATACCAAACTGCATACAGCAGACGCTTCTGTATTTGCAGGAACAGGCAACTGAGATACAACAGGTACTTCAATAATACCGTCACCATTAATATCCCTTGAGGTTATCATATCTTTTCGGTTAGTAGCCGCAGTACCGCTGTCTGTAACAAGAGGATTATACAGCTTTTGCAGTGCAGTATCATAATATATTATCTGAGTGGAGAGCATACCGCCGTTTTTTTCTCCGTCAATTACAATACCATTTTTAGTGGGGGATATTTTGCCGTATATGGTATTTGCAAACTCCGTAACCTCGGAATCAAGTTCTATTGAAAGTTTTGCAATAGGCTTTTTTTCCTGTTCGGAATATTGAAGAAGCTTTGCTGTTGACGGACTCTGATTTGATCTCAGGGATAAAAGAATAATATCCTTGGAATAATTTTCGGTAATATCAGCGATCATAAGATCGGTGTAACTTTCGGATATTGCCATCTCACGCACACTTTCATTTTCAAGTGAGTATGCAGAAAGTGTATTCTGACCTTCGTTATAAGTAGTCCAGCCAACCATTATTTCATCCTGACCGTCACTATTAATATCTTCAAATATCAGGCGGTCTACTCCCGTACCGGTCTTGGAAAAACTTCCCACCAAATTCCAACCGTTTTCCTCGTGAGAAATAATGCTTATATTCTGCTTTGATCCCTTTTCGGTTGAATAAAGTGCCACAGCATATTCTTTATTATCATTTCCCGTTTTGAATACTGTTACAGCAGAACGGTATTCACCTGTTCCGGGATATTTGAGATTATAGCTGCTGCCTGTCTGTTCTTTTATTATGTTCTGTATTTCTGCCTGATCACCTGTTGCTCTTGGTGGTCTGAGCAAAGTCTGCTCACCAAAGCTTATATCTGAACATCCGCAAAGAAAAAGTCCCAGCGTTGCAGCTATTATACATGACATAAGCTGTTTTATTTTTCTCAAATCATTTCACTCCATGCTTACAATTCTGCTATAAGGAATTTTATCGGTATTCCTTCATCAGAAAACATTTTTTCATGTTCTGTAACAACATTTTCCGGATAATCTTCTTTATGCAGATCACGGGTAATATATTTTACAGTGAATCCGCATTCTTTGAAATACTCAACACTTTCCTCAAAAAGTTCATCATCATCAGTTTTAAAATGTATCTGTGCATCGGGTTTAAGTATATTCTTATACTGTTCAAGCTGACGAGGATGTGTAAGGCGGTGTTTTTTATGTTTTTTTCTTGGCCATGGATTACAGAAGTTTATATATATCCTGTCAGCTATTCTTTCATCCGGAGCAAATATTTCCGAGATTTTTTCTATATTGCAGGCTGTAAGGATTATATTATCCTCTTTCATCCCCTTTTCTTCATACATGGCGGCTATTTTACGTCTTGCCACACCGAGCATTTTATATTCAATATCCATGGCAAGATAATTGATGTCGGGATTTTTTGTTGCAGACTCTGCTGCAAAAACACCTTTTCCGCATCCGAGTTCAATATACAGCGGCTGTTCCTTTTTAAAACAGCTCAGCCATTTTCCTTTCATCCCCACAGGGTCTCCCACAAAATAGGCACAAGCCTCAAGTTCAGGCTTTGCCCAGGGTTTATTTCGCATTCTCATTAAAAAACTTCCACTTCTTTCCCTTAAATACATTCCATAATTGCATTATACTCTTTAATGCAATAATAATCAAGAAAATATTTTTCTTTTCCCCTTCATATAATGTTCAGAGGTGATCATTTTGAATAATTTAACCGCACTTTCCGGCAGAGTTAAAAAATATTCGGGTATATTGCTGTATGACTCAAAGCTCTATCAGATCCTTGCAAGGTCAGCTCCCGATGAAAGATCTCAGAAAATAACACAAAGCTTTTCAGATCAATGCAGAAATTCGGCAGAAAATTTATATGAAATTTATCGTAATATGACACATGATCATTCTGATATACAGTTTCCGTCTGTGAGGGAAACAGGTTCATTCAGAAGTGTGCTTCGCTCAAGACTTTCACACGAATTACAGCTTGAATCAGAATTCAGGAATGAATATCTTAATATATCAGATAATTTCAGATTGAAACGTATTTTTTACAATGCCTCACATTCTGCTATGTCCCGTGCTTTGGGAATACTTGATATGCTTATATGAAAAAAGAAACATATTTTCAGCCTTTATCCTTTTTTGTAATACTATCTGTCGGATGGGTATTCAGAATGTGTTTTGAATGGTCTGACAAAGCGGCATGGAGTTATATAATATCTTCCGTTTATGATACCCCCTGGAATGTTTTCAAGCCTTTTGCACTTGCATATATGGGATGGATATTAGTGGAGCTTTCATGTCTGAGACCTCATCTCCTGCATTTTGTATGTGCAAAGTCAGTGGGACTTTATGCCCTTTTCGGTCTGATATTTATTTTTATGCCATTACTTTGTCAATTCATTTCATTTGAACTTGCTGTAATTCCCGTTTCTGTAATAAGTATAGCTGTATCCGTGATAATTTCATACGCTGTATATAAATCGAAATTTCCTGTTGAGATATTCAGATTGCCCTTGATACTCACTTATCTCATAACGGTCATTCTTATAGTCATCCTTACCAAAACGGCATAAAAAAACGGAGTTACCCGCACAAAAACGAGTAACTCCTTTTATATCATAAAGCAGGACATATCAACGTCTTATACAACTTTTAACAAGGAAAAATGTGCTTATTATCATATAAGCAAAGAAAAATGCGATTATTCCCAAAATAACGGCAGAAATAGTATCCCCTGCCGTAAAGGTAACAGCGATTCCGATAATAGCAGAAAAAACAGTACCGAAAATACCTGTTATTATCCCTGCAAGGTTACAGCCGACACAGCCCTTAAGCGATTCCCCGTCAGGCAGCAAAGATGATGCGGTAAGCACACCAAGGTATACAAGTCCGGAAATCAGTGCAGCAGTCGCTATTGCTTCGGCAGATGTGAGGATACCGTTTATAAACAGCAATACAACTATCGCAGTAAAAAGCAATCCTCCTATTATTTCTACCAGAACGGCAAGACCGCTCATACATTCATTACAACAGCGTTTTTTATTTTCACTGCAGCAATTATCATAATTACAGATCATACATTCCACTCCGTTTCAATATAATTTTCTTTTTGAACTTAATTCCTGCTTTTAATATATAATATGCTGTAAAAAGTTTAAAGTGCTGTGATATGATTTGCTTTTTGTAAAAAAACGTGTATAATGGTTATATCGGTCTTACCGAAATGATAGTTAAAGAAGGTTTTTTATTATGGTAAAAATAGGAAGAAATGATCCGTGCTGGTGCGGAAGCGGAAAGAAATACAAAAAATGCCACGAACAGTTTGATGAAAAAATCAGCTATATCAAAAGTCAGGGACATATCGTTCCCACTCGTGACATAATCAAAACTCCTGAACAGATACAGGGAATAAAGGAAAGCTGCAAGATAAATATTGCCGTTCTCGATTACGTTGCCCAAAACATAAGAGAAGGAATGACCACTCAGGAAATTGATGATCTTGTAGCATCAAAAACAGCCGAACTGGGAGGTATTCCTGCACCGCTGAATTATCAGGGTTATCCGAAAACCGTATGCACTTCAATAAATGATGTTGTTTGTCACGGAATACCGAGTGATAAAGTGATACTCAAAGACGGTGATATTGTAAATGTGGATTGCAGTACAATATATAATGATTATTTTTCAGATTCATCAAGAATGTTTTGTATAGGAAACGTAAGCGAAGAAAAACGCCGTCTGGTAGATATTGTAAAGGAATGTGTGGAAATAGGTCTTGAAAAAGTCGTTCCGTGGGGATTTCTGGGTGATATGGGACAGGCTGTGAATGAACACGCAATGAAAAACGGCTACAGCGTAGTACGTGAAATAGGCGGACATGGCGTGGGACTTGAATTCCATGAAGACCCATGGGTAAGCTATGTTTCAAAGCAGGGCGAAGAAATGCTTATGGTTCCCGGCATGATATTCACTATCGAGCCTATGGTAAATATGGGGACGGAAAAGGTATACTGCGACAAGAAAGACGGCTGGACAATTTACACAGCAGATAAAAAGCCGTCTGCACAATGGGAAATAATGGTACTCGTAACAGAGGACGGTCACGAGGTTTTAGCATACTAAAGAATATTCCCCTCACCCTGTGCATAAAAATATGTTGAAGGGAGAGAGGATATAATGAAAAAACACATCTGTGCAATAATACTTTCATTTGTGATTTCAATGGGCGGAATCAGTTTTAATGCAGCAGCTGTTTCCGATAAGGATATAGAAGCCCCGTCTGCTGTTCTTATGGACAGTACGAGCGGCAAGGTACTTTTTGAAAAGAACAGCCATGAAAAAAGGGCGTGTGCATCCATTACAAAGGTAATGACCGTCATACTTGTAATGGAGGCTCTGGACAGCGGAAAGATAAAACTTGAGGATATAGTTACAGCATCAGAACACGCTTCTTCAATGGGTGGTTCGGATATATGGCTTGAACCCGGTGAAACAATGACCGTGGATGATATGCTGAAAGCTACACTTATAGCAAGTGCAAATGATGCGGCGGTTGCCCTTGCCGAACATATAAGCGGAAGTGAAGATTCATTTGTACGAAAAATGAATGAAAAAGCCGCTTCACTCGGAATGAAAGAAACAACTTTCAAAAACTGCAACGGACTTGATGAAGAAGGTCATCTGACAAGTGCCTATGATGTAGGACTTATGACAAGGGAACTTTTGAAACATAAGGCTGTGCTGAAATATACAGGAACAAGAATTTCTGAGCTGAGAGGAGGAAAAACTCAGCTTGTTAATACCAATAAACTTCTCCGCACCTATAACGGTATCACAGGTATGAAAACGGGTACTACATCTCAGGCAGGCAGCTGCATTACAGCTACAGCCGAGCGTGACGGACTTAGTCTTATTTCTGTAGTTTTAGGCTGTTCCACAGGAAAACAGCGTTTTACTGATGCGGCAGCACTGCTTGATTACGGATTTGCCAATTATATGATGTATACTCCCGAAATTTCCGAAGGTGCAGCAACAACAATAAATGTTGAACGAGGTGTAAGATCAGCTGTGAATACAAAGACCTCACCTGCTCCCTGTATACTTATGGAAAAGGATAAGGCAGGAAGTATAGAAAGTAAGATAATTCTTCCCGAAACCGTAACCGCTCCGATAAATAAAGGTGATAATATCGGTAAAGTAGAATATTATTCAGATTCAAAGCTTATGGCTGATACCCCGATAGTTGCAGCGGAGGATGTTCAGGAAATATCGATTGCATTTATTTTCAGTAAGATATTCACTCTTTCTGTAGGAGCATCATAAATAAAAGAACCGAAGGACACCAATGCTAAAAAGCAGAGGTGTCCTTCGGAACATTCGGAGGTCATACAAATTACTGATAATCTACTACATCGACCCAGCCCTTGAGGAATTCCTCTTCACCGGAAATTCTCTTAACGAGCTGAGAAGCAGCAACTATAGGAAGCCACTGCTGAACATACTGTTTTGCAGTATCACTCTTTCTGCAGAACATATCAAGATACATATCAGCCAGTTTCTTATCTTTCAGTGCAAACAGAAGATAAGTTCTTGCAGCATCAGCGGAAGCGTTGCCCTGAGTTGCGTGTGACCAGTCTATGATATGGGGATTGCCGTCTTTATCAATAATAATATTTGACGGGTTAAAATCGCCGTGACAAAGCTTATTATGCTTAGGCATACTGTCCAGACGGGTATGAAGCTCATATCTGATAGTAGCATCAACCTGTCCGCCGAGTGATGAAATCTTACGGTTCATCTTATCCTTGAGCTTATTGAGCAGAGGAGCTTTCTTAGACTGCACTTTGAGCTGAAGATCAACAAAATCGTTCATATATTTTTCTATATGCTCAGGATCTTCATTCATTATCTGTTCAAGAGTTTTGCCCTCTACATAATCCATAGTAATAGCCCATTTTCCGTCGACAACGGATACTGCCCTGAGTGCAGGTATTGGAAGACCTGTTTCCTCCACACGAGCCTGATTCAGTGCTTCATTAAGTATATCAGACTTCGGAAATTTTTCCGAGAATTCTTTTATAACAACGTCACCGTCTCTATAAATAACTTTTTCTTTTCTTGTTGCTATAACATCCATGTTATGCACCCCTTTCGGATAGTGGTAATTATTAACAGCTTTACAGCTTTGTTTTATTATACTACATTTTTTACATAAAGTATAGATGAATTATGCAATAATTTTTGTGATATTTTTTAGTTAAATAGTAAAATTATATAAAAATATTATCAAGCAATATCGTTTTTTATCTGAAATATTTAAAAGATTGTGGAGTTTGGAGAGTGGAGTGTTTATTCAAATTTACTACGCTGAACTAAAAAATGGTTGTCTTAGTTTTTAAAGATTCTTCGTCACTTCGTGCCCCAAGGACATTCCTCAAAATGACACGTCATTTTTGCAGTTTGTCAGATTTACACATTTACAGAAACTTGTATAAAACAAAGATATATGTTAGAATATCTTTATAAACAATTTCGGAATTTATTATTCACTAATAAAAGGAGGATAAAGTCAATGGCATTTGAAATTGAAAACGGTGTTTTGAAGAATTACATAGAAGAACCTGGTGTTACAGAAGTAGTTATCCCTGACAGTGTGACGAGTATTGGAGATAGTGCATTTTATAAATGCGAAAGCCTTACTTCTGTCACCATCGGCAAAAACGTGACAAGTATCGGAAATTGTGCGTTCGAGTATTGCTACAGCCTTACCACTGTCACAATCCCCGACAGCGTGACAGATGTTGTTGATGATGCGTTCTGGGGATGCAGTAAACTGAAAAAACTCCCTGCTTTTGGTTATATCATTGATGGTTCACAATGGAACTTTGAAAAAGTGTATTCCTCAGATGTAAAGTCAATGCTTGAAAACAAAGACTACTCAGTAAAAATGGATCACCCGACAAAATTCCAATTTGTTGCACAGGTATTCCTGAAAGACAGCCAGCCCGAAGCCGAAGCCTACATAAAGAAAAACATCACAAAGATACTGAAATACTTTATCGACATTGATGATTATACCACCGTAAAGGGCTTGCTTGATTCTGACAAATTCGCTGCTAAACGCAATATAACAAAATTTGTAAATTATGCTATCGAACATACCCAGAACGGCGGAGATATGCAAATACAAGCCTATATTATGGATTACAAAAGCAGAAAATTTCCTGATTTTGACCAAATCAAAAATTTGAAAATCTGATATGACCTGTCATTCAGAGTGTAAACTAAGGATGACAGGCTTTTTATAAACTACGCATAGCATCAATCGGGTGCGACAACTCGCTGCTGGAGAGGTTAAGACATACTTTTACAACAAATAAAAATTCAATATATAATTGTTCCGAATACAGTGCCGTCATCGGAAACGGAATCAATATGAACGTCTACAATAGTATTTATCAGTTCTTCGGAGGCATTTACGCAAACGGGAGTATAATTAGGTGTATAACCTTCCAGACAACCATTATGTGTGCGTGTTTCGAGAAGTACGGGTTCGATCCTGCCGATCTGAGTTCTTAAAAATTCAACTCTTTTTCCCTCTGCCATTTCTGACATACGCTTCGCTCTTTCTTTTTTGACATTTTCGCCGACCTGATTTTCTGCTTTATCCGCAACAGTCCCCCTCCTGCGTGAATATGGGAATACATGAACTTTTGCAAAACCTATGCTTTTTACAAATTCAAGCGACTTAACAAATTCTTCTTCTGTTTCTCCCGGAAAACCGACCATAACATCAGTTGTTATGGATGCATTTTCAAAAACAGTCCTTATATTTTTAACTATCTCTGCATATTCAGCAGATGTATAATGACGGTTCATACGCTTTAATGTTTCATCGCATCCGCTTTGGAGTGACAGATGAAACTGAGGACAGAAATTCGGATATTGTGCAAAAGCTTTGAGCGTTTCCAGATCCATTGATTCAGGTTCGAGTGAGCCAAGACGTATTCTTACATTACCCGACTTACAAGCCGTTATAATGCCTTTTTTGAAACTCTCACCTATATCCTGCCCGTAGCATGAAAGATTTATTCCTACTACTACCACTTCCTTATAACCGTTCTGTTCAAATGTATGTATACCATTTTTTATTTCCTCAATAGAAGCACTTCTCACTCTGCCTCTTGCAAAGGGTATTATGCAGTAGGAACAAAATCTGTTGCAGCCGTCTTCGATTTTAAGAAATGCCCTTGTTCTGTCCGAAAATGAACTTACACTCAGCGATTCATATTCATCCTGTTTTTCATAAGGTGGAATGAATGTAATTCTCCTGCGGTTTTCAAAATAATCCTTCAGTACGTCAACAATATCTCCCCTTCTTTTATTGCCGAGAATTATATCCGCTTCATCAAGTCTTTCTTCTCCGTCCGCTATGGTTTGTGCCATACAGCCCGTGAGAACAATTACTGTGTCGTGATTTTCCCTCCTGACTCTATGAATAAGCCTTACAGCCTTTGATTCTCCCGAAGAAGTTACCGCACATGAATTTATTATCGTAATATCTGCATTTTCATTATCATTAGCGACAGTATATCCGTTTTTTTCTAAAATTTCCTGCATTGCCTCAGATTCATACTGATTGACCTTACAGCCAAGTGTGAATATTTTTATCTTCATTTTTTCTCTCCTATTAATATCCAAAAAATGTCTTTATTTGTTTGATTTTATCATAGATTCAACCGAAAAACAGAAATAAGGTTGACCTTATGTAAAAATACTGTTACAATGGTTACAGAAGACATCAACCGTTTTTTATACCGACAGGGAGGAATTATTTATGTTTGAAACAGAAGTTTTTTTCAGTGATACTGAAGCCGTAAAATCGTTCGTTGCCGTTGCCACAAAATACGAAAAACTGCCGATAAATCTTGTTTCCGATTTTTATACTATTGATGCCCATTCACTTATGGGCATAATGAGTCTTGATATTTCCAAACCTATAGTGCTTAATATCCCTGTGGATGATATTCCCGATTCATTCTATGATGATATAAAAAGATATTTAGCTCAGCCTTCCGACTGAGATTCAAGGGAAAGCTGTAATTTTTCCCATTCGTCATACATTGCTTCAAGTGCATTTTCACAAGACGAAACAGCGGATGTAATTTCCAGTAATTTTTCATAATCGCTGGCTGTTGACTGGTCATTAAGACTTTCGTTATAATCAGCCAGCTTTTCTTCAAGTTCTTTTATTTCTGATTCAAGCTTTGTGATACGGGCTTTGGTACGCCTACGCTGTGCATCCTGTTCTTTTTTATTTTTATAATCAGTCTGTTTTTCTCCTGCTTGTGCGGGAGAATTTTTTTGTACTTTTAAAGCAGCAAACGGCTGTGCTTTTTTGAGATAATCCTCATAAGTACCTTCATAGACCTTTATTCCGTCAGCCGAAAGATAAAATATTTTATCCGCAAGTGCATTTATCAAATATCTGTCATGTGACACGATAACAAGAGTACCCTGATATTCAGACAATGCCTCCTGCAGTGCCTCACAGGAATTTATATCAAGATGGTTTGTAGGCTCGTCAAGGAAAAGCAGATTTGCCCCTTTAAGCATAAGTATCGTCAGAAGAACTCTTGCCCTTTCTCCTCCGCTGAGAGTGGAAAGCTCTTTGAAAACATCCTCGCCTTTGAATAAAAAACGTGCAAGGGTGCTTCTTATCTGTGTATTATTCATAGACGGGAAACGGTCACTCAGTTCATCAAAAACAGTTTTTTCGCTGTCCATTCCTGTTTGTATCTGGTCATAATAGCCTGTTTTTACTCCCTCACCGAAACGTATACGTCCGGCATTTGCTCTGTATGTACCGAGAAGTGTTTTCAAAAGAGATGTTTTTCCGCATCCGTTAGGCCCGAGAATAAATATCCTTTCCCCACGATGTATGTCAAACGAAACATCTTTGAAAAGCTGTTTTTCACCGAATGAAAGCTCAAGTCCTTTTACCTCAAGGACATCTTCTCCGCTCTGATTTGTTATACCAAGATTGAAATTTATACTGTCGGGAGCATTTTCAGGTTTGACAAGACCCTCTTCAAGTCTGTGTATAGCTTTCATTTTACTTTCGGCAGTCTTTATATTTTTCTCTCTGTTCCATCTTCTCTGCTGTTCTACTATCCCCTCAAGACGTTCTATCTCTTTCATCGTATTATCATAATTTCTTTTAAGAGTGAGAAGATGCTCCTCTTTCTGAGGAAGAAAAGCTGTGTAATTACCCTTATATCTTTCCATATGACGATTTTCTATTTCAAAAGTGCGGTTAGTGGTTTTATCAAGAAAATATCTGTCATGCGAAATAACCATATAAGAACATTTTGACTGAATAAGATATTCCTCAAGCCACTCTACACTTTGGGTATCAAGATGATTTGTAGGCTCGTCCAGAAGAAGAAGATCGGCATCGCAAAGCAATAGTTTTGCCAGCTGCAATTTTGCCCTTTGACCTCCGCTTAAAGAGCTTATGGGAAGCTTCATTTCGTCATCATCAAAACCAAGTCCCAGAAGTGCAGACCTTGCCCTTGATTTGCAGGTAAGTCCTCCCCTTCTTACAAATTCATCATGCAGAAAAGCCTGACGCTCAACCTGCTTTTGAAGTTCGGGATTTTCTCCTGCTATAGTATTATTTATAGTGTCAAGTTCGCTTTCCATTGCAAGCAGGTCAGAAAATACAGTCATAACTTCATCATACGCACTGCGTTCAAGATTACGGCAGACGTGCTGTTCCATATAACCTATATTAACATTTTTATTTATAACTATAGTTCCATCGGTAGGGTAATATTCTCCTGTGAGGAGCTTAAAAAGAGTAGATTTACCGCATCCGTTCACACCTATAAGACCTACTCTGTCACCATCCTGAATTTCAAAATTCATTCCGTCAAACAAAAGCTGTTCTCCGAATTCCATTTTCAACCCCTGTACCGTAACAAGTGCCATATATTTCTCTCCCATTATCATTTATCCGCTGTTTTGCGGTTATCCTCACCATTATAACACCTTTTTATCCAATTAGCAATTAGTGTTTATTATGCTTTACTGTAAATTGATTTTTAACGAATACTATTATATAATAAAAATAATAAACTATGCAGGGGGAATGAACTGTGAAGGATGTCAGAATAACCGTAATGAAAAAAGTATGTCATGATGACCTTATCCAAAAATATGAAAATCCTATTGATAACCCTTGTAGCATGGAAGCAGGACAGACCTTTATCTCAAAAAACGGTCTGTGTCCTGATGGACTATGCATAAGTGCATGGGAAAGTATGTCTGCATTTGTAATGGCTTTAGCATACGGTGCAAAGGATATTTATGACGGTTGGATGAAAAATCCGAATTCTGTTATGATTTCATGCAATGACGGTTTCAGACCGGTAAGCTTTCTTATTGAAACTATAGGATAATATTGAGGTGATACGATATGAAATTTTCAGAAAAACTTAACGGCTACTGGGAAGAAGGATACCATTACTATCTGGAATTCAGAAATGAAAAATTGACTGTCAGAGGATATGACCGCTCTGTTACCCTTGAAACAACTGTTTCTTATGATGCCGACCTTTTAGATTCAGGAGAACGTACTGTTATAGATCTTGCGGATAATATTCTTTCACGAACTGCAACAGGCGAAATGATGACTGAAATAAAAGAACTTGCTTATGATAACGGTGAACTGAAATTCCTGTATTACTATACTATCATGGGCGAAACTCTTTACACCCTTACCAAAAAGGAAAAAGGACCTTTCGACCACATAAAAATAAGAGATGAAGAATTTATCGATAAACTTCAGGGGGCATGGTACGAGTGGAACGGAGATAAAAATAATCCTCTTATTATAAAAAATAATCAGGTAGAATGGTTCAGGATCATGGAAAAATTTCATGTAGTAAGTTATAATTATGCTCCTGATGATATTTATATAGTGCCCGAAAGCCTTACAAGAAGTGATTTCGGTGCATTTACATCAATAAGGGTATATCCTGATATGCTTACTACTACCATGATGGTATGCGATATGAGTATGCCGCTGTCAGTGTTTGCAAGAGAAGATATGATGGATAAGATAAAAATTCCGGATGCCGCAAAAAGACCTGCACAAAATACTATGATATACAGACCTTCAATAAATGCAGGTATTTCACCGATGACAGCATTTTGGGGTATGAACATTGAACCTTTAGAATCGAAAAAAATATCTTCAGATATTTTTTGTTCATCATGCGGATTTGAATTTAAAGACCAAAAACCGAAATTCTGTCCCGAATGCGGAACTAAAACAGAATAATTCAGCGGCGAGCCGCCGCACCCGATTTAATGACCAATAGTTATTTATTAATCATGCATCATTATCAAAATCATTTTTTATGGCATAAATTAAAATTCAGCGGCGATCCGCCGCACCCGATTTAGTATCCAATAGTTTTTTCATCAATTTATGACAATCAAAATTCATCCCCATGCAGTAAGTTATAGTACCTTTTGCATGGGGATGATTCTTTTATTTGTTATTATATGTGCTGCATATTTCTTTCATACAGCAGTTTTCACAATCAGGCTTTCTTGCTGTACATACAGCCCTTCCGTGAAGTACGAGCCTGTGACAAAAATCATTTGATTCTTCGGGCGGCAAAAGCTCCCTGAGCAGCTTTTCGATTTTTGCAGCATCTTTACTCTGATGAAAACCAAGTTTTGATGTTATTCTGATACAATGGGTATCCACAACAACAGCAGGTTTTCCATAAATATCTCCTACTACAAGATTGGCAGTTTTTCTGCCTATGCCGGGAAGCTTTACAAGCTCCTCTATCGTATCGGGTACAATACCGTTATAGCTTTCACAAAGCATTTTTGCCATAGCAGAAATATCCTTTGCCTTTGTCTTATATAAACCGCATGATTTTATATATGGCTCTATATCTTCAGGTTCTGCCGCTGCAAAATCCTGCACAGTCGTGAATCTTTCAAACAGCTTTGGAGTAACCATATTCACACGCTTATCCGTACATTGTGCGGCAAGTCTTGTTGCAATAAGCAGCTGCAAAGGGTCGGTATATACAAGAGAACATACCGCATCCGGATATTCTTTTTTCAGAAGCTCCACAGCAGATCCTGCCTTTTCCTTATCCGTCATTTAAATTACCCCTGTAACACAAATTTAAATCAACATACTATGTCATTCTGAGGAGCGTTCCTTTCCCTGTCATTCTGAGCGAAGCGAAGAATCTTTCCGAAACAACTGCTTTATTTCAAAAGATCCCTCACTTCGTTCGGGATGACAGCCAACCTGTCTGCGTTCAGGATGGCAGTACATTATTTTGTAGTGATAATTGCTAATTGAATATTAGTCTCTTTTTTTGGAGTTGATCTCTTCCTCAGCCATAGCAATAAAGCTGTCGAGTGTCATTGTACCCATATTTACATTCTTTCTGTTGCGGACTGATACAGTGCCTTCCTCTGCCTCTTTATTACCGATAACAAGCATATATGGTATCTTTTCAAGCTGTGCTTCACGGATTTTATATCCGAGCTTTTCTGTACGCAGGTCACTTGTTGCTCTGATACCTTTCTTCTGAAGTTCTGCTTCTATTTCCTTTGCTCTGTCAGCAAGTGATTCGTTAAGCGAAATAACACGTACCTGTTCAGGCGTAAGCCACATCGGAAGAGCTCCTGCAAAACGTTCAAGCATATATGCAAGCGTTCTTTCATAACATCCGAGTGATGTTCTGTGAATGATATACGGCAGTTTTTTCTGACCATCTTTGTCTATATAATACATACCGAATTTTTCAGCAAGAAGCATATCTATCTGTATTGTTACTATCGTATCTTCTTTTCCGAATACGTTCTTATACTGAATATCAAGTTTCGGGCCGTAGAATGCAGCTTCATCTATACCTATTTCGTATTCAAGTCCTATATCATCAAGTATTTCTTTCATAGCTGACTGTGCATGATCCCACTGTTCTTTTGTACCCTCGTATTTATTGTTCGGGTTTGCAGGATCCCACTGAGAGAATCGGAATGTACAGTTTTCAAGAAGACCTACTGTATCAAGGCAGTATTTTGCAAGCTCAAGACATCCTCGGAATTCATCTGCAAGCTGATCGGGACGAAGAACATAATGTCCTTCTGAAATAGTAAACTGTCTTACTCTGATAAGACCATGCATTTCTCCTGATGCTTCATTACGGAAAAGTGTAGATGTTTCTGTAAGACGCATAGGAAGTTCACGGTATGAACGCTGTTTATTGAGATATACCTGATACTGGAAAGGACAAGTCATAGGACGAAGTGCAAAACATTCCTTTGTTTCATCATCGGGATCTCCAAGCACAAACATTCCGTCAAGATAATGATCCCAGTGACCAGAAATTTTATAAAGCTCACGTTTTGCAAAAAGAGGTGTTTTTGTAAGCTGACAGCCCTTTTTCTGCTCAACATCCTCTACCCAACGCTGAAGAAGCTGTATAACTCTTGCACCTTTAGGCAGAAGGATGGGAAGTCCCTGACCTACATAATCAACTGTTGTAAAATATTCAAGATCTCTGCCTATCTTGTTATGATCACGAAGTTTTGCTTCTTCAAGTTTCTGAAGATGTTCGTCAAGCTGAGACTGTTTCGGGAATGATACACCATACACACGGCAAAGCTGAGCATTTTTGCTGTCACCTCTCCAGTATGCCCCTGTACAAGCCGTAAGCTTTATTGCTTTTACAACAGATACATTCATAAGGTGAGGGCCTGCACAAAGGTCTGTAAATTCTCCCTGCTTATAGAAACTGATAGGCTCTCCTTTGTCTGTATGCTCCTTACAAAGTTCAACTTTATAAGGTTCTCCCATTTCCTCAAGAAGTTTTATTGCTTCATCGGGCGGAAGAAGAAAACGCTCAACAGCAAGCTTTTCCTTTACTATCTTTTTCATTTCAGCTGTAATTTTTTCCAGATCATCGGGAGAAAACGGCTTTTCTACATCAAAATCATAATAAAATCCGCTGTCAATAGCAGGGCCTATTGCAAATTTTGCATTCGGGAAAAGTCTTTTTACAGCCTGTGCAAGTATATGTGATGTTGTATGCCAGAAAGCCTTTTTACCCTCGTTACTGTCAAATGTAAGAATTTCCAATGCACAATCGTTTTCAAGAGTTGTTCTCAGATCTTTTACCTCACCGTCTACCTTACATACACAGGCAGACTTATAAAGTTCCATTCCAAGTGATTTTGCCGCATCAGCAGCTGAGATACCGTTTTCAAATTCCTTAACGATACCGTCTTTCAGTGTTACCTTGATCATTTTTATTACCTCCGTAAATTATTACACCTATGCTAAAAACAAAAATCCCCGCCCCGTGTATACAAATACACAAGGGGCGAGGCATAAGCACCGCTGTTCCACCCTTTTTCCGGCAGAAATCTGCCGCTCAGGAGATAAAACATCTCTGTCTTTAACGCAGACATACGTTCCGACTTAGGCAAAGCGTTTGTCGGAAGGCTCAGAGGCGGTGTCGAATACAACGTGTATATCAGACGGCTTCCAGCCGATGACCGTCTTTCTCTGGCTATACAAACTCTGTGTATCCGCTTCCTCGTCATAGCATCAAGTATTCAGTAAAACAAATATAGCACGAAATATTTTTTCTGTCAACTGTTTTTTTATGGAAACAAAAAACTTCTAAATTGCAATATAAAATGTCAGTGAAATTAAGCGACATTTAATTGTTTAAGCAA
Organism: uncultured Eubacteriales bacterium; assembly: GCA_900315465.1. Classification (GTDB taxonomy): domain Bacteria; phylum Bacillota; class Clostridia; order Oscillospirales; family Acutalibacteraceae; genus UBA1213. The sequence continues at coordinate 30 of OMZF01000095.1, read as the reverse complement.
ATCATTAGCAGACAATCCGTTGAAGATTCT
>OMZF01000126.1 GCA_900315465.1 uncultured Eubacteriales bacterium | reverse complement strand
CTGTCAGTTTTTGACCATCTTTCCAGACCGTTCGCCGACAGTACAGCAAGCCACGAAACCGCTTTGCGAACATTTTCGGACAGGTCTTTTGTGTAAAACATAAGTCTGCTGCCGCTGCCCTCTATGATACCCAAAAATTTCAGGAACCATTCCGCCTTATAAAAGCCGAATGCCTCATACATTCCGATAAAATCAGCCATGATCTCATCGTGCAGGAGGTTGTTTGAAATGCCGTAGGTATGCTTTGTAAAGTAATGCGTGCATTCGTGAGCCTGCCGCAGAAGAAGTGACTTTTCACACCAGTCTTTTTCATTGCTCAGTCCAAGTTCTGATGCCGGAACATTACTGTAGGGCTTAGCCGAAAGAATAATAAAGCATGTTGTTTTGCCCGATATAAATGATGCTCCGGTTTTTTTGATACCGTCCGGACGTATTCCCTTGTATGCGATATTTGTGACGAGCTGTTCAAAATCTGCGGTATCACGCACGGATATGATCGGAATTTTTCCTGCAAAGGAATCATATATCCTGATTTCAAGCGTATCGGAAGAACTCCAGCTTACAGGACGCTTCGGGCATATTTTTTGGTTTATAGCTTTGTCAGCACCGAAAATTTTCGCATAGCTTACTATCTTTTCCCACATTGCAAGAAAATCGGAATCGTTTTCGGCTATTTCTTCAATACCGTCAAAACGGTTTCGGATGTACTCTGTGAAAATTGCCTGTTCTTCACTTTCAAGGTCAGATTTTACGGCAATATCCTTTAGTGTCATAATGTCATCTCCTGAATTTTTGGTTTTAAACAGCTTGATATGCTGTGATTTGTATGCTAAAATGTATAAGTAATGCCTGTCATAACAGGCAAATTAATATATCGGAGGTTTTATAAATGGAAATAAAAACAACAAAAAACAGCGGTGAGCTTACAGTTGCACTTTCCGGCAGACTTGATACACTTACTGCTCCTGATCTCGAGGACAAGCTTTATGAGGAACTTGACGAAGCTGAAAAACTCATATTCGACTTTGCTGAGCTGGAGTATATATCAAGTGCAGGACTTCGAGTTCTGCTCGGAGCGTATAAGATGATGGACGAAAAGGGCGGTATGCTTGTCCGCAATGTGACCGAGCCTGTAATGGAGATTTTTGAGGTAACAGGCTTTTCGGATGTCCTTGACATTGAATAATAATACTTCCCCGGAACTGCATTTCATTGTGGTTTCGGGGATGTTTTATTTTTTTAGATAATCGTTAAAAAGCCATGCCCTTGTCTTTTCGGCGAATTCATACTGTGTCATATATTCGCCCATATACTGTGATCTTGCAATGGGATCACCATCAAGCAGGCGGTAATAATCACAGTCGATAAGGCTCATATTAATGCCGACAGCATTGTTTTCCTTTATGACAATATCACATATTCCCAAGCTGCCAAATACTCTTATCAGATTGCTTATATATACTCTTATCTGTGATCTTGTTGAGCTGTTTATATCTGCTGTCGGCTCCATCCTGACGATTATCGTATCTACATTGCACTTTTCTCCCTTACAGTCTATCAGCAAAGCGAAAAGCTCCTTGGTCTTTTTTCGGGAGAACTGTATGGGCTTGTTTCGTGAAAAAGCCTCAAAAGATCCGAAGCACTGCACCTTTACGGGCTTTTTCTTAATATCGGTACTTCGGTAGCGTCGGTGCTCCAGAACATCCCTCACCATGTCCGATGAAAACGGCTTTACAAGATAGCCGCTTGAATGTATGTCAAAAGCTGGGAGCATATATTCTGTGTGTCCGGTCAGAAAAATTATATTGCACTGCGGATAACGCTGAATGATACGCTTTGCCAGCTCAACACCGTTCATTTCTGGCATCTCTATATCTAAAAATGCGGTGTCAAGGGGTTTGTCAAGATCACCCACAACATCAAGAGGATTGGTATAGAACCGATGCTGACCGTCGGGGTCTATTTTTTTCAGCATTTTTTCAAGTGTGATAATGATTGCTTTTTTATCGTCAACGCCTATTATGTTCATATACTTGCCTCCGCTTTCTTCGATGCTTTCGGTAATTTGATAACTGCAATACAGCCGTCCTCTGAGAGGCTTATCTCCAGCGTTCCTTTGCACAGGATCTCAAGACGCTTTCTTGCATTTTCTATGCCTACATTGTAATGCTCTTTTTGAATATCTGTTAAGTCTGCACCGATACCGTTATCTGTGATCGTTATGGTAACATCATCATCGCTTTCTTCTGTCTTTACTATTACTTTGCCTGTACCGTCATGTCTTGTGAGAGCACCGTGCTTTATGGCATTCTCTACAATAGGCTGAACTGTCAGCGGCGGTATAGTAAATCCTGTAGCTCTGAGGTCAAAGATAACCTCAAAATCCACATCTGCTCCGGCTTTTTCAAGGCTTATAAATTGCTTTATGTGTTCAAGCTCCATGCTAAAAGGCAGCGGCTTGTCGGATTCAAGTGAATCTATGTTTGCTCTGAGATAATTCCCGAAAACAACTATCAGATCTGCGGCAGCTTCGCCGTCAGTATAGCACAGTGACTGCAATGTAGCAAGCGAATTGAATATGAAATGCGGCTGTATCTGCATCGTCAGCAGCTTTACTCTCTCCTGTTCAAGTTCAATACGACTCTCGTACAGTCTCTTTTGCGTTTCGGTGTAGCTGATGGCTGCAAGAAAGAAATAGTAGACCAGTATCTCGATCATAGTAGCAGTTTCTGAATGCCCCGTAGCAAAGCCTTGTTTTTCGCCTATTGCCGTTATGACAGAAGATATTGTCATAAAGCCGATAATAAATCCCTTTGAAACAGATCGTTTGCTTATGTATATCACTGAATATACGCCGAGCAAAATAACATAAAACAGTAGAACGGCAATAGGCAAAATATACAGGAAGCCGCCCTGATAATCATAATGCCTTATGAAGTAAAAAACTATATGTGTATCAAAAATCAGATCTGATAATACTAATACACAATTTATTATATAGGGTATGACTGTCAACACTTTATGCTTTATCGGTGTGACCAGATATACTTCTATCATACCGACAAGCGGATACAGCCAATAGACCATTGCCGTTTTGATATACAACAGCCGGTAGTCCCAGTTATAAAGATCGCACATATCCTCAAAGGCTTCGCAAAGTGTAAGGGTAAAAACGATACCCATGATCATCCAGATATATTGCAGACCGTTTATCTTCATTTTACGGTTTGCAATCAGCAGTACCGTAAGGGAAGCAAGAAGCAGCAGGGTGATATAATTATTCGTGATATATGTCATTATGGTGTAATCCGTCATTTTTATCATCTTCTCTCCAAAATACTGTTATATTCATTCTATCATTGATATAATGAAATTTCAATAAACCTGTACCGGAAAGAGTATATTGCAATTTCGACAATTATCTGTATAATCAGATTAAAATAATATACAATTTTAACAAAGTTTTGGTTTTTTTAAAAAAATATCAAAAAACGGCTTGATTTGTTGCGGATTTGTTGCACCCTGCGTGCTAAAATAAAACAGATTGGCGATAACTCTCGTTTTCGCTGATAATTATCATAATAATACATAGTTGGAGGTATTTGAAATGAAAAAGATCATAACGCTGATGCTGGTGCTTGCCCTTGCAGGCACAATGGGAGCAACTGCTGCTTTCGCAGCACCGGGCAACGACCCCGTGCCCACAGGCGAAACCCAGACTGACAAGGTACTGCTGAAGGTCAACTGCTTCGGTGACGGTCAGATAGTCGGTACCGATGACGGCAGCGAACCTGTATTTGATGATGAATATCCCATGCAGTCTATAGCTTTCAATAT
>OMZF01000017.1 GCA_900315465.1 uncultured Eubacteriales bacterium | reverse complement strand
CGAGTAGGGACGGTTCAGTCCGATTTTACGCCTGTGGAGTTAGTAGGTTACGAGGACGATGAAGCAGGAAGCCCATTGGCTTTAGACAATGGGTAGTTCACTTTTATGATTTATCGTGTTATAATGTGGGATATAAAACGTATTGTCATGCAGGAGGTACAGATTTATGGAAAAGTCAGAAACAAAAAAAAAGAAGAAATTTCGTATTCCGCCTATAGTTTTAGTTATTCTTGCAGTTATCATAATGGGCGTATGTATAGGTATCTCTGTGAATGTTAATAATGCAAGCAAGGAAGCAAGAGATTTTCGTATGCAGGCATCTGAGGCTGAAGCTGAAATACTTACCAAAACAGCATATACTATAGGTACTGATGAGGATTTTGTTATACATTATGTTTTTGATATAGCGTTCAGTACGGATATGAATGATGATGTAAAGAATTTTACCACCACTATTGATGAAACAGATCAAAGTCTCAGAACACTTGAGCCCGGCGACATTATTTCAATATATTATATTGCGGAAAATCCTTCGGACTGTCACCCTGCCTCTCTGTATACAGATCATCTTGCAACATATATAATTCTTGCAATTATATTCATTGGTGCTTTATTACTGGCATGGATAAATATTGATACTATAATACGAAATATCCACGGCTATAAGCCTCTTTTTGCAAAGCCTGAGGATATAGGTACTTTTGGCGATCCGACAGTCGATAACGGTCTTAGTGATAACAGTATAGATTATAGTGCCGGAGATGTTTTTAGCAATAATCTTATGGACAGCTATTCTGACCCGTTTGCTACGTATTCAGGATATGAAGAAGGAGAGAATTCATCTCCTGATGGTTCGTATTATGACCCGAACGCAAGTTTTGCTGATTCTCAGCCGGTTGTTCCAGATCAGAATATAGATCATGGAGATATGGATCTTAATAATCCGTTTCTTACAAATATAAACAATGACCCAAATAATCCCTATAATCAGGGAAATTTCGGCGGGCAGTAAGGCTGTGGGAGGATTATTTATGAAAAAAAGAATTCTTGCAGCTGCTCTTATCCTTACTCTGCAATTTACTTTTTGCGGCTGTAATAATACTGCTGAAAAAGAATACAGCCAGATGACTTCTTCTGAAACTGTTTCTTCTGAGGTATCAGAAATAATGGAATCGGTTGTATCTGCCGAAAGTTCTGTGGAGGAAAAATCCGAAAATACATCTTTGCCTGATATAGAAAGCTCTTTGCCGGCAGAAAGTTCTGAACAATCTGTTTTGCAGTCGTCATCAGTGTATGAAAGCAGTTATATCCCTTATCCGCAAACGTCGGAATTTGAAGTTCCGGCTCCTGATACTTCCGTTGTAGAGGATTTTGAGGATAAATATTTTGTTAAGCGTCTGAGCCGTGAAATGCAGTATTATTTCTGTAATTTATATCAGGCGGCGGCTTCATATCAAAAGGGTGTTGATTTTGAGCGTCCTCTTACAGAGGAAGAAATAAGTACGCTTATGTATCTGCTCAATTATGACTGTCCTGAACTTATACATCTCAGCGGCGATTATTATCCGTATTATGACGAAAGAGATCCTTCTTTATATCGTGGTGTGGGATTTATATATTCTATTCCCGAACAGGATTACAAAAGTTCAAGAAAAAAACTTGATGAATATTTTGACGGATTGAATAATATACTTTCAGGAAAAAACGAACTTGAAAAAGAAAAATATGTATATGATAATATTTTCTACAATTGTATTTATAACGAAAGCGAAGCACTGTCCGGTTCTGTTTACGGCTCTCTTATTGACGGTCTCGGCAGATGTGAGGCTATAAGCAAGGGTTTTATGTGGTGTATGCGTAAGCTTGGTATAGAGTGTTTGTGTGTATCGGGCTATCCACGTTGGAATGCAGGTTCTCTTTATGCGGAACATTCATGGAATATCGTAAAAATAGAAGATGAATGGTATCATGTGGATATAACAGTTGATAATGTACAGCTTACACCTGAAAAGTCAAATCTTCCGCATTACGGATTTTTTAATGCTTCTGATGATATGATCTCAGATAATCGTGATATAAGAGAAGTGTATACCTCTCTCGGTATACCTGTATGTTCATCCAAAAGACTTAATTATCATGTGATGAATAATCAGCTTATTCTTAGTGATCTGTGTGATGAGCAGCATTTTCACGATATACTCAGAAATCATTCGACCAATGAAGGTATAAAGGCTCTTTCGGTACGTTTTGAAACAAAAGCTGATTATGATTATGCTTTTGAGCATATAGAAGAATGGACAAATGATTTTCTTGCTGATAATACGGATAAAGGATTTTATTTCAATACTTATTACAATAACGTTTCAAAAACTATTTTAACGGATGTTACATTTACAAATAACGCAGAAGGGTGAGTGATCGGATGGAACCGGTTTCTAATCTCGGAAAATTAGGAAGATTTTTACTTTTGCTTGTCGGCATGATTTTTCTGGTTTTCGGCAGTTATACAGTAGTGTCAAATATGCCTCCTCAGCATATGGGACAATGCACTGCGGTTATATCGGGATTTGCTGAAAAAACTGAAACAACTGAAACGACCAATAATACGGAAACGCTTGTCAGTTATACTGTGAACGGAGAAAAATATAACGATATACCTTTGGGACAATTTGAAATGTCCTGGCGTATCGGGGATCAGGTAACTATTTTGTACAACAAAAATGCTCCCGATGAAATAAGCACCAAAACAATAACATACGGCGGCTGGATATTAATACTTTTCTCTCTGCCGTTTATACTGATAGGTATATATACTCTTGTTACTATGCGTAAGCGTACTGTCAGAACTCCCGAGGAAATTGCCGAGGATGAAGAAAGAACAACCGAAGGAAAGCTTAAATATAAATCAACATCAATATTTATTCCTCTGAGTGCCGGGATACCGCTTATCTCCATAGGGATAATACTTACGATACTCGAACACCGGCCTGTTATGGGAATACTCAGTCTTGTTATGGGAGCAGGGGCTACTTATGTGGGGATACGTTCGGTAGTGCTTTACTTTTGGATAAAGGACAAAAATAAAAAAGAAAAATAATAACAAAGCGGCTGCTGCAACTTGTGCAACAGCCGTATTTTTTATTCATCATCCGAAAACCATGAACCGACTTTATCTTTGAAATAATTATATATATCGGATATTTTTTCTCTGCCCTCGTCCGACATGATATATTCTGCGGCAATACGCAGTGCTTCACCCTTCAGACTGTTTGAGCGGCAATGTATTGCTCCCTCAACAGGAGTAAATATTTTCAGATATGCGTGTACCTCAAAATTTTTAATTTCAAATTCATATGCCGCAACTGCAGAAAGTGAAGTTCCGTCAACTTTTACAAATTCCGAATTGTCATATATCCGGTGAAGGATTCGTGAAAGAAAGTGATCGGATATTTTCAGTTCCCCTATATATGCATTTACAAGAGTTACTGTAACTGTGCTGGTATCTCTTTCAATACTTATTTCGGCATCCGCTTTTATTGCAAGTTCAGTACCTTTGTAAAGTATTTGAGCATATATTTCTGTGGGTCTGTCCTTATGGAAATAAATCATTATATGCTCTGCTCCGCTGTCATCACTGATACCGCAATACTTTTTATTGATATAGGTATTTATCTGAGTATCGCTTATATCATATTCATCTCCCGATACAGCACCTTTCAGAACGGTTTCCAGAAAAGTATCATCAGTTTCTTTAAGAGTATATTTATCCGAATAATTATCCTTTAAAGCAAGGGATATGCATATTCCGATATATATACCTGCTGCAATAACAGCAAGTATCAGCAATAAAATGACAGTTATCAGAACTTTTTTATTTGTCAATAAGCTCACTCCAATTTTGCATATATACGCTGAAAGTCACTTATTTTAATTCTGCTATAGTTACCCCTGCTTCACCTTCGCCGTATACTCCCAGACGAAAAGTGCGTATTGACGGGTGACTTCTGAGGTGTTTCTGTATTTCACGACGGAGAGTTCCTGTTCCTTTTCCGTGGATTATGGTTATCTGGTGAAGTCCCTGCATTACAGCTGCATCAATAGCGTTGTCAACATCTATTATTGCATCCTGTACATATTCTCCACGCACATCCACCTCTGTAACAGCACTGCTTCGGGTATCTCTCCTTATGGTACGAGTAGCACTTCTTTGAGGAGTTTTTACTTTTTCCTGTTTAAGCAGTCTGAGATTACCTGTATCTACCCTTGTTTTTATGATACCTGATTGTACAAGTATATTATCCTTTCCTACTTCTAAAACAGTTCCTTCCTTATTTATGTCAAATATAAGTACCCTGTCTCCTTTTACAAGGGGGCGGGGGAGTACATATTCTTCATTTGAACGATTTTCAACAGGATCAGCGGCATTTTCCATATTCTTTATATCAGATCTGAGTTTTGCCTTTTCTTCTGCCGTAATATCCTGCTTTTTCTTTATTGCTTCTAATTCGTCAAGGAGAGTATATACCTGAGTTCTTGCTTTTGTTATTATTTTTTCTGCCTGAGTCCTTGCTGCTGCTATTTCGGCAGCCTTTTCTTTTTCGGCTTTTTCGGCAGATGCTTTTGCATTTTCAAGCTCGATCCTTGCCTGAGCCTTTATTTCATCAGCTTCTTTCAGCTTTTCCTCAAGTTCTCCACGGCTTGTTTCAAGCTTCTGTACAACGCTTTCAAATTTTGAGCTTTCAGCCGATACAAGCTCTTTTGCTCTTTCTACTACCTCTTTGCTTATGCCTAAACGTTCGGATATTGCAAATGCATTTGAACGCCCCGGCATACCGATAAGCAGACGGTAAGTAGGTCGCAGCGTTGCAACATCAAATTCACAGCAGCCGTTTTCTACTCCTGTCGTTTCAAGTGCAAAGCTTTTAAGCTCGGCATAATGGGTAGTGGCGGCTATTTTTGCACCTTGTGTTCTTAGCTGTTCAAGTATGGCTGTTGCAAGTGCCGCACCTTCGATGGGGTCTGTACCTGAGCCTAATTCATCTATCAGTACAAGGCTTTTGTCATTCGCCTCTTTAAGTATGGAAATGATATTTGTCATATGTGCTGAAAACGTAGAAAGAGACTGTTCGATACTCTGTTCATCACCTATATCTACAAGAATACGGTCAAAAACAGAAAGCTCGCTGTTATCTCCTGCAGGTACCATAAAACCGCACATTGCCATAAGTGTAAGAAGTCCCACGGTTTTAAGAGAAACTGTTTTACCGCCTGTATTAGGGCCTGTAATTACAAGTGTATCAAAATTTATTCCAAGTTCTATATCCGTAGGCACGACCTTCTGAGGATCAATAAGAGGGTGACGGGCTTTATGAAGAAGTATTTTTCCTTCAGCATTAAGCTTTGGTATAGATGCTTTCATGGAATATGCAAGCTGAGATCTTGCAAATATTACATTAAGCTCTGTAAGTATACGAAAACTGTCACAGACAGGGTCAGCATATGCTCCGGCTTCTGCTGAAAGCTCTGCAAGTATTCTTTCGATCTCCGCTTGTTCCTTTGAACGAAGTACACGTATTTCGTTATTAGCTTCTACAACACTCATAGGCTCTATAAATACAGTTGAACCGCTGGATGATGTATCATGCACAAGACCGGGTATATTCGAGCGGAATTCTGCTTTTACAGGTATTACAAATCGTCCGCCTCTGGTGGTTATAATGCTTTCCTGCAAATATTTTTGCATTGATGCGGAATGTATAGCTTTATCAAGACGTTCTCTTATTTTATTTTCTGCTGCACTTATTTTGCGTCTTATATTGAAAAGCTCTGTTGATGCATGGTCTGCTATTTCTTCTTCTGAAAGTATTGCTGAGGAAATTTTATTTTCAAGGTATTTCTGCGGTGACAAAGCATTAAAACGCATATCAAGTACGGTTTCTACTCCCGCACTTCTGCTTCTCCAGTCACATACGGATTGTATGCTGCGAAGAAGTGCGGCTATTCTGAGCAGTTCTGTTGTTGTAAGAGTTGCACCGGCCTCGGCTCTTCTGAGAGAGCTGTTCATATTATGAAGATTTCCAAAGGCAGGAGATCCGAAGCGTCCCGAAAGTGAATGTGCATCTGATGTTTCGTTCAGAAGTTCACGGGCTTCAAAAAGTCCCTCTGCGGGTTCTGTGGCAAGAGCAAGCTCCCTTGCATCAGAAAAGGTGGTATATTCTGCAAGTTTAAGAAGTATTTTATCAAATTCAAGTGCTTTGAAATGTTTATTCATATTTATTCATATCCCTTATATCTTTATATAATAATAATGACGGAAGCTCATGCTCCGAATGTATCAGCAGATACTTTTCCGCACAATCTGCTAACTGAAGCAGTGAGTTTCCTGAAAGTTCAAATGCAAATATTCTTTTTGGGTCTGAGAGGAGAGCTGTTCTCAGTGCCTTGACAGCAGACAATGACAGCATACAGGCATCTTCATGCTCATGGCATTTACTGCAAAGGATTTTTGCCTCGAGAGGTAAAAAAAACATCGGATCGGTTTCATATTCCTTACAATTATCACAGCATATTATATCGGGCATGAATCCTGAAAGTGCCATGAAACGAAGTTCAAATACCGATTTTACCAGAAGTGGATTTTTGTCTGTTTCGTTAAGAACATACAAAGTATTCAGTATAAGACTGAGAATTTCCTCTGAGGGCTGTTCCTCAGGCATCATACGGGCACATATTTCACACAGATAATTAGCCAGAGAAAGTTTTTCGAGATCCATTCTAAGATCATAAAACATGGCAATACTTTCCGCTTCATCTATTATGTAGCTGCCCCGTCCTTCGTATATCGAAAGACGGGAATAATTCAGCGTCTGGGTTGTATGCGACAAAGAATTTTTTATACTTTTTGCATTCCGTACAAAGCATCTTATAATTCCCTTTGAACGTGTAAAGACTGTTACTAACTTGTCTTTTTCTTTAATTGGCTGCTCCTTTAGTATCAGACCATCCGTTACCTGGTTCATATTTTTCCTCCGTTGTTTTTTCAGACAAATTCTGAGCTGCCTGTGCTTTTGCGTCCTTGTAGATAAGGTAGTCCTCGATTTTCCCCGTAGAAAGAAAGCGATTCCATGCCATATCCTCGTCCATAACTATGCCTCCCCATAAATATATTTTTATGTATATATTATATACTGAAAGAGGCAAAATTATTGACGTACTTAGTCAAAATCACTATTGTCATAACCAAGACTGCGGAGAATAGATTCACGGTTTCTCCAGTCCTCTTTGACCTTTACCCATAATTGAAGATTTATTTTACAGCCGAAAAATTTTTCCATATCCTGACGGGCAAAGCTGCCTATCTTTTTTAGCATTGAGCCGCCCTTACCTATGATTATCCCCTTATGACTGCTCTTTTCACAGTATATGGTCGCATCCATATCAATTATGTCTGAATTTTCTCTTTCCTTCATTCTTTCCACAAATACGGCTGAACCGTGGGGTATCTCCTTTTCAAGAAGACGGAGAAGTTTTTCCCTTATTATTTCTGCGGCAATGACTCTTTCGGGCTGATCTGTCAGGGTATCTTCATCGAACATGAATCCACCCTCTGAACTTAAAGCCCTGAGTTCTTTTTTAAGTCCGTCTATCCCATCCCCTGTTTCTGCCGAACAGGGTACTACGGCACTGAATGAATATAATTCCGAGAATTCTGCTATCTGAGATGCAAGCAAAGTTTTATCTTTTATTGTATCAGTCTTGTTTATGGCAAGCACTGCAGGAATATCAAGTGATTTGAATTTTTCAGCAAACATACGTTCGGCCTCTGTTATGCCTTTGTTAGCCTCGACTACCAGAAGGCAGGCATCAACTCCCGCAACAGATTCATTTACAGACCTTAACATGAACTTATCAAGGTCATTTCTCGGTTTATGAAGTCCCGGTGTATCTATGAATACAAGCTGAGTATCATTTTCTGTTAGTACACCCATTATTCTTGTTCTGGTAGTCTGTGGTTTTGATGATACTATGGCTATTTTCTGACCGAGCATATAATTGAGAAGTGATGATTTGCCGACATTCGGTCTGCCTACTATTGCTATAAATGCAGTTTTCTGTTCCATTCCTTTTTTCCTCCGGTATATTAATTCTTTCCTGTTATTTTTCCTATGGTACGCTTAATGAACCCTGCAATCTTTGAAGGCCCTTTTGTTATGAATATAAGTGACACAGGTGCAAGCAGGATAAGTGCTGCAAGATTTACAGGGTGTGTTATATAAAAATAATACAATTTTATCCATCCGTCAATATCCCCGAATAAAAAAAGTGCAAGCATCACAGCAAACACTGCAAATATAAGTACAGCACCTGCGGCAGTATCTTTGGCGGCTCTTATGAACGGGTCTTTCTTTTTTGAAACTTTATTGCAGAGAAGTTCTACGGATGTATTGACTGTTTCTGCCGACCATACTCCTCCGATGGTAAGCAGAAGTACACCGTAATCAGCTCTTGAAAACGCAAAAAAACGTGCAAAAATCAGAACATACAGTGCCGCCACCATATGAATTCTCATATTTCGCTCGTTTTTTACGCAGTGTATGATGCCCGACCAGGCATATTTGAACCCTTTGAGAAATTTTCTCATTTATTCATCCTCATCCGTAATAACATAGCTTGATGAACTTGGCAGACCGAGGAGTGTCATGACCTTTTCTTCCTTTTCTCTCATTCTGAGACGCTGAAGTCCGTTATCCTCATGGTCATAGCCGAGAAGATGGAGCATTGAATGTGCTGTAAGATAGCCTACTTCTCTCTGAAGACTGTGACCGAAGCGTTCTGCCTGTTCTACAGCTTTTTCCATAGATATAACTATATCACCGAGTATTTTTGAGCCTGTAGTGGGGTTAGTGTCATACTTTCCGTTTTCACCCATAGGGAAAGAAAGTACATCTGTTTCTGAGTCTATTTTTCTGTAGTTTGCGTTAAGCTCACGGATCTGCTGATTATTTACAAGTGTAACGCTTACTTCAACAGATCCGGGGAATTCTTCCATCTGCAAAACGGCATTACAGCAGCGGCGTATCAGCATACGCAGACCTGTAGGTACTTTTATATCCTTCTGTTTGTTTGTAATGATAACTTTGATCTTATCCATTTTAAACCTCACCTTTCAATATAAATAAAAATATAATATATTATTTTTTGGATGCAGCATTGTCATAAGCCTTTATTATATCCTGTACAAGACGGTTTCTGACAACATCTGAGGGATTGAATGTGATGCTTTCAATCCCGTCTATATTTTTAAGTATCCTCATTGCATCCTTCAGTCCGGAGCGTATACCGCCCGGCAAATCGATCTGAGTAATGTCTCCTGTTATTACCATTTTTGAATTGAATCCAAGTCTGGTAAGAAACATTTTCATTTGCTCAGGGGTAGTATTCTGTGCTTCATCAAGTATTATGAAGCTGTCATCAAGTGTACGGCCTCTCATATAGGCAAGAGGTGCGACTTCGATATTTCCTCGCTCAACATATTTCTGATATGTTTCAGCACCAAGCATATCGAAGAGTGCATCATAAAGGGGTCTAAGATAGGGGTCAACCTTGCTTTGAAGATCTCCGGGCAAAAATCCGAGTTTTTCACCTGCTTCTACGGCAGGACGGGTAAGGATTATGCGGTTTATCTCTCTTGCACGAAAAGCTGTTACTGCCATTGCAACAGCAAGATAGGTTTTTCCTGTGCCGGCGGGGCCTATTCCGAGTGTTATGGTATTTTTACTGATTGCGGTACAGTATTTTTTCTGACCGAGAGTTTTGGGTTTGACAGGTTTCCCACGGGAAGTTATGCATATGCAGTCTCCCACAACACGATCAAGCCGTTCTTCATTTCCCTCGTTTACAAGTGACATACAATAGCGTACATTCTGGTCACTGAGAGCTTCCCCTCTGTTTATAAGACCGAGCAGACTGTCTATCACCTTTGCGGCTTTTGAAACATTTTCTGCTTCACCGCTTATTTTCAGTTCAGAATCACGGCATACTACCGATACCATATATTCATTTTGTATCAGACGTATATTCTCGTCAAACGTACCGAAAAGTGCGACTG
>OMZF01000005.1 GCA_900315465.1 uncultured Eubacteriales bacterium | reverse complement strand
CAAAGAGATAAAAGAAAAAGAACAGCCTGTGGGAGAACTGCATCAGCTTTCCATGCAGATAGAAGAAATGCTCAGTATTCTGAACGAGGACGAAAAGGAAGTTATAAAATGCAGATTCGGACTCGGACAAAAGGGTGAACTGAGTGTGGAGGAAACTTCCTTAAAAACGGGCAGAACGGAAGCAGAGGTTATGTCACTTGAGGAAACAGCAAAAAAGAAATTGGGTATGATATAGAAATAATCGTCATAATTTTGAAAAAATATATTGAATTTATCAGAAATTTGGTATATGATTATATTGTTATGAAATTATTGTACTGGAGGACAAATTAATGAAAATTCTTGTAATCAACGCAGGAAGTTCATCTATGAAATATCAGCTTATCGATATGACGGATGAAAGTATTCTTGCAAAGGGTAACTGCGAAAGAATAGGTATTGACGGACATTTCAAACATACTACAGGTGACGGCAGAAGCTGTGAGTATGATGTTGAAATGACAAACCATACCGAAGCATTTATCCAGATCAAAAATGCACTTATTGACGAAAAAGTAGGAGTTATCAAAGAACTCAGCGAGGTTTCAGCTATAGGTCATCGTATAGTGCAGGGCGGTTCTATATTCAAGGAATCTGTTCTTGTTACTGATAAGGTAATTGAGGATATTGAAAGTCTTATTCCTCTTGCACCGCTGCATAATGCTGCTCATGTACAGGGAATCCGTGCTTGTATAGATGTATTCGGCAAGGATGTTCCGGAAGTAGTTGTATTTGATACAGCTTTCCACAGCACAATGCCGCAGACTGCATATATGTATGCTGTACCCTATGAATATTATGAAAAATACGCTGTTCGCCGCTACGGTTTCCACGGTACATCACACAGATATGTTTCAGCACGCTGTGCAGAACTTATGGGCAAGGATATAAAAGATCTTAAAATGATCACCTGCCACCTCGGAAACGGTTCTTCAATTACTGCTATTGACGGAGGTAAAGTAATTGACACAAGTATGGGTCTTACACCTCTTGACGGTATAATGATGGGTACAAGAACAGGCTGTCTTGATCCGTCAGTAGTTACATTCATAGCTGAAAAGGAAGGCTTCACTCCTTCACAGATGGATACACTTCTCAATAAGAAGTCAGGTTTCCTTGGTATCTCAGGTGTTTCAAGTGATGACAGAGAC
The DNA here is from genome assembly GCA_900315465.1 of uncultured Eubacteriales bacterium. Lineage (GTDB taxonomy): Bacteria > Bacillota > Clostridia > Oscillospirales > Acutalibacteraceae > UBA1213. The sequence continues at coordinate 14,163 of OMZF01000005.1, read as the reverse complement.
GTTTGTGCAGCAGCTGAGGCAGGAAATGAAAGAGCAAAGCTTGCTATTGATATGCTTGAATATCATATTCTCAAATACATAGGTTCTTATGCGGCTGTTCTCGGCAGAGTTGACGCTATAGTATTCACAGCAGGTATAGGTGAGAATCAGTCAAGTCACAGAGAAGTAGTTTGTCATAAGCTTGCCGGTCTGCTCGGTGTCGAGATCAATGACGAAGTGAATGCAAAGATGATCCGTGGTGCAGAGGGCAAGATCTCCACAGAAAACAGTAAGGTAGATGTATTCGTTATTCCTACCAACGAGGAAATTGTTATTGCACGTGACACAATGGCACTCGTTACTAAATAATCAGCAATTTATTCAAAGTTTATACGCTGAATTAAAATTATGGCTGTTGTGCTGATAAACGGCACAGCAGCCCTTTTTTGAGTGTGGAGTTTGGAGTGTGGAGTGTGGAGTTATTAAGATATAGCCTCAAAAATCCGATGAAATCTGCAAAAACAAAAGCCTCCACTGGCAAGGGTTCAGTGACGTCCCAAGAGTGCGAGCCAAAGGCGAAGCACGATTGGCAGGCGGAAATAATACAAAGCATTATAGAAGTGACATTTCGTCACTTTAGTGACGAAATGACGGAGGGGTTAAAAAACGAATTTTGATAGAATTTTATATTTAATATGACTGCAAATTTGATGGAGTGTGAGCATTTGTGAAAATATCAGCTGTTATATGTGAATACAATCCTTTCCATAACGGACATGAATATATGCTCAGTGAAATGAAAAAAGGCGGTGCAGCATATATTGTCGCCTGTATGAGCGGTAATTTCTGTCAGAGGGGAGAGGCAGCTGTTTATGATAAGTATACAAGAACGAAAGCCGCACTCAAAGGCGGTGCTGATTTAGTTATAGAATTGCCCGTGAGTTTTGCTTGTGCGGGGGCTGAAAGATTTGCGTACGGCGGAGTAAGTCTGATAGATTCTCTCGGATGTGTTGATGAATTGGTTTTCGGCAGTGAATGCGGTGATACAGAGTTGCTTACGCTTATTGCAGAAGCACTTGCAGATGAAAAACTTAATGATGAACTTAAAAATGCACTTTCACACGGAGTTACATTTGCCTCAGCCAGACAATCCGCACTTGAAAAAAACATAGGAGAAAAAGCTTCTTTATTATCACAGCCTAATAATATTTTAGCAGTGGAATATATAAAGGCACTCAGAAAAATAAATTCCGATATTCAGCCCCGTACAATACTCAGAAAATATGCAGACCATGACGGTGATAAGGAGTTCAACGGGTTTGCGGGGGCTAAATATATCCGTGAAAAGATAATAAGCGGAGAAGATTATAAGTCACTTGTACCCGAATATGCTTTTGATATTTATAATAATGCAGAGTTTCCTCCGCCATTATGCGGACGTATGAAAAAGCTTGAGCCTGTGATACTGTATAAGCTCAGAACAATGGATGTATCTGAAATTGCCTGTCTGCCCGATATAAGCGAGGGACTTGAAAACAGAATAATTTCAGCCGTAAGAGATTCTGCAGGAGTCGATGAACTTATAGACAAAATAAAAACAAAAAGATATACCCGTGCAAGAATTCAAAGAATACTTATGTATGCTCTTTTAGGTGTAAAGAAAAATGAACTTTCTTCAAAGCCATGCTATATACATATACTCGGATTTAACGAAAAAGGAAGGGAAATACTAAAAATCGCTAAAAAAAGTGCTTCACTTCCTGTTATAATGAAATACAGCGATATTAAAAAAGCAGATGAACAGGCTCAGAGTGATTATATCTTTGAATCAAGGGCTGATGATATATATGCTCTTACAGGTGAAAAGCCTGATATATGCGGAAGGCTTATGCTGACAAGTGCGATAACGGAGTCTTGAATTTTATTTTGGTATGTGATATACTGTAGCATAATCGATTTTTGGAGGAATGATTATTTTGTCACTGACAGTCAAAGAGGTAACGGATGATAAGCATGGACATTGTGCTTTATTGGAAAATGACGGGATAGAAATAATGGTAACTCTTGATTACGGCCCGAGAATCGTAAGTGTACATCGTGCAGGAGAACCTAACCTTATATATAACAGTATTATTCCTGATATAGGCAGAAGTCACGGACATAAAATGCGTATTACACTTGAAAAAAGTACAAATGCCATTTATTGTGATGATCAGCCTGTGAGATATATGCCGCTGTCTGACGGTGTGAGCTTCAGACAGACTCTCACATCTCCTGCACAGCTTGAACTTACCATGGATATAGTTTTCAGTACGGATATAGGCAGTTTTATGGTCGTGCATAGTGCGATGAATAAATCCCTTGAGGATATAAAATTATCTATATATACTGAAACACCGTTTTGTAATAATGGTTTTGTGTTTATTCCTCAGAGCAATATCCGTGAAACAGACCGTCCGAGCAGAGTGCTGACAATGTTTGATAATGCAGGATGGAATGATAAGCGGTTGTTTATCGGAAATCAGTATGTCACTGTAAACGGTAATGATATTGAAACGGAAGATGCTGGAGAATTTAAGCTCGTTGATACAGAACCCTATGCTCCAAGACTTAAAATCGGAGTAAATAATACAGCAGGCTTTTGCGGATATTTATGTAACGGTCATGCACTTATAAAAAGATATGTTCATAACCGTAATGCTCTGTATCCATTCAACAGCTGCTCTGCATTTGCCACATCAAATGATGGCTATCTGAGTATTCAGAATACAGGCCCGTTCTATATAATAGGGCCGGGCGAAGCAGCAAGACATATTGAAAGCTGGATATTTGCAGAATATCCGGAAAAGGTACGCCCACGCTGTGAAGAAGAAATAGATGCTTTTATAAACAATATATAGTATGACTTAAAAGCCATGACACATATTTTGTGTTGTGGCTTTTTTGGCTTATTTTACCTTGTTATAACTTGATAATTTAATGATTATTATGGGAAATTGAATGTACAAGTTTAATAAAAAATCAAATTGTTTTGTTTGTTGGCGTGAATTTGTAGACAAAAATCGAAAAATCTGCTATTATAATAAATTGAGTATCGGGGCGGATTCCTTATTTCAGAATTATAAAAGATAATTTTCGATATTAATGAAAATCCGCTTGAATATATATCGAAAATTTTGTAAAATAAAAGGAAAGGTGTTTGACTTGGACAGTGTATTGATAGTGTCGTCCGATAAAAATGCTTCGGAAGTCTTTGTGAAGCTTCTCAGAAATGAACATTACAGTCATTTCAGTGAAACGGTAAGTGCAGCCCTTGCAAAAGGACTTTGTGCGGAGCGGGAATTCGGACTGATAATTATAAATACTCCGCTGACCGACGAATTCGGATGCAGTTTTGCTTTGCATCTTCTTCAGAATACGGGTGCAGGTGTAGTGCTTGTGGTTGATCCCGACAGAGAAGAAATGGCTTGTGCAGAAACAGCCGAACAGGGTGCTATGGTCTTTGCAAGACCGGTTGACAGTGCTGTATTTTCAAAAATAGTACGCTTTATAGCTGCAACTCAAAACCGTATGAACGGTGTAAGGCGTGAGAATATGATGCTCCATAAGAAACTTGAGGATATAAGGATAATAAACCGTGCAAAAGTTATTCTTATGAAGTATTTATCCATGACTGAACAGCAGGCTCACAGGTATCTTGAAAAACAGGCAATGGATCTCAGAATAACAAGAGTTGAGGTTGCCAAAAACCTTCTCAGTACATATGACGGATAGCAAATATCGCTTGTGAAAACAGGCGTTTTTATATATAGAAACAATTACGAGAGGATGGTATCGGAAATGGGAAAGAAAGTATATCTTTTGTTGGAAAACGGAGATGTGTACGAGGGCGAAGCCTTCGGTGCCGAAAAGGAGGTAACGGGTGAGCTGGTGTTTACCACAGCTATGACGGGTTATCTTGAAACCCTTACCGACCCGAGCTATTTTGGACAGATCGTTTGTCAGACATTTCCTCTTATAGGAAACTATGGAGTGATTCCGAGTGACTTTGAGAGTAAGAAGCCTGCACTTACGGCTTATATTGTAAGAGAGCTGTGTCATCAGCCGTCGAATTTCAGGTGTGACGGTTTGCTTGACACTTTTTTAAAGGAAAATGATATTCCCGGAATATGCGGAATAGATACACGATGTCTTACAAAGACTGTCCGTGAATACGGTGTAATGAATGCTGCACTTAAATACAGTGAGCCTTCAAAGGAAGATACTGAAGCACTTCGTTCCTACAGTGTAAAGAATGCTGTTGCATCCGTCACGATAGACAGTGCAGAAAAATTCGAGGCTGAAAACGGCAAATATAATGTTGTGCTTATGGATTTTGGTGCAAAAAGCAATATCAGACGTGAGCTTGTTAAACGCGGATGTAATGTAACGGTAGTTCCCGGCAAAACAACTGCCGAGGAAATAAAGGCAATGAATCCTGATGGAATTATGCTTTCAAACGGCCCCGGCGACCCGAGTGAAAATACCGCAATTATTGAAGAAATAAAGAAACTCTGTACATATAAAATACCTACATTTGGAATATGCCTCGGTCATCAGCTTATGGCACTTTCACAGGGGGCAAAGACCGAAAAGCTTAAATATGGCCACAGGGGTGCAAATCAGCCCGCAACTCAGGTGAAAACAGGCAGAGTTTATATCACAAGCCAGAATCACGGTTATGCTGTAGTTGCTTCCACACTGCCTGAAAATGCCTATGAAAGCTTTGTTAATGCAAATGACGGCACTTGTGAGGGTGTTACATATACAGATATGCCGTGCTTCACAGTTCAGTTTCATCCGGAAGCTTGCGGCGGCCCGCTTGATACATCGTTTTTATTCGATGAATTTATAAAGATGATAGAGGAGGATAAAAACAATGCCTAAGGATAAAAGTATAAAAAGAGTTCTTGTTATCGGTTCAGGCCCTATCGTTATCGGTCAGGCTGCCGAATTTGACTATGCAGGCACACAGGCTTGCCGTGCACTTAAGGAGGAAGGTCTTGAGGTAATCCTCGTAAACTCAAACCCTGCTACAATAATGACAGACAAGGCTATGGCGGATAAAGTATATATCGAACCGCTTACCCTTGAAACAGTAAAAAGGATCATAATAAAGGAACAGCCCGACAGTCTCCTTTCAACACTTGGAGGACAGACAGGTCTTACACTTTCAATGCAGCTTGCAAAAGAGGGGTTCCTCAAAAAGCATAATGTAAAACTTCTCGGTGCTAATCCCGAAACAATAGATAAGGCTGAGGACAGACAGATGTTCAAGGATACTATGGAAAGTATCGGTCAGCCTGTAATCCCGTCACTTGTTGTAAATGATGTACAGTCTGCTGTTGATTTTGCATCAGAAATAGGATACCCTGTAATTATCCGTCCTGCATTCACTCTCGGCGGTACAGGCGGCGGTATTGTAAATAATGAAGATGAACTCAGGGAAATTACAGCAAACGGTCTTGAGCTTTCACCTATAACTCAGGTGCTTGTTGAAAAATGTATAGCAGGCTGGAAAGAGATAGAGTTTGAAGTAATGCGTGATAAGATGGGAAACGTTATCACGGTCTGCTCAATGGAAAACTTTGACCCTGTAGGAGTGCATACAGGTGACAGTATAGTTATAGCTCCTACTGTTACCCTTGCAGATAAGGAATATCAGATGCTCAGAAGTGCTGCTCTTAATATCATATCTGCACTCGGTGTTGAGGGCGGATGCAACTGTCAGTTTGCACTTGAGCCTGAAAGCTTCAATTATGCGGTAATTGAAGTTAATCCCCGTGTATCACGTTCTTCTGCACTTGCTTCAAAAGCAACAGGTTATCCTATAGCAAAGGTTGCTGCCAAGCTTGCAATAGGATATACACTTAACGAAATAAAGAATGCTGTAACAGGCACAACTTATGCTTGTTTTGAGCCGGCACTCGACTATGTTGTAGTAAAATTCCCGAAGTGGCCTTTTGATAAATTCGTATATGCAAAACGTACACTTGGTACTCAGATGAAAGCAACAGGCGAAGTAATGTCCATTGCCCCCACATTTGAGCAGGCTATAATGAAAGCTGTCCGTGGTGCTGAAATATCCCACGATACTATGTCATCACCGAAGTTTATGGAAATGTCCACAGAGGATATTCGTGCAAAGCTCAGTGTATGCGATGACGAGCGTTCATTCTGTGTATATGAAGCACTCAGAAGAGGCATTACAGTTGATGAAATCCATGCAATAACCCTTATTGATGAATGGTTCCTTGAAAAACTACTGAAACTTGTACGCTGTGAAGATGAACTCAAAAAGGGTGAACTTACAGATGAACTTTACCGCAAGGCAAAAAATCTCGGGTTCCTTGACAGAACTATAGAAAAGCTTACAGGTAAAAAGGTAGAAAATCCGATGATACCCGTATATAAAATGGTTGATACCTGTGCAGCGGAATTCAAGGCTGAAACACCTTATTTCTATTCGACATTTGATAAGGATAATGAAGCCGAGGCTTTCATAAAGGAAAAGAATTCCGACAGAAAAACTATAATCGTATTCGGTTCAGGCCCTATCCGTATCGGTCAGGGTATTGAATTTGACTATGCATCTGTACATTGCGTATGGGCACTCAAAAAAGCCGGATTTGATGTTGTAATCGTAAATAATAACCCCGAAACAGTTTCAACAGACTTCGATACAGCAGACAGACTTTATTTTGAACCTCTTACAAATGAAGATGTAATGGGTATCATAAAGACTGAAAAGCCCTATGGTGTTGTTGTTGCATTCGGCGGACAGACAGCTATAAAGCTTACAAAATATCTCAGCGAAAACGGTGTAAATATACTTGGTACATCCGCAGACAGTATTGATATGGCTGAGGACAGAGAACGTTTTGATGAACTTCTTGAGCTTCACCATGTAAAACGTCCCGAAGGCTTTACTGTAATGACCACGGAAGAGGCACTTGATGTTGCTGAAAGAATAGGCTATCCTGTACTTATGAGACCCAGCTATGTTCTCGGCGGTCAGAATATGATAATTGCCTTTAACGAGGCTGATATAAAAGAGTATATGGCAATTATTCTTGCACAGAATATTGAAAATCCTATACTTATAGATAAATACCTTTCAGGTACAGAACTTGAGGTTGATGCTATCTGTGACGGCGAGGAAATACTTATCCCCGGTATCATGCAGCACGTTGAACGTGCCGGCATACATTCAGGTGACTCAATAGCTGTATATCCTGCATGGAATATCAGCGATGAAATGACACAGAATATCATCACCACTTCAAAAAATCTTGCAGTTTCACTCAAAACAAAGGGACTTGTAAATATACAGTATCTTATCTATGAAAACAAGCTTTATGTTATCGAGGTGAATCCCCGTTCATCAAGAACTATTCCCTATATCAGCAAGGTAACAGGCGTACCTATGGTAGACCTTGCAACAAGAGCAATGCTCGGGGAAAAGCTTGCTGATATGGGTTACGGTACAGGACTTTATAAGCGTTCACCTTATATTGCAGTAAAAGTTCCGGTATTCTCCTTTGAAAAGCTTATCAATGTTGATAACCAGCTCGGCCCGGAGATGAAATCAACAGGTGAGGTTTTAGGTATTGCAAATACACTTGAGGAAGCTATTTATAAGGGACTTATCGCAGCAGGCTATAAGATGAAAAAGCAGGGAGGAGTATTTATTACAGTACGAAATCCCGATAAGAATGAAATAGGTGCTGTTGCAAAGAAATATAACGAACTCGGTTTCACTCTTTATGCTACAAAGGGTACAGCAAGAACTATCCGTGATTACGGTCTTGATGTTATCGAGGTGGATAAGATACACGAAAACGATAAGGAAAACACCCTTACACTTATCGAAAGCGGAAAGATAAATTATGTAATTTCCACTTCTTCAAAGGGACGTATTCCTACCCGTGACAGCGTTAAGATAAGAAGAAAGACAGTTGAAAGAAATATCCCCTGTCTGACATCAATTGATACAGCAAATGCACTTGCAGATTCTCTCAAGAGCCGTTACAGCGAATACAGTACAGAGCTTGTTGACATCAATGATATGAGAACGGAAAAGATGCGTCTTAAATTCACAAAGATGCAGGGTACAGGAAATGACTATATTTACTTCAACTGCTTCGACCAGAATATAAATAACCCCGAGGGACTGGCTGTACGTTTCAGTGACAGACATTACGGTATCGGAGGCGATGGTGTAATACTTATCTGTCCTTCAGATGTTGCCGATGCCAAGATGAAAATGTACAATGCAGACGGCAGTGAGGGTAAGATGTGCGGTAATGGTATACGCTGTATTGCAAAATACCTTTGCGACCATGATATGGTACACAGCAATACCATTACTATCGAAACACTCAGCGGAGTTAAAAAACTTAAAGTATTCCGCCATGACGGATGCAATGATGTATTCAAAGTAGATATGGGCAAAGCAGAACTCAGATCGGATCTTATCCCTGTAGCACTCGGCAAACCGAGAGTTATCAACGAGCCTGTTACCATCGGCGGAGAAGATTATAATATAACCTGTGTTTCAATGGGTAATCCCCATGCTGTTGTATTCTGCAATAATGTTGAGAAGATAGACCTTGAAAAGATAGGCCCGCTTTTTGAAAACAGTGAGCTTTTCCCTGAAAGAGTAAATGCAGAATTTGTAAAGGTAATAGACGACCATACTATTGAGATGCGTGTATGGGAAAGAGGTACAGGCGAAACATGGGCTTGCGGAACAGGTGCTTGTGCTGTTGCGGTGGCAGCAGTTGAAAACGGACTTTGCCGCAAGGGTGAACCTATAACAGTTAAACTCAAGGGAGGCAACCTTGAGATTGAATATACTGATGATACAGTATATCTCACAGGCGTGGCAGAAACAGTATTTGAAGGAGAAATCGAGTTATGATGACGAAATACATATTCGTTACAGGCGGTGTAGTATCAGGTCTCGGAAAGGGAATAACAGCTGCATCGCTTGGCAGACTTCTCAAAGCAAGAGGACTTAAAGTTGCAGCACAGAAGCTGGATCCGTATATAAACGTAGACCCCGGTACTATGAGTCCTTATCAGCATGGTGAAGTATATGTAACAGAGGATGGAGCTGAAACTGACCTTGACCTCGGTCATTACGAGCGTTTTATTGATGAAGACCTCAATAAATTTTCCAACCTCACAACAGGCAAAGTATATTCAAATGTTCTTGAAAAAGAAAGAAAAGGTGATTATCTGGGACAGACTGTTCAGGTCATCCCACACATCACCAACGAGATAAAAAAGTTTATTTATGAAGTAGGTAAGGGCAGTTCTGCTGATGTTGTCATCACAGAAATAGGTGGTACGGTAGGTGATATTGAAAGCCAGCCGTTCCTTGAGGCTATACGTCAGGTAAGTGTTGAGGTAGGAAAGGAAAACAGTCTGTTTATTCATGTTTGTCTTGTACCATACCTGAAGGCAAGTCAGGAGCATAAGTCAAAACCTGCACAGCATAGTGCAAAGGAACTTCGTTCACTTGGTATAAATCCTGATATTATGGTACTTCGCTGTGACGAGCCTATAGAAGATAAGAGCATATTCAAGAAAATAGCAATGTTTTGTCATGTAAAGGATGATTGCGTTATAGAGAATATGACCATTCCTGTACTTTACAATGCACCGATGATGCTTGAAAAGGCTAATTTCAGTGATATAGTATGCCGTGAACTCAATATCAACGCACCAAAACCCGATATGAGTGAATGGCAGAATATGCTTGACAGAATTTCTGCAAGAGATAAAACTGTTAAAATAGCACTTTGCGGAAAATATGTACAGCTGCATGATGCATATCTTTCGGTAGCCGAGGCACTCCGTCATGCAGGTTACGAAAATAAGGCATTTATTGATATTCGTTGGGTAGATACCGAACTTATAACTGAATATACTGCTGATGAATTCCTCGGAGATGTTGACGGAATACTTGTTCCGGGCGGATTCGGCAACAGAGGTGTCGAAGGCAAGATAATCGCTGCAAAATATGCAAGAGAGCATGATATTCCTTACCTTGGTATATGTCTCGGAATGCAGACCGCAGTAATTGAATTTGCAAGGAATGTTTTAGGTTTCAGTGATGCACATTCGGGTGAATTCGTACCTGACAGCAAACATAAGGTAATTGACCTTATGCTCGACCAGAAGGGCATAGTTGACATGGGCGGAACAATGCGTCTTGGTGCATACCCATGTAAGATACGCAAAGGCACTATAATGGAAAAAGCCTATGGCAAGGGTGAAATATCCGAGCGTCATCGTCACCGCTATGAATTCAATAATGAATTCCGTGCAGATTTTGAAAATAACGGCATGATATTTACAGGCACATCACCTAACGGACTTCTTGTTGAAGCTGTTGAGATACCTGAGCATCGTTTTTATATCGGAGTTCAGTATCATCCTGAATTCAAGAGCCGTCCGAACCATGCACATCCTCTTTTCCGTGAGTTTGTCAGTGCTGCTGTTGAAAAAAGTCAGGACACCGACCTCCAGATGACACTTTAACATCAATTGGTAATGTGCAATTATTGCTGCTCAAATTTAATATGCTGAATAAAAAATATGACTGTTGTGCTTATTGTAGGCACAACAGTCATTTTCTTATATTTGTAAACAATCAATTGCTGATCGTTTTTGCTTGTTGAGCAAGGAAAATTCCGGAACAGATAAGAAGTATAGCACAAAGATTGCGGAGTGTGAATATCTGTTCTCCGAGAAAAATCGCAGACCATATAGTTCCGAATACGGGTATAAGAAGATTATATACTGCGACTTTACTGACAGGGTTATGGAATAAAAGAAGCGTCCATATAATAAAAGCTCCGCCTGCCATAAGTCCAAGATAAAGGAGTATAAGCAAACATGACGGGGAAAGAAAATTAAGTTTTCCTCCTGATATAACGCCGGATATAAAAAGTGCTGTACCGCCAATAAACAACTGCCAGCCTGAAACAAGTGAAGGAGTTCTGCCGTCGGCTATTTTTTTGCTTATGACATTACCGATACCGCCTGCAACATTTGAGAGGATCACAAGTCCCTCACCAAGAAATGAAAATCCTGCTGAACCATCACCGACAAACATTACTGAAATTCCGATGAAGCCTATGATACATCCAGCCAGTTTTTTTATTGTAAGCGAATCGGTCTTGAATACTATTGCCGACAATATGACAGATGCAAAGGTTGAAACAGATGTAAAAAGTGAGGAGTTTGTACCTGTAACACTTACAATACCGATATAAAGGAGCATATATTGTCCGTAGGTCTGAAAAAGGCTCAATATGCATATCGGAACAATATCTTTTTTGCGGGGAATCGGCTTTTTATATTTTTTTTCGGTAATAAGTCCGATGACTATAACGAAAAGTCCTGCTATAATAAATCTTGCTCCTGCAAAACAAAGAATTGACGCAACATCATCCGGTGCTATCTGAAATTCTTTGTATCCGATTTTTATTGCGGGGAAAGCTGTGCCCCAAAGCATTGTACAAAAAAACGCACAAAGAGTAACGAACAGGGGAGAGGTCAGAATTTTTTTATCTTTCATTGTTGTCCCCCGTCAAAATTTTCGAGGAAACAATGTTCCTCATTTTCCTTATGATAGCCGATAATAGTGCTGAGGTTCACATTTTCAACACTGCGGAAAATATTTATATCAACCTGAGGGTTTACCTTTTTCATATCGGCAATAAGCTTTTTGATTTCCTGACGCTTTGAGTTACCGATACCATCCGACATAGCGTTTTTTTCGGTAAAACGGCAGGCACATTGAAGAAAATCTAAATGATTGTAATTTCGCCATGAAATAATATCTTTTTCACGGATATAATACATAGGTCTGATAAGCTCCATGCCGGTAAAATTTGTACTTTTTATTCTCGGCATCATAGTCTGCATCTGAGCACCGTACAGCATACCCATAAGTATTGTTTCCACGACATCATCAAAATGATGTCCGAGTGCTATTTTGTTACATCCAAGCATCTGAGCCTGTTTATACAAATGACCTCTCCGCATCCTTGCACAAAGATAGCAGGGATTTTTTTCTATATTTACAACACTGCTGAAAATATCGGTATCAAATATTTTAACAGGGATATTCATAAGCTTTGCATTATCGATTATTTTCTGACGGTTGACTTTGGTATATCCCGGATCCATAACAATGAATTCCATTTCAAACGGATAATCACCGTGAATCGATAATTCCTGCATAAGCTTTGCAAGCAGCATTGAATCCTTTCCGCCTGAGATACATACAGCAATACGATCTCCCGGACTTATCAGACGATAATCCTTTACAGCACCTATAAAACGATGAAAAAGTGTTTTTTTATATTTTGTTATTATACTGTGTTCTATAGAATTGAATCTTTCCATTTTCCTTTTAACTATTCCTTTGTTCAAATTCGTCATTTTTATTTCTGTACAGCAATGAACCTACCGGGTATTCTAAATATTCAATTATAGCCGGATCATAATTTGCAATGGTATTAAGCCGGAAAATATCCATATTATCCTGATCCTGCATATATTCTGCTGTTTCGTCACCAGCAAGGAATCTCCAGCCGCTGTCATGGTCATTATGCGGGTTTTCCCTGTACATGATACCCACGGGCATATTATCAACAGTGATTCTGTCGGTTGCATAACAGCCGTCGGCATCATGCCAGTTGAGAAGCTCTTCCATAGAACTTCTGGGGAGTGCGAACTGTTTTTTTACGGGGGTAATACATGTATTTTCACGATTCGGATATATCATATCCGTTTTATCTCCGAATTTTTTAAAAAGTTTATCATAAAGCTCACCGAAACTGTTTTCTATCTTATAGAAAAGCTCTTCTTCATAAAGCGGTATCATTTGCAGAACAGATAACGTGTCTCCGTCAGGGAGTTTACATCTGTACTTATAACTTCTATCGTTAAACACAAAAAGGACCCCATTATATTTTACTTCATCATCAACATATTTGCCGTATGATATTGTATGTCCGACATCAATAAATGATTCATCAAGCTCTATCATTTCGGCAAATTGCAGCATAATCCTTGCTACCCACTGACGAGTGTGAAGATATTCCTCCTCGTCAAGATAAGTGGGAATATATGCAGCCATCTCACAGCGATGTATCAGCGAAAAACCGTTATCAACATCTTCAAGACCTTTATATGCCCCCAATCCGAATGAAACAAGTGTACGATACTCAGGATTTGAATTATCTGTTACTTCGATAACTTTTATCGGGTGTTCAGGATTTTGTTCATAAGTGATAAATTCTTTCTTATCCCCGAAAATGGTAGTGATATACTTCAGAACTGTTTCCTTTTCTTTCTCTGTATATTTGGCAAGAGTATTGGTCTTATCACCGAATATTTCATCCCATGAATCAAAATCAAGCTCTTTTGCTATAGTGCTTGCATCCTCAAATTTTTGCATATCATTGGTTTCTTTGTAGACAAGACAGAGTATAAGCCATGCTTCAACACAGTTTTCATCTATTTCAAGACAATGGTTTGCTGTTTTTACAGCAGATTTGTATTTATGCATTCCGAAATACACGCTTGCAAGTTCTATATAATAAGAAATGTCATCATCCTGTACTTCACTTTGAATATCGGAAAGAGTATTATAGGCTTCACGGTATTTTGCAAGCTGCGAAAGACAATGAGCTTTCATAAGAAGTATCTGAGTTGTAAGTTCAACGCTGTCAAGTTCGTCTATTCTTGCCACGACCTCTTCAAATTTGCCGTCATTCATAAGCTCTTCCATTTCATACAAAAAGTTTTCGTCCATAATTTGCACCCCCGTATTCATCGTGATAATAAATATTATACCTCACATCAGAGCCCCTGTCAACGAATTCAATTATCAATGTTTGGTCAATTGTTTGTTCAAAATTTAAATGATTAATAAAAACAAAGGCTGCTGTGCTTAATTTTGATTGGCACAACAGCCTTTTTCAATTATTTTTTAATAGATTTCAATGGTACTCAGGATGACATAACACAAGCTTTTGAAAAAATGGCAACCGCAATCCCACCGGCTTTAGACGGTGGGTTAAGGTTGCACAAAGCGTAGCTTTGTGATAAAATAACTAT
>OMZF01000037.1 GCA_900315465.1 uncultured Eubacteriales bacterium | reverse complement strand
ATGACCGGATCACTTTTTTCTATTTTCAATTCTATTTCAAACGGAATTTTCAGTTGCTTTTCTACTCCGTTTGTTGTATAATCTTTTGGTAAATAGTTGTGTTTGAGCATACTTCTATTTTACACCAACAGTCGGATTTTTCATAGTCCGGCTGTTATTTTTTTTACAAATTTTTAGGGCTGCCGCTTTCTTAGTGCGACAGCTCCACTTATTTTATAAATAAAAAGGAACTGTTACAAAATAAAGATTTTTTGCATCAGTCCCTTTTAATTTAAATATTATTATGACTGCTGATTTTGCGGAGAATATAAATTATTCAAAGATCGTCTGTTTTTGATTACCCATAAAATTAATCCGCTTACACAAAATACTGCACCGGCTGCCAGATAAACAATAACAAAATGATTTGTTGTTCCGTATATTTCAATAACACCTTCAATGACAGACCCCACTGTAAGAGCCGCTATTCCGCTGTTCCACAAACGCAGGGAAAAAATATCAGGAATATTTTTATTTCTGAATACAATAATACTGTACGGCAAAGAGCATCCAAGCAGAGGAATGGCAAAGGCAAAAAGCATAAAGTATGAATAAACTCCAAAACTGAATGATTCATATACCGCCGCAAATAATGCACAGAAAAGTGCAGCAATGATACTTCCGATAATGTGCTTTTGAAGTCTTATATTATCTTGCGATATAAACAATGTCACTCACTCCTCTCTCTTTCATTGATCTGCCTGATGTTGTGGGATAATTGATGATCTCACCATCAAAGTAAAGTGTTGAAGATCCGCCGCCATCAAGATTATATGCCGTATTGACCCCGATACTCTGCATGAATGTCGCTAACTGATAGAGTGATAATCCCTTGCTTTCACTCGTTCTTCCATCCGATACAACAAACACATAATGACAAGTGTCGATCATTCCGACAGCAGTTCTCGGATTACTTGCCATTGCCTTTCCTACCTCTGCATTAACAGCTACATCTACCTGACCGTCTTGTAATAATGCAGGACCGAAAGAAAATGCCTGCCATACACCCTGATCAACGAGCTCACTTGCCGATTTATCTCCCGAATTAACTATTTTCATCGTACCGTCTGCATAAATGCACAGCAGATCACGTCCGTCATTTGTATCACGGAATACCACTCCGTTACGAATCACATATCCGCTTTCCCTTGCACCATAGTAGTCTCCGTTTATGGCAAGTATCGCTTCGTTCTGCTTCGCAATAGAGGATGTTTTATCTGTTACATTTTTTCCGTAATAACCGTTTGCAAATGCGGTCTTTATATATTCGCTGGAGCTTACAACAATATCCGCTACATACACAGCTGTACTTTCGTAATTGTATTTATACAGTTTTATACTTGCCCCGTCATTCTGATATTCTCCTATAATATCCGCACCATCTGTTGAAATCGATGTTCCTGATATGTCTGTTTTTTCTTTATCATATTCAGTTTGGGAGGTTTCTGAATGATTGCTGCCGGTATTTGTTGTATTTATATCAGAAACCGAACTGCCGCTGACTGTTTCGGTTGCTGTATTATCTGACTTGCTTACGTCCTGACTGCTGCTGAACATGGATGTGTTCTCCTGTCCCTGCACATATTCCACCGGGCGGCTGATAACAAAGGTATCAAGTACGACAAAAAGTGTAAATGCCGCAAGCACTAAAGAAAACGAGATCGAATAAATGTATTTTTTCATGTCTTTGCCTCCCTGAATACAAAAAGTCTCTGAACTGTCCAGCTGAAAATAAACATTACCGTTTCAGTGATGATCTTTGCGATCATATACGGCAATCCGGCTGTAATAAGCAGTTTTATTATACACGTGTTAAACAAAAGTACAACTACGGCAAGCAGAAAATATTTAACGGCTGCCTGTAGTATATGCACACGACTTCCGAAAACGAAGCTTTTGTTAAGTGAAAAATTTATTGTCGCACTTACTATCCTTGCAAGTATATTTGAAAGTACCGTCATACCTGTTATTGCCATCAAAGCACAGAACAATCCGTAATCAATTATAAAGCTTAAAAACGAAGATGCCGAAAATCTTAATATCTCTTTGTAAATTTTGAATGAATCTCTGACAGGATCAAAATGCGATGATGCATTATTATCAAGATAAACTGTCTGTATCGGTACTTCCTCTGCACTGATATTCTGCTGTCTGAGGTGAAGCAGTACATTCATTTCATATTCATAGCGTTCTCCCTCTACCGACAGCATATAATCTGTCAGTCCGCTGCTGAAAGCACGAAGTCCTGTTTGTGTATCATATATTCTTGTTCCGGTAGTAAGATAAAATACCCACCTTGTTACCCCATTCCCTATGCGGCTTCTGATTGGAGCATCCTTGCCTATCATCCTGCTGCCAAGTATCAGACATCCCGGTTTTTCCTGTGCTTTTTTACATACAAGAAGAATATCCTCCGGAAGATGCTGACCGTCTGCATCCGCTGTTACCAGTGTGTATGGTGCGGCAAATGTATTCCTGATATATTTAATTCCTGTTTTAAGTGCCGCACCTTTGCCCATGTTCTTTTTATGTTTAAGGACAGCAGCATATTCGGAAACGGCATCAAAAATCTCATCCTGCTCTGTTTTACTTCCGTCATTAACAACCACAACTGTAAAACCTGTTTCCTTTAAAGACTGTACCAGAGCAATAAGTTTTTTGTCCGGACAATATGCCGGTATCAGTGCTACTTTTCTGCTTTGTATCGTCATCATTCTCACCTCTGAATATTACTGGTTTCATTTATATTCCTTTGTGATAAATGATACGACTTCTTGTAGGAATCTGATTGGAACAAATATGAAATATATTTTAATTTATCATTAAACTTTTTTAAGGTTGTATATAGTAAATGCTTATGCAGCAAAACTGTTTCAGAGGATAATAATCATTTTTTGTTCTTGAAAAGGATGATCGTTTGATTTACAATAAATTTATATTAATACTACATATCTGGGGTGACTAACTGTGGTCGGTGCAATTTATGGTGATATTATAGGTTCTTATTACGAGGTACACAGTACAAAAAATTATGATTTTGAATTTAACAGAAACAGCACTTTTACGGATGATACTGTGCTTTTGACAGCAGTATGCAAGGCAATACTTGCAGATCATTCAGACATTTCTGTTTTTGATCAAAAGAGACGTGCATTTGAATATGCTGTACAATATAAGACATTCTATAGGAGATATCCTCATGCAGGTTATGGTTCTATGTTTATATCATGGGCAAAGGATACAGAACTGACTATTCAGCATAGCTATGGCAATGGAGCAGCTATGAGAGTTATTCCGATAGGATATGCCTACAATACACTAAAGCAGGTTTTATTACAGACAAAAGCCAGCTGCTTTTATACTCACGACCATCCTGAAGCAATCGCAGGAGCGAAAGCAGTTTCCGGCAGTGTCTGGCTTGCAAGAAACGGAAAAAATAAAGAAGAAATCAAACAATTTTGCGAAAAACAGTTAGGCTTGAAATTAAATACATCTATTAAGGAACTGAGAAATATCATTGTATTTGACAGCCGTACAAAATATAGCGTCCCTCCTGCTATTATTTCTTTTCTGGAATCAACAGATTATGAAAGTGCTGTGAGAAATGCTGTCTCCCTCGGTGGAGACGCAGACACAATGGCTTGCATTGCAGGAGGAATTGCAGAAGCATACTATAAGTTTATTCCAAAAAACATTCATTCGTTTTGCAGCAGTAAGACTGACAGTACAATTAAGTCGGTTGTTAAAGATTTTACCGAACAATTCATTTCTAAATAGAAATATTTTTAACATAAGATGATTTTTGAATACCAATTCTTTTATGAAGATTTTTAATACTTGTGCATATCCTATATTTTAATCTCCCATAATTAACTAAGCATCTTCGTGATTATATTGAAACTCATAACAGTTTCTCCAGTTCATCGGCAAATTCATCAGGATGCTCGCTGATAAACATATGGCTACTTTCAGGAAAAGCAACTGCCTTAAAGGGAACTTTCGCCTGCTGCCTGTACCAGTCTGCCAATTCCGGCGAAAACAGTGAACCGGGTACTGCATAAAAATAAGTGAGCGGAACAGAAATTTTACTTATGACATCACGATTATCCTGCTTTTTCATTGAATCAGATAGGCTTTTCAAAACTGTTTCATTACAATGTTTAAGCCTTTTTTTCAAAGCATACCGCATCAAAAACTTTGGTACGTTTTTTGCTTTTGGTACTGCACCAACAGCAAATGACTGGTACATATGCAAAAAACTTTCTCCGGCATTCTCTTCCATATCCTCTTTGGTATATTTTCCCTGATATAAGCCCAATTTCCATTCCGTATCATTGATCTGTCTGGGAGTCATATCACACAAAACGACATGTCTGAGTGCAGAACATCCGAAATTACGGATATAAGTCATCGCTGTACCTGCTCCCATCGACCAGCCGACCAATGTTACCTTAGAAAGAGATAATCCCTCAATCAGCTCGTTAAGATCAGAGGCAAGCGTTTCCATTGTAACCGTTTCCTGATCTGCATCCCTGCTGCCGCCATGTCCTCTGTGGTCATAGATGATACATCGTGCCTTTTTATTTAGACGCTTCACCGGCTCAGAATATATTTTGTGGCTGCTCGTCCAGCCATGCATCAGTATAACAGGCTGACCGCTGCCAAAATCCTGATAATACAGCTTCATGCCGTTTTTTAATGTAAACTCACTCATATAAACACCATCTTATTATCAAATTATACAATATATTTATCCATATATTAGGCTGACATATAAATTATACCATACTCCTTAGTAAATAGTAAAATGTTATCTCCGAAATATTCGCACTAAATAAGGACTATGAAGAATCGTTTTTTCTTCATAGTCCTTTGTTTATATTTCACTCAATGCTATCTTTTCTATATTATCTCATATCCTGCGTCAGAAAGTAGCAAAAGGGCTTTTTCAAAATTTTCTGATTTCACAAGAATATAATCTGTGTTATAGGTCGAAACAGCAAAGATCCCGATCCTATTTTCAGCAAGTATCGCAGACAATTTCGACAGAATACCTATCAGAGAAAAATCAAGTATACCCTGTATACGAAAACCTTTCCAACCGTCATCCCTTTCAGTCGTATTAAGCGGTGTATCTTCTGTAGGACATACAAGAGATATTTCCTCGTCAGTTTTTCCGATGAAGAAAAGGTTACTATTCAGATCAATATCACAAACAGATGCAACCTTGCAAACAGTCAAATCACAATTTAATTTTTTCAGTTCCATTTTTTCTCCTTATTATATCAGTCTTTGTCTATCGCCGATCAAAACCGTTCCCGGCTCTATAAGAAAACCGCCAAACACAACTATAACAAGAATCAATATGATCCATATGATAATGTTGGCTGTATCTAAGGCTTCACCGTTTTTTACTTGTTTATTTGATTTTTTACTCTTTTTATTCATTGTTGATTTCCTATTAAAATAATATATTAGTTTTCCGCCTGCATTCATTGATTTAATACAGGGTTGTTATAAATCTAAAGCAGGTAATAATCAAATCAGCTTTGAATATGAACGCAGACGGAATACTATCATAATCGGTGCTGCTTTTTTGCAGCAAAAGGGCTTATTATCATCTTTGATACCCTTTTAATTTTCACGGGATATTTACATTTTATTTTTGGAGTTCAACACTTATAATCTTTTTGTTGTTGTAATCAATTTTTATTATGGCACTAATCGTAAAGTTATTATCTTTCGTAGGAATATGGTCAAATGTGACAATGTAAGCATGAATTTCTTTACTTAGTCCAATATGTATTTCAACTTCATCTCTATCGAAATCCGAAATACCATATTTACCGTTTTTAATTTCATCTAATGCAATATCTACCGCCTGTATTTTGGAAATCATTCCTGCATCCGTTGCTTTTGAAGAAGACAGGATCATATATAAATTTCCTCCTCTGTCAAAGGTCATACGAATATTATGGTCAATAATATCACGGGTCGTTCTTGTAAAATCCACCATCCATGACGGATGAGAATCTTTATATTCTTGTACAGTCACTTTATATTCATTTCTCTCAAACTGAGGAAAATATAAAGCGAACAGATCTTCGGCAGTTTGCTCAATATCAGTTTTCTTAACCTCTTTTGAATCGTATAATGCATGTTTTGTGTTCAGAACTTCCAACAAATTTCCGTCAGTATCAAAATTATAAATATAGCTGTCATCTTCATATACCTGTGTATCTTCGCTGTATGTCTGAAGAAACTCGCCGTTTTTCGATAACGAAACTGTTCCGTAGGTTTTCTTTTCCATTATGATCTTTAATACATTTGGTTTATTTACTTCATTCACATTACTGATACAGCACCAATTATCACTTGCTTCTGAGGGCGGCGTTACATACGTATTTTTTGAAAGAATAATTATAATTGACACACAAACAATGAAAACTAAAAGCATAGCCGATAAAATAAATTTCATAGGAACATTTTTATTGATTTTCATTACATGATGTTCGGGCTTTTGTGAGTGTTCTTCCCCTTTCTTACGTATTGCCTGACGCACTTCGTCTGAGATCGGAGGCAGCTTTATACGGGAAATATCATCGGAATACATTTTTATTGCTTTTTTTCTGTTCATCTGTTTTTCTCCCTTCTCTATAGTATTTTTTCAGCTTGCTTATTGCATAATTGTACTTACTTCTTACCTTGTTGTATGGCATATTCAAAGTCTTGGCTACATACGGCAGTTTCATATGCCCGAAAACACACATAATCAAAATTTCCTGCTCTGATTCATCAAGTATTTTTAATGCCTCGATCTGATCAACAGCATTTTCAATACCACTCGTTATATCATAATCAGACAATATTTCATCTTCATCTGATAACAATTCAATTTGTATCGACTTGTTTTCACTTATTTTCTTTTTGGAAATATTTTCGATTACCTTAAATAACCAACCTCTTGCGTTTTCTATCGGTTTATCCCCATAACAATTAACAATAGCCATCAGAACATCCTGCAGCACTTCCTCAGAGGATTCTTTGTTTTTTACAATTGAGAATATCAGTGCAAACAATAATCGTCCGTATTCATCATAAAACTGTTCAAGAGCAGTTTCATTTCCCGAAGAAATTTCTGATATATAGTTTTTCAGTTTTTCTTCCTGTATTTTTATCATCTAAAATGCTCCACTTCCATTTAAAAAAGTCCTCCTATATATATAGTGTAGTGAAAAAACGCAAATTGCAGAATTTTTTTCAAAAAATTTTTAAAAATCTAAAACTTTGTATAATATAACAAAATTTTAGTTTGATATTTATGCATAATTATAAAACACCATATTTAAGAGTTTTTATCATTAGGCTTATTATAATATTTCCTTTTATGATAACACAAGAAAAAAGAATTTTTTAATTCAAAAATATTGTTTAGTATTTTTAATATGAAAAACTGTTTGCGAAACGGATTTTTCATGATATAATTTCAGTAGGATAAAAACTTGGAGGTGCTTAAATGGCAACGAGAAAAACAAAAGGAGATAAACCTGTTCTTGCAATATGCTATGATTTTGATAAAACTCTATCCCCTGATGATATGCAGGCACAAGGGTATATACAAAAGGTATACGATGGCGATATTGCATCATTCTGGGCGGAGTGTGATAAGCTTGCCTTAGAGGACGGCATGGACTCAAATCTTGCCTATATGTACAAAATGAAACAAGAAGCAGAAGGCAGAGTTATATTCAGCAGAAATATGCTTGAGGATTACGGCTCAAAAGTGGCTCTCTTCCCCGGTGTTGAAGACTGGTTTGAACGTATCAGATCTTATGGTGCAAAAATTGGTGTTATAGTCGAGCATTATGTCATATCTTCGGGACTTAAGGAGATGATCGAGGGTACATCCCCCGGAAAAGCGGGAGCTTTCGAGAGAATATACGCAAGCTCTTTTTATTATAATGAACGGGGGGTTGCTGTATGGCCTGCACAGGTCATTAACTACACAAACAAAACACAGTTTCTGTTCAGAATATCAAAGGGTGTACTTGATGTAAATGACCCCGGTGTGAATGACTTTTTTGCCCCTGAAAATATTCGCATACCCTTTCGCAATATTGTATATATCGGTGACAGCGATACTGATATTCCCTGTATGAAGCTTGTAAATGTTAACGGCGGTCATTCTATCGGTGTGTACAACAGTGAAAGCTGTGACAAAACTAAGGTACATAAAATGCTGACGGAAAACCGTATCAAGTATTTTGCTCCTGCTGACTACACCGAGAACTCTGAGTTAGATAAGCTTGTGAAAGCTATTATTGAAAGAACCGCTGCAAATGAGTTTCTGGAGAGTATTTATTATGAGTGCAAGAAGGATTGTGAAACTGATGATTTATAATTATATAAGGAGTTGACAAAATGACAGCGAAAGAATATTTATCGTTTGTTGTGGAGCAGATACATTCAACCGTAGTAGCAACTGTAGACGAAAAAGGTTTGCCAGTTACCTGTGTTATAGATATGATGTATGCCGATGAAAAAGGTTTATACTTTTTGACAGCAAAAGGCAAAAATTTTTACCAAAGACTGAAATCAACAGAAAACCTCGCCTTTTCCGGTATGAAAGGCGAGGATACTATGAAACGTGTAGCTGTTTCTGTGCGTGGGAAAGTAAAGGAGATCGGTTCTGATATGCTGCCTTTACTTTTTGAAAAAGCTCCATACATGAATGAGATATACCCGAGTGCAGAAAGCCGCAAAGCACTCACTGTCTTCCAAATTTTTGAGGGCAGCGGAGAATGGTTTGACCTTTCCAAAAAGCCTATTGAACGTGACAGCTTTTTCTTTGGAAAAGATGCTGATGAAGTGAGCAGCTTATTTTCCTTTTTCCGAGTTTTCAGTGTATCCAGATTGATATGCACAAGCTCACTGAATTGCTCACGATAAAATGTTGATTTGCCTCCGGCTTGAATACCGATAAAGATAATTGCTGTTTTCTTCTTCATGCTTATTCCCCACCTGCTTTGAAATTATATACAGGCTTGATAATATCATTAATATCAACTGTATCACCTATATTGGAAACAATATCATCAATCGACTTATACGCCATAGGTGATTCATCGATTGTATCACGGCTGACAGAAGTTGAGTAGATTCCTTCCATTTGTTTTTTAAACTCAGAAAGAGTCAATGTAGCCTTTGCTTCACCTCTGGAAAGCACTCTTCCTGCTCCATGAGGTGCAGAGCAGTTCCAATCCGGGTTTCCCTTACCGGTGCAGATCAGACTTCCATCACGCATATTGATAGGAATGAGAAGCGTTTCGCCCATCTGAGCGGAAACCGCACCCTTACGAAGTATCATCTTATTTGTATCAATATAATTATGAACTGTGGTAAAACAGTCACGAACATGAAGTCCCATGTTTTTTATTATCTCATCCATCATAGCCTGACGGTTGAGCATAGCATATTCCTGTACGATCTTCATATCATGGATGTACTGCTCAAACAGATCTCCTTCGGTATATGCCAACGGCTTGGGTACATCTGTATGTTTGGTATTGGTCAGCTTTTTAAGCTCCTTCTGTATCTGCTTTTCCTTGCCATCTGCTTTTAGTTTTGCAATAAGAGCTTCAATTTCTGTTTTGGAACAACTATTAAGACGCTTATATGCTTCCTCCTGATAGTATTTCGCTACTTCAAGTCCTAAATGGCGTGAGCCTGAATGGATAACGATATAAATTGATCCGTCCTCTCCCCTGTCGGCTTCTATGAAATGATTGCCCCCTCCAAGTGTTCCGAGACTCTTTTCGGCTCTGTCATGATTTATATGATCAAAACAATACAAATCAAGCAGTTCGATCTTTTCCATATAGCAATGTATCTTGTTCCTGATTGCAAAGCCTGATGGAATCTGATTTCTTATAACTTTATCCAGCTTCTGAACTTCAATAAAGCTTTCTTTAATACGAACTGTTTCCATACCGCAGCCGATATCTACTCCGACTAAGTTCGGGACAGCTTTATCAGTTATAGTCATGGTTGTTCCGATAGTACATCCGGCTCCTGCATGAACATCAGGCATTATTCTTATCTGCTGACCCTCTGACATAGGTTGATTCAGTAACATGATAATCTGAGCAATTGCATTTTCGTCTATCAGGTCAGTAAACACCTTAGCGGTGTTATATCTTCCTCTTAATTCTAACATATATTTTTCACTCCTTAAAACAAAAAAGCACTCCTGCATAATAACAGAAGTGCATAATAATTCTTATGAAATTACCGATCCGAAAACACAGAAACTCGTGAGAATGCTCCTGTGCTGCTAAGTATTAACGCTTTTTCTCCATGAAACGGCAAATTTCATGCTTCTGCTTTGATATTTGATTATAGTATGGATGTATTGATTTACTATTGCGTATGGTCATGAAACTCACCCTTTCGTAAAATTATAGTGCCTTTATGATACAACCAATATTTTGATTTGTCAAGTATTTTTTCATTATTATTCAAAAATTGCTATCAGAAATCATTGCAGACACACTTTTTAGTCTTTCTAACCCATCTGACAGCAATTTTTCCGGACAGGCAACATTCATTCGGAGAAAACTGTCTCCACCCTTACCGTAATAACTTCCTGCCATGATATAAAGTCCGGTGTTTTTTCTTATTTTTGCGGCAAGCTCTTTGCTGCCTATTTTCAGTGCTGTGCAATCAAGCCATAAAAGATAAGTAGCATCTCCCCAAACAAGCTTTATCTGAGGTATTTCATTTTCAAGAAAACTTCTGACTATCAATTTATTTTTATAAATATAGTCATTCAGCTCTTCAAGCCATTTTCTTCCTTTTGTAAATGCCGATACTGCTGCCACGGAGGCAAATGAATTCGGCATTGATATTTCATCCTTTTCGATAAACGAATGAATTTTGCTTCTTAGATTATCATCAGGAATATACAGTGCAGAGGTTTGCAGTCCGGCAAGATTAAATGCTTTCGTCGGGGCAATGCAGGTAATACTGTTATTTCTATTTATCCCGGAGACAGAGGCAAATGGAGTATAATGCTTATCGGGTGTAATAATATCGCAGTGTATCTCGTCTGAAACAACAGTGACATTATACTTGCTGCATAACTCCCCTATTCTCTGTAAATCCGAACTGCTCCATATTGTTCCAGTCGGGTTTTGAGGATTACAAACTATCATCATTTTTGCATCCTGTTCCGCAAGAGCCTTTTCAAGACTTTCAAAATCAATATAATAACCATTTCCGTCATAAATCATTTCTGCCTCAGAAGTCTGTCTGTCGTTATCCCTGATACAGTTGTAAAAATGATTATAGTTCGGTGTAAGCATAACTATTTTATCTCCGGGAGAGGTAAGATGACGTATAACAGAGGATATTGCAGGTACAACACCCGCACAGAACATCAGATGTTCTCTGTTCATATTCATTCCATGATATATTCTCCACCAATTTATATAAGCATCATACCATTCATCACTAAGCTTGCTGTATCCGAAAACCGGGTGTCTGAGTCTGTCATAAAACGACTCAACTATCTCCGGTGCTGCGGGAAAATCCATATCCGCAACCCACATGGGCAGTTCATTTTCTTTAACATCCCATTTGATCGAGTCTGTATTTCTGCGGTCAATCATCCTATCAAAATCGTACATTTTTTATCACTCAACTTTACCATTCTAAATTTTTTATTTTGTTTTTAGTACATATATTTATATCGCTTTTTGGATCAATAACTGCTATCTGGAAATCGTCTTCATAAATAATCTCTCCCGGTGCTTCATCACATTCGGACATATAAAGTTTCAAGCCGTATTTTTTCGCCATATCACGATAAAAAGTCATTTCGTTATAGACTCTTTTACCGTCAGCAGTATCCTTAAACCATGTAACAGCTCTGTCCGGATTACCCTGTTCATAATAAGGCGGTACGGGCAAAATCTTTTCAAAATATTCACGATTTTTCCAATATTCTTTTTCTTCTTCTGCTGTAAGAATCTTTTTTTCAACTAATCTCCATACAGCGACAAATAATCCCACAGGCTGTTTCGTCTTGTATGCAATATCTGATGTATGTATACGAAAATAAGTCATTTTTTCCTCCATATTTATTGCTGTTAAAACTATTATATCAACCTTCTATAAAATAAACAATAATTTTTCTGAAATAATCCGGAAGAGACTATTCTTTTTGTTCGGTTACCTTCTTATAACATATAATTTGAAATTTTAATATGCAGAAGAAATATTTTTAAATAATATTAACAAATATATATTGAATATTTCGCCAAATATTGTATAATATAATAACAGTTTAATCTGGATTTAAAGGAGGCAACATTATGGCAAACAGAATTATTCTCAATACCACTTCTTTTCACGGCAAGGGAGCAATTAATGAGATACCCTCTATAGCGAAATCCAAGGGTTTTACTCATGTATTTGTCTGCTCGGATCCCGATCTTGTGAAATTCGGCGTAACAGCAAAGGTTACTGACCTTCTGGATAAAGAGGGTATCCCTTTTACAATCTATTCCGGAATCAAACCAAACCCGACTATCGAAAATGTTAAAGATGGTGTGGAAGCATTCAAGGCTTGCGGTGCAGATTCTATCATCACTATCGGCGGAGGCTCTTCAATGGATACCGCTAAGGCAATAGGTATCATTATCACTAACCCTGAGTTTGCCGATGTCCGTTCTCTGGAAGGTGTAGCACCAACTAAAAACCATGCTGTTCCCACAATAGCAGTTCCCACAACAGCCGGTACTGCCGCTGAGGTTACTATCAACTATGTTATAACCGATGTAGAAAAAGAACGTAAGTTTGTATGTGTTGATGAACATGACATACCTGAATACGCTATTGTGGATCCGGATATGATGTCATCAATGCCAAAGGGACTTACAGCTGCCACAGGTATGGATGCTCTGACCCATGCAATTGAAGGTTATACTACAAAAGCTGCATGGGAAATGACTGATATGTTCCATCTTGAAGCAATAAAGCTTATTTCCAGACATCTTCGTGGAGCAGTTCAGAATATTCCTGAAGACAGAGAGGGTATGGCTCTCGCTCAATATATTGCCGGAATGGGCTTTTCTAATGTAGGTCTGGGAATAGCCCACTCTATCGCTCATACTCTCGGTGCTCATTATGATACACCTCACGGAGTAGCCTGTGCTATGATGCTCCCCATCGTAATGGAATACAATCAGGATTTTACAGGTGAAAAATATCGTGAAATTGCAAAAGCAATGGGCGTTGACGGCGTTGACAGTATGACTCAGGATGAATACAGAAAGGCTGCCATTGATGCGGTAAAGCAGCTTTCGGCTGATGTTGGCATACCTGCAGTAAACGAAAAGGTCAAAGAAGAAGATCTCGATCAGCTTGCTGAAGATGCATTTGCTGATGCCTGCCGTCCGGGTAATCCCAGAGATACAAATGTTGATGATCTGAAAGCCCTCTACAGAAAAATCATGACTTGATCTTTATACGTCAAATATTATTATTCGTGGTGCATAACCGAGGTTTTTCCGGAGTTATGCACCCTTATTTGTGTTTGATAAATTCATTTGACGATTATTAATGTAGTTATATAGTTTTTTGCATATCAAAATCGACAATTTGTTATTTCAATATTATATTTTTAAAAGTGTTACTGTGACATCCTCCCCCGCCTAAAGAGGCGGGGGCTTCCCCTGACCTCAGGCGAGTTTGGTTCTCGTTCGATAGTACTGATGTACTAAGCATAAGCGAGCTAACCCCGTGTGTCCCACGGTTCTTTTTCCGGTTTTATGCCAACGCTATTTTCATACCTTCATTTCGTATGTTGATAGCAGCATTTATATCTCTTTCATGATGTGTCTGACAGCAGGGGCAAGTCCATTCCCTTACAGACAAATCTTTTGTTTCAGGATTTTGGTATCCGCAAACACTGCAAAGCTGTGAGCTTGCAAAGAACTTATCTACCTTTACAAGCTGTTTCCCTGCTTCTTCAAGCTTGTATTGCAAAAATGTCGTGAACATTCCCCATCCGTTATAGGCAACAGATTTGCCGAAATTCAGCGACTGTGACATTGCTTTCATATTCAGGTCTTCAATACACACGCAGTCATAAGCATTGGTTATCTGCCGTGACTGCTTGTGCAGAAAACCCTTTCTTTGATTGGCAACCTTTTCATGTAGCCTGGCAACTTTAATACGCTGTTTTTCTCTGTTCTT
>OMZF01000022.1 GCA_900315465.1 uncultured Eubacteriales bacterium | reverse complement strand
TCCTATTGCTTCATAAGGCATTTCTTGATCCCTTGTAAATTCTCTGGGAGCAACAAAAAAGTCTTTTTTCGGAATGGGTTCTCTTACGATTGGCATAATTTACCCTCCTTAAAATGTCGTGTGCTGAAGGCAGGCTTCTTCGTACCACACTCGGTTGACCTTACCTGCCACCACAATAGCCAGCGGGTGCTGTTTCTTCAGCTCGTTGTTGAGTTCCTTGATGATCTGGTACGCTTTCGCCCTTGAAACTCCCAGATCATTGCGAACAGTGTCCACATTGACAAATAATGGTTTACTTTTTTCCATATTTCTACCTCCTCTATTTTAGGTTTCTGTATTTATTTTACAGAACCTATTTAGTTTCTGTATTTATAATACACTTTATCTTGAAAATTGTCAAGCAGTATTTAAAATTTTTTGTAGAAACAGTATTTTATTTTCTTTGGTTTCATGTTAAAATATTCAAGGAACAGTCTGAGGAGGGATTGAAATGACTCTTGGTGAAAAAATACGAAAATATAGAATTTTACATAATCTTTCCCAAAAAGAGTTAGGCTTAAAACTTGGCTTCTCCAATACAACTGCCGATGTAAGAATAAGGCAATATGAAAGTGGAACTAAAATTCCGAGAGACGATATAAGACAAAAAATGGCAGATGTCCTTGATGTAGATATTTCTGCACTGTCAGATATTGATATTAAAAGCGATGAAGATGTAATGCAGGTTTTATTCTATCTTAGTGAGATATTTGATATGGATATAGAGAAAACCGATGACAAATTTTATCTGTCTTTTCCTGCAAATCAAGATAACAGAGAACAACTTATCAGTTACCTCAATGTTTGGTATGCACAAAAAAAGAACCTCCAAAACACCGCTAACGGTACTTCGGGGGAGTCTATTCGTGAATATGAATTGTGGAAATCTCGCTTTCCACAGGATATAAATCAGTATTGGAAACAACAGCATGAAAGAATAAATGCTTATTATGCTCCTGTGAAAGACAGCATAAAAGATAAAGCCAGTCCTATTGAAACAACATCTGACTTCTTGTGCGTGATACGCAATATGATTCAATCCGGTTTGATATTTGAAGTAAACACTAAAATGCTTGACGGGAATATTGCTGCACTCAAATTGTCCTTTCTTGTTGATGATCTGATTGAAGCAAAAAACAAGGAAATTGAAAATAATTTTGCAGTATTTCTTTATGCCCTTGATACGCTTAAATCATATGGTATGCCAGTAAGAACTGAATTACTCACTTTTGAAAAAGGCACTCAAATCACCTACTATTTGTGTCTTTCTCAATTAGCTGCTTTCGCTGAAAACATTGAAAAAATAATTATTTTTGAACTTTCCAAAGCCAATAAAACCCAATGGGAGATTGATCTCTTTGAATCGACTTACGAAAAAGACCTGAAACGCTTTGCTCTTAACATCAGAGAAGAAATAGAAAAAGTCTACAAGAAATGAAATACATCAATTCTTGTAGACAAAATATAGACGAGAAAAACGGGAAACCGCATTATAAGCGGCTTCCCGTCGTTTTTTAATTATTCCCACTCGATAGTAGCCGGAGGTTTTGAAGTAATATCATAAACAACACGGTTAACGCCATTAACTTCATTTATGATACGGTTAGAGATACGTTCAAGAACATCATAAGGAATTCTTGCCCAGTCGGCAGTCATAAAATCATCTGTAGTAACGGCTCTGAGAGCAACAGTACAGTCGTAAGTCCTGCCGTCACCCATAACACCGACACTGTGAACATTTGTAAGAACCGTAAAATACTGATGTGTAGTTCTGTCGAGATTGTTCTCAGCGAATTCCTCACGCATAATAGCATCCGCTTCTCTGAGAGTAGCAAGCTTTTCCTCGGTAATATCACCGATTATGCGGATAGCAAGACCGGGGCCGGGAAAAGGCTGTCGCCACACAAGAAACTCCGGTATACCGAGTTCAAGACCCGCTTTTCGTACTTCATCCTTAAACAAATATCTGAGAGGTTCAATAATACCCTCAAAACCGATATTTTCGGGAAGTCCGCCCACGTTATGGTGGGGTTTTATAGCCGCAGCATCGCCTATTCCGCTTTCAACGACATCGGGATAGATAGTACCCTGACAGAGAAAATCTATCTTGCCAAGCTTTTTGGCTTCATCCTCGAACACACGGATAAACTCCTCACCTATTATTTTTCTTTTTTCATTCGGATCAGAAACACCTTTAAGAGCGGTAAGAAATCTCTCCTGTGCATTTACTCTTATCAGGTTCATATCGAACTGCTTTTTGAATACTGTCTCAACATTATCTCCTTCATCTTTACGCAGGAGTCCATGGTCTACAAATACACAGGTAAGCTGTTTACCTACTGCCTTATGTACGAGAACAGCTGCAACAGATGAATCAACTCCGCCTGATAAAGCACAAAATACTTTTTTATCACCGATCTGTTTTTTAAGCTTTGCTATTGTATCCTCAACAAAGCTGCTCATCTGCCAGTCAGCAGTACATCCGCAGGCATTATAAAGAAAGTTTTTGATATAGAGCATACCTTCCTCAGTATGATTTACTTCAGGGTGGAACTGAACACCGAAAAAGTTTCTTTTAATATCTTCCATTGCCGCAACAGGACAGCTTTCGGATATACCTGTTATTTTAAATCCATGAGGAACGCGAGAAATACGGTCTGTATGACTCATCCAGCAAATACTTTTATCCTTGGCTCTGTGGAACATAAGTGAAGAAGTATTGAATTCGACCTCAGTCTTACCATATTCTCTGACATCACTGCTTGTTACTTCACCGCCAAGAGTCTGAGCCATAAGCTGTGCACCGTAGCATATTCCGAGTACGGGTATACCAAGCTCAAATAAAGCTTTATCACATTTCGGAGCATTTTCATCGTAAGTGCTGTTAGGCCCACCCGAGAAAATTATACCATTATATCCGCCCTCTTTTATTTCTTCAACAGGCATTTTATATGGTTTAAGCTCGCAATATACATTACATTCTCTTACTCTTCTTGCGATAAGCTGACTATATTGTCCGCCAAAGTCAAGAATAAGTATTTTCTGGTGTTTTTTCTCCATTGTCATCTTCCTTTCAATGCACACACAACAAAATGTGCAGTGTGCAGTGTGCAATGTGCAATTGGTGTTTTTTCATATCATTTTACTGTCTATTATCTGTAAATAATATCCTCACGCTTCGGGCCGTTTGAAATCATTGTGAACGGAACACCTACAGCCTTTTCTGCAAATTCTATATACTTTCTGCAGTTTTCGGGCAGGTCATCATATTTTCTTATACCCCTTATATCACAGTTCCAACCCGGAAGAACTTCAAGAACAGGCTTGCATCTTTTCAGCTTAGTTGTTGACGGGAAATAATCTATTCTTTCACCGTCAAGTTCATAAGCAACGCATACAGGGATTTCTTTTAGATAGCCGAGTGCATCAAGTACGGTAAATGCTACCTGAGTAGCTCCCTGAACTTTACATCCGTAACGTGTTGCAACAAGGTCAAGCCAACCCATTCTTCTGGGTCTGCCTGTCGTTGCACCGTATTCTCCCCCATCGCCTCCTCTTTTGCGGAGTTCTTCTGCTTCATCACCGAATATTTCGCTTACAAATTCTCCTGCACCAACTGCACTTGAATATGCCTTTACAACAGTGATAATATCCTTTATTTCATAAGGAGGAATACCACCTGCACCCACAGCACCGTAGCCTGCTATTGTATTTGAAGAAGTTACCATCGGATAGATACCAAAATCTGTATCCTTGAGAGAACCGAGCTGACCCTCCAGCAAAATATCCTTTCCGCTTACAGCGGCATCATGTACAATATCAAATGTATTTGCAACATACGGCTCAAGAGCTTTTTTATACTCCATAAGCTTTGCAAACATTTCATCAACGCTTATAGGTTCTTTATGATATACATTGGTAACAATTGCATTTTTGACCTCAAGTATATGCTCCAGCTTATCCCTTAATCCTTCTTCATCATCAAAGAGTTCATTTACCTGAAAGCCTATCTTTGAGAATTTATCCGAATAGAAAGGAGCGATACCTGATTTTGTTGAACCAAAACTGCGTGAAGAAAGTCTTTCTTCCTCGTAGCAGTCAAAAAGCTTATGGTAGGGCATTACGATCTGTGCCCTGTCTGATACAATGATATTGGGTTTCGGAACGCCCTTAGCTATAAGCTCGCTTATTTCCTTTACAAGATTCTCAACGCTGAGTGCTACACCGTTACCGATTATATTCACGATCTTATCGTTGAACACGCCTGACGGAAGCTGATGCAAAGCAAATTTGCCATAGTTGTTGATTATGGTA
This sequence comes from uncultured Eubacteriales bacterium, assembly GCA_900315465.1. GTDB lineage: Bacteria > Bacillota > Clostridia > Oscillospirales > Acutalibacteraceae > UBA1213. The sequence goes on along the minus strand of OMZF01000022.1, from coordinate 1,218 downwards.
TGACCTGCGTTGCTGCCTCCCTGAAAACGGATTACCATATCCGATTTCTGTGCAAGTACGTCTGTGATCTTACCCTTTCCTTCGTCGCCCCAGTTGGCTCCGACGATTGCTCTTACCATTACTTTGTTACCTCACTTTTCTTCCCGTAAAAACGGGATTTTTAAAAATTTATTTATCCTACAGGAGCAACAAGAACACGTCCCGTTCCTCTGTAAACATTTACAAGTCCTTCACCTGATGCGGCTGAGCCTATAAGTGAACGTGAAGATCTCTCTACTGTAAACTGCAGTGAATGTGACCATGCAATAGCCATATTACCGTCTATTTTGAGAGTATCATTCTGAAGATCGAACACAAGAAGTTCCTCGGCAGGTGCGGGGCTTTCAAGTACAGCAACACCCTTTCCTGTGAGTGTTGTATTGAACAGACCTTCTCCTCCTGCTATTGCAGAGGAAAGATTTGTTCTTGCGGTCACAGTCATTCCCACACTTTCATCACAAGCAAGGAAAAGTCCGTCTTCAATTGTCATAGCACCATTCCATTTATCAAGGTCTTCAAGAAGAATATACTTATACGTAGGCTCAAATATTACCTGACCTGTACCGAAATATCTGGGTTTGATAGCGGATTCACCCGTTACCTTACTGCCGACCATCTTTTTGAAAAAGTCGCCTGCCCCCTGAACATTGCTTCTCATCTCGACAGCTCCTGCCATTATCTGCATTGCACCTGCCTGAAGAATAACTCCCTGATTATTAAGATTTGCTACTACCTGTCTTTTTCTTACGCCCATTTTTGACATGAAGAATGCAGTTGAAGCTGTTCCGGGACTTACAGAAAGATCCTTCATATATTCTACTACTGAAAAGCATCCGAGCTGTTTTATTACGCTGTGTGCTGCTGTCTGACTGAGCATATTGTTACTTATCATAATTTTATCATCCTTTCGATTTAGTTTGGAGTTTGGAGTGTGGAGTGTGGAGTTATATGATATAGCCTTAAAAAGCTGATTAACACTACAAACCCAAAGCCTCCATCTCTGACGGAGGGGTAAAAAATAATTTTAAATAGCGAATTAAATTCATTATACGAATAGACTACGCATAGCGTCAATAAACACCGGCGGCACTCCTGTCATCCCGAACGAAGTGAGGGATCTTTTGAATAAAGCAGTTGTTCCGGAAAGATTCTTCGCTTCGCTCAGAATGACAGGTACGC
>OMZF01000003.1 GCA_900315465.1 uncultured Eubacteriales bacterium | reverse complement strand
CTGGCAAGGGTTCAGTGACGCCCCAAGAGTGCGAGCCAAAGGCGAAGCACGATTGGCAGGCGGAACTAATACATTGTAGAGGTGGCATTTTGTCACTTTAGTGACAAAATGACGGAGGGGTTAAGAGATAATTGGGTAGCAAAACAAATTCATTGTAAAAATAAACTTTGCGTAGCGGTAATCGACACCGGAGGCACTCCGGCGTAGCGTCAATAGACTCCGCCGGCACGGCGGCGGCTCGCTGCCGGTTTTTTTATGCAACGAAAAAGCAAAATACTCTGTCATCCCGAACGAAATGAGGGATCTTTAAAAAGATTCTTCGCTTCGCTCAGAATGACAGGCTTGTTGCGTTACTAAGTATGACAGACTTTTTATAAACTACGCATAGCGTCAATAGACTCCGCCGGCACGGCGGCGGTTAATTGCTGATTGATCTGGATTTGCCCTTGTGGTATCGTTTTCTGCTGAAAGCAAATTCCGAATCATCACCCTTGAGATTAAGGATGATAATAAGCAGTGCGGTAACTATAATGCCGATTATAGACCAGAAGATCATTCCCATAAGTACGGACGAATTGTCGCTTTCGGCGTTATAAGGCACAGCAACAGAGGGTTCATCAGCAGGAATGGGGGGAGCATCAAGTAGTCTGCTGTCGGGATTGATTATTGCGGCAGCTTCAGCAGAACTCTGCATTTTTGAAGCCTGTTCCGCTTTTTGTTTTGGAGAAACAAAATCGGGGTCATGTGTCGGGAGAATATATTTCATTGATGCAGCCGCTTTAAACGGGTCTACAATGGTTATACTGAGTTTGCTGCTTTCTTCTTTTGAAACTTCCGAAGTTTCCTCAACCGTTGATGTATTCTGATTTGGTTTCCAGCCCTCGGGTGCTACAACTACATTATCATTTGATGATGGTTCGGGTTCATATACAGACGGTTCGGGTTCCGGGTCAGGATCGGGCTGGGGCTCGGGTTCAGGCTCCGGCTGGGGCTCGGGTTCAGGCTCGGGTTCAGGTTCAGACTCGGGCTCGGGTTCAGGTTCAGGCTCGGGCTCAGGTTCAGGCTCGGGTTCAGGCTCTGGCTCTGGTTCAGGTTCGGGCTCAGGCTCAGTGCTTACAACAGGATCAGGTTCAACCGGTGAGGGTTCTTCTTCCGCAAAAGCTGTTATCCCTGCCGAAGTTATTATAAAAACAGAAAGCAATACAGAAAAAACAGTTTTTAAAACTTTCATAATATCACCACTACTTACTGAATTATAGTTATAATCATACACATATATTATATCAGAATTTTCTGAAAGTGGGTATTGTCATATTGTCAGAAAAATGATTACCATCAGTATTTTATTTCATGCGTAACGACATTTTTGGCTTAGCAGCAAACAATGTGCAATATGCAGTAAATCGTTAATTAAACTTGATTTAATGGAGTATTCGTGCTAATATATTATTACAAAAAACAAAAATCCAAGGAGGAATATAAAAAATGGGAATGACAATGTCACAAAAGATACTTGCAGCCCATGCAGGACTTGATAGTGTCAAGGCAGGTCAGCTTATCGAGGCTGAACTTGATATGGTACTCGGAAACGATATAACCTCTCCTGTAGCTATTAATGTATTCAATGACGGCGGAGCTTGCAAAGTATTTGATAATACCAAAATTGCTATGGTAATGGATCACTTCACACCGAACAAGGATATCAAGGCTGCTGAACAATGTGCTCAGGTGAGACGCTTTGCGGATAAGTATGATATTAAGAATTTCTATGATGTGGGTCAGATGGGTATAGAACACGCACTTCTCCCCGAAAAAGGTCTTGTAGGCCCGGGAAGTCTTTGTATCGGTGCAGACAGCCATACCTGTACATACGGTGCTTTGGGTGCTTTCTCTACCGGTGTAGGCTCAACAGATATGGCAGCAGGTATGATAAGCGGCAAAGCATGGTTCAAAGTGCCTTCTGCTATAAAATTTGTTCTTACAGGAAAGCCGGCTGCATTTGTAAGCGGTAAGGATGTAATACTTCATATCATCGGTATGATAGGAGTGGATGGTGCATTATATAAGTCAATGGAGTTTACGGGTGACGGACTTCAGTACCTTAATATCGATGACAGACTTTGTATAGCTAATATGGCTATTGAAGCCGGTGCTAAAAACGGTATATTCCCTGTTGACGATATTACCCGTGAATATGTCAAAGACCGTTTTAAAGGTGAAGTTAAAGAATATGCAGCTGATGACGATGCCGAATATGATGCAGAATATGTTATCGACCTTTCAAAGCTCCGTCCTACAGTAGCATTTCCCCATCTTCCCGAAAATGCCCGTACAGTTGACGAAATAGGAGAAACAGAAGTAAAGATAGATCAGGCTGTTATCGGTTCATGTACTAACGGCAGAATTACAGACCTTCGTGCCGCTGCCGATATTTTAAGAGGCAAAAAGGTTGCAAAGGGTGTACGCTGTATAATTATCCCCGGTACTCAGAATGTTTATCTTCAGGCTATGCATGAAGGACTTTTTGATATATTCATTGAAGCCGGTGCAGTTGTTTCAACTCCTACCTGCGGCCCATGTCTCGGAGGACATATGGGTATTCTCGCAAAGGGAGAAAAAGCTGTAACAACAACTAACAGGAACTTTGTAGGCAGAATGGGTCATGTTGAATCGGAAGTATATCTTGCTTCTCCTGCAGTAGCTGCTGCAAGTGCTGTGACAGGATATATAACCGACCCTGCAAAAGTTATGGATAAATAAGTAAAGGAGTGTACTTTAATGGAAGCAAAGGGTATAGTACATAAATACGGGGATAATGTCGATACAGATGTAATCATTCCTGCAAGATACCTCAATACAAGTTCTCACAGTGAGCTTGCCTCTCACTGTATGGAAGATATTGACATTAATTTCACCAAAAAGGTAAAATCGGGAGATATAATGGTGGCAGAAAAGAATTTCGGCTGCGGTTCATCAAGAGAACACGCTCCTATTGCTATAAAGGCATCAGGTATCAGCTGTGTTATTGCCGCAACATTCGCAAGAATTTTCTACAGGAATGCTATCAATATCGGTCTTCCTATACTTGAATGTGAGGCTGCCTCAAGGGAAATAAAAGCCGGTGACGAGGTAAGCGTTAATTTTGATACAGGTGTGATAACCGATATAACAACAGGCAAAACCTATCAGGCAGAACCATTCCCGCCGTTTATACAGAATATTATTGCCGATGGCGGTCTTATAAATCATGTGACAAAATAATCATAGTGAAGGCTGTTGTGCTTAATATGTGCAGCAGTCTTTTTTCTGCATATTATAAAATAAATTTCGTTATTATGATTGAAAAATTCATCATATTAAGTTATAATATTGTATATGCGATTTTTGTAAAAATCAATAAGCAGAAAGGTAGGGTAATTTATGGATGCTATAACGCAGGCGTTTATTTTGCTGCTTGCCGGATTTATAGTTGTTTTTACGGTGCTTATACTTCTTATCCTTATTGTTACTGTCTACAGTAAGATAGTAACATCTGTTCAGAACAAGGGCAAAAAGGGAAAAAGTGAAAAACAGGCTGCCGAGAAGAAAGATGACTCACCCGCAGCACCGATAGTGACCGCCCAGACCGATACAGCAGAGGATAATGGTGAGATACCAGGTGAAATTATTGCTGCTATCGCCGCAGCCGTATCTGAAATATACGGTGACAAGCCGCATAAGATCAAGGCTGTCAAAAAGAGTCGTGCAGCTCGTTCGGCATGGTCTCGTGCAGGTGTTCTTGATAATACAAGACCATTCTGACAAATCAGTATTCTTATTTTAATGAAAGGGTGTAATCTTCATGGAAATATTACAGCAGCTCTGGCAGATCATCTGTGACCTGCTGAGAGATTCAGGCTTCGGTAAGCTTTCATGGGAAAATTATGTTATGGTGGGTGTATCATTCATTCTGATGTACCTCGCTATCAAAAAACAGTTTGAGCCGCTTCTGCTGCTTCCTATAGCTTTCGGAATGTGCCTTGTTAATCTGTTCCCCGATATTATGGGAATGCCTGTTACTCAGATGCTTTCTGAGGCAGAGCTTATCAAAAAGGGTGTTGACCCTGCATCATATACCACTACGGTGCTCAACGGTCAGACCTATTATAACTATACCGAATACGGCGGACTTTTCTATTATCTTTATCAGGGTGTAAAGCTTGGTATATATCCTCCGCTTATATTCCTCGGTATAGGATGTATGACAGATTTCGGGCCGCTTATTGCTAATCCGAAAAGCTTTATCCTTGGTGCAGCTGCACAGGTAGGTATTTTCCTTACATTCATTATCGCTACCGTTATGGGTATATTTACTCCTCAGGAAGCAGGTTCAATAGCTATTATCGGCGGTGCAGACGGTCCTACAGCTATTTTCGTTACAACAAAGCTTGCTCCGCATCTCTTAGGTCCGATAGCTGTTGCGGCATATTCATATATGGCACTTGTTCCTATAATCCAGCCGCCTATCATGCGTTTGCTTACAACGAAAAAGGAAAGAGCTGTTGTAATGGGTCAGCTTCGTCCTGTTTCAAAACTCGAAAGAATTCTTTTCCCGATAATTGTTGTTGTAGTTGTATCATTGCTTTTGCCTGATGCAGCACCGCTTGTTGGTATGCTTATGCTCGGCAACCTCTTCAAAGAAAGCGGCGTTGTTGACAGAATAAACAAGACTGCTCAGAATGAACTTATGAATATCATTACGATATTCCTCGGTGTTACAGTTGGTGCTACTGCTACAGGTACAGTATTCCTTACTCTTCAGACAGCAGGTATAATCGGTCTCGGACTTTTTGCATTCTGTCTTGCTACAGCCTGCGGTGTGCTGTTCGGAAAGATTATGTACAAGGCTACCGGAGGAAAAATCAATCCTCTTATCGGTTCGGCAGGCGTTTCGGCTGTACCTATGGCTGCAAGAATATCACAGAAAGTCGGTCAGGAAGAAAATCCCGGAAACTTCCTCCTTATGCATGCAATGGGCCCAAATGTTGCCGGTGTTATAGGCTCGGCAGTTGCAGCAGGTGTTCTTCTCAGCGTTCTCAAATAATTATAATTTCAGCTCCGATCATTCGGAGCTGTTTTTTATTAGTGTTACGTAAAATCTAAACCTTGTCATTCCGAACGTAGTGAGGAATCTTTTAAGATCCTTCGTGCCCCAAGGGCATTTCCTACGGGCACAGCTCAGGATGACATTTGGGCGGCTTTATTGTGTTGTTTCAGAAAGTCAGGTGCTTGTCATTCTGAGGAGCGAAGCGACGAAGAATCTTTCCAATAAAGCTGCTTTCGTGAAAAAAGATCCTTCGCTTCGCTCAGGATGACAGGGTATGGTTCAGGATGACATTAAAGTATTAGTTATTTCTTCTAAAAAATACGAATTCGGTATTGCAATTCTTGTTAGTATATGCTATACTTATAAAGTCGTTTCACACTTTTGGCGACTGTATACTTTTTTATTATCGAAAGGAAAGAATTAAGAAATGTATTGGGTCAATGAATCAGTATTCTATCACATCTATCCGCTGGGATTCTGCGGTGCACCGAGAATCAATGACGGTCAGCTTGAATATCGTCTTGATAAGGTAGTGGATTTCATTCCTCACCTTAAAGAAATGAATGTAAACGCTATATATTTCGGGCCTGTATTTATGTCAACCACTCACGGATATGATACCAACGATTATTATAATATAGATAACCGTCTGGGCGACAATGAAAGCTTTGCCCGTATCTGCGAAAAACTTCATGAAAACGGTATAAGAGTTGTTCTTGACGGTGTATTCAACCATGTGGGCAGAGGCTTCTGGGCATTCAGGGATATTCAGGAGAAAAAACAGGGTTCACCTTATTGTTCATGGTTTCAGAACCTGAACTTCGGGGGTAACAGTCCTTGGGGCGATCCTTTCTGGTATGAAGGCTGGGAAGGAAATTATGACCTTGTAAAGCTTAATCTTCGTCATCCTGATGTAAAACGTCATATTTTTGATGCTGTGGCTATGTGGATGGATAAATTCAAAATAGACGGTCTGCGTCTTGATGTTGCTTACTGTATGGATCAGGATTTCCTGAGAGAGCTTAAACATTTCTGCAAGAGCAAAGACAGTCAGTTCTGGCTTATGGGTGAGATAATTCATGGAGACTATGCACGTCTTGCAAACCCAGATCTTCTGGATTCATGTACTAACTATGAATGTTATAAAGGAATTTATTCCTCACACAATGACCATAACTATTTTGAAATAGCACATTCACTCAACAGACAGTTTGCCAACGGCGGTATTTATCATAATATCTATACCTATAATTTTGTTGATAACCATGATGTAAACCGTATCAGCAGCACTGTAAGAGAGGAAGAAAATGTCAAGAACTGTTATTCCACAGAATATTTCATGCCTGGAGTTCCGTCTGTTTACTACGGAAGTGAATGGGGAATAAAAGGACAGAAAAGCAGAACGGAATATGATTATCCTCTCCGTCCCTGTGTAAATGTAAGTGATATAAAGGATAATGAACTTTTCAGACATATTTGCCGTATCGGTGCGATAAGAAGAAAATACAAGGCTTTGCAGTACGGCAGCTTTGAAAATACTGTTATCAGAAACGAGCAGCTTATTTTCAAACGAAAATTTGAGGGTGAAACAATATATATTGCTCTGAACCTTTCATCAAATAATTTTGATATAGGATTCAATACTGACGGCGGTGCAAAGCTTTATGATGTATATGATGGCTGTACAGTATATGATGTAAATAACAACTATGCCAATATATCTATTCCGGCACACGGAACAAGAGTGCTTGTACTGACAAACGGTGATGCACCGGAATATCCAGATACTATAAAAGCGGAAACATCTGAAAAAGCTGAAACAACTCCTGAAAATGTACAGGAAAAGGAAAAAATCGAACCTCTTCCGGCTGTAGGTACACCCGGAAAGTATCGTCATTTCAAAGGCGGGATTTATGAATTCATTTGTCTTGCAAAGGACAGCGAGACTTCCGAAGAATTGGTTATCTACAAAGAAGCAGGCGGAGAAGGAAAAATATGGGCAAGACCCTCTGCTATATTCTATCAGTATGTTGATGTTGACGGAAAAACAGTACCACGCTTTTCGATTTGCAGTTAACAATTGACAGTTTATTTGAATTTAATAAACAGCAAGCCCTCCGGCTGATAAAACCGGAGGGCTGCTGCTTTTTAGGAGGAATGTATATGAAGATAAAAACTTATATTCATTGTGTTTCTTCAAAGAAGAAAAGCTCTTCAAATTTTTTATCAAGTGCAATACACAAAAGCAGTGCAAGCTTTGCACTCGGACAAAACTGATTGTTTTCAATGGAACTGATAGTCTGTCTGGAAACTCCCACCATATCGGCAAGGTCTCCCTGTGATATTCTTTTCTCCGCACGAGCCACACGAAGTTTATTCTGAAATATTATTTCCTTCATGTTATTACACCAAAGAATACCATGATACACCACACAGCCGCAAGACCTGTAACTATCCCTGCAACAAGATACATCACTTTGCGAAGGTTAGTGAACTGATATATGAATGTAGTACAGAGATATGCAGTTATAAGGCTTACATATTCATAGAACGGCTCGTGATGTAATGCCTTATATACGCTGAACACAAGACAAAGAATACCGACAACAACTGCACCAAGACCAAAAGAAAAATTATAAATCTTCTTTTCTCTTTCATCAAGGTTATTATGGTTTTGCTGTCTGTTCTTTTCAAGGATCTCTTTTTTATCCATAATCATATCACCAACAGTTTTTGTTCCCGTAAATATACTATCATATAATAGCAATTTTGTCAAGTATTCTTTACATTTTTTCTTTTAAACTTGGCAGCGAGCCGCCGCCGTGCCGGCGGAGTCTATTGACGCTATGCCGGAGTGCCTCCGGTGTCGATTACCGCTACGCAAAGTTCATTTTTACAATGATTTAATTTGCTACAAAAGTATTTCTTAACCCCTCCGTCATTTTGTCACCAAAGTGACAAAGTGCCACCTCTACAATGTATTAGTTCCGCCTGCCAATCGTGCTTCGCCTTTGGCTCGCACTCTTGGGGCGTCACTGAACCCTTGCCAG
>OMZF01000060.1 GCA_900315465.1 uncultured Eubacteriales bacterium | reverse complement strand
CATCGGGGATGATAAAGTCCCTGACGTATGGCAGAGGAAAGCAGGGGATATTTAACCTAAACGGGCAAGAAGTCCCCCGCCTCTAAGCGATAGCGTAGGCGGTGGGAGTATGTCACCAGGAGGATAAATGAAAGATTATAGTGAAAGAATTAAAAATATTACAGACAGAGCAAAGAAAAATAACCGTTATACGGATGATCTTCTGATCGGAGAAAGCTGTTATCTGTTTTCATTGATTTATCTGATACAATCTTTCAGGATAAAGCTGATTACAAAAGATGAATTATCGTTTCAGCAAAAGAAACTTGAACAACAGCTGCTAAGCTACTATCAGCATAGGGAAATCTATGAAATACATATAAAAATCCAGAACCGATACAGTATGATTTTATCGGAAGCCGAAAAAAACGGTTGTTCTGTATGTAAAAAAATAGCAAGAGTTTTTGATGGACGGGAGACATAAAAATGATTATTTTACCGGAGTGCCTCCGGCAGCGAGCCGCTGCCGGTTTTTTTATGTAATGAAAAAAGCAAAATATTCTGTCATCCCGAACGAAGTGAGGGATCTTTTGAACGTCATCTGCATGACCTTGAAAGACAGGGGACTCTTGAATTCCCGTATTACTGGGATGAAAAAAGAGTGATGTACATACAACCTATTTCGAGGGTGTCAGCACTCCTCCGGAAGACAGCGAGTATACCGCTGATGAACTGGACGCACTTGCTGAGAAGTACAATGCAGAACAAAAACAAAACTACTGTGAACGTCAGGAAAAACGCTATTCCCGTATAAGCAAGTACAGCCTTGATGAAGAAAATCAGCGTATCTACGGAGCGAGGGCAAAAGCCTATGGGGAAAAGGCGGAGCAGTTCGGCAGGCTTGCAAATTCCTTTGAAAAAATGGCAACGATTACGGTCTGCGTCATCTGGAGAATATTTGGAGAAATACTGCTCTTGCATGGTGTACAGGTTATACACAGACCGTTCATGGCTGTCAGACAAGCTCTGAACATTACAAGGCTATACTACACAAGCGATGGAATAAAGACCATAAGTAATCTTTCACTTTATGTTGATCCCGAAAAATATGCTCTTATGAATATTCCGTACAGCGAGTTTTATGCTTCGGAACTGGAAAATGATGTTCCTGTAGATGTCTATACATCGGCAACTCTGGCAAAAACCAGAAACAGCGGACTTGCAGGCGGTTCATATCATGCTAAGGACAACGGGTCGGAGATAACGGGTATAACATATCCTGTAAAACTCGGAGATGTTGATTTGTCGGCATATCGCCGTATGTAATGTTGATATAGCTAAACCTGAACAGAATAAAAAATAAAAAATACTATTGACAAAACATAGTTAGTTATGTTAAACTACTATCGGTTAGATAAATCTAATTATCTGACCGATAATTTTTGAATAATAGTTAGATTTATCTAATTACAGGAGGAAATATGAGTGTAGTAATTGTAGGCGGAAATGAATGTATGGTAAGGGAATATACGGAACTATGCAAAAGGTATAAATGCAAAGCAAAGGTATATCCTAAAATGTGTAGAGGACTTCAGAATATGGGCAATCCCGATCTGTTAGTATTGTTTACGGATACGATGTCACATAAGATGCTTCGCCGTGCTTTAGATGGAGCAAAAGGGCAGAATATTCCGGTGGAGCGTTCTCACTCAGGCTCTAAATCAGCACTGAAAAGCATCCTTGATCGCTATGTGGGATGAAAGGAGAGAAAAGTTATGTCAGATGAACTTTTATTGAAGCACTGTTCACCAACTGTAATTGGTCTGAAAACAGGAAATATGTTTGTCTGTCATTTCGACAGCAAAGAACAAGAACACAACACTTTGCAAAAACTGAACAAAAAATTATACTCAAAGGGACTGCGTATTATTCCTCTGCGGTATAATAAAGATGGGGTGCTTTTGTACCTTTACCGCCCGTCAAAACTGAAAAAAGACTTGAAAAATGCACAGGCTGACAAGCTTTTGCAAAGCTGCGGCTACTCTTGCGGAAATGCAAATTTTTGTGTTGCTCAGCTAATTAAAAGGCTCAGGAAAAGCGAGGATTTTCCTCACGAGATCGGTTTGTTTTTAGGTTATCCTCCGGAGGATGTCTGCGGATTTATTGAGAACAAGGCGAAGTGCTGCAAATGTGTGGGATGCTGGAAAGTTTACGGGGATGTAGAAAAGGCACAGGCAACCTTTGAGAAATACAAACGCTGTACACAGCTTTGCTGCTCACTGGCAGCAAAAGGCTATACTGTAGAACGTATGGCTGTATCATGTTAAGTCTAAAAAGCTTAATGCTTTTAGAGAATATATTATCAATTGAAAGGAAAATGAAATATGAGTAAAGTAGCAGTAGTTTATTGGAGCGGAACAGGCAACACAGAAGCTATGGCAAATGCCGTTCTGAAGGGTGCAAAGGATGCAGGAGCACAAGCAGAGATTTTTACTGCTGACAGCTTCGGTGCAGATCAAACAGACAGTTTTGACGGCATTGCACTCGGCTGTCCGGCAATGGGTGCAGAGGAGCTTGAGGATGGAGAGTTCCTGCCTATGTATGAAAGCATCAAGGGAAAATTGAGTGGCAAGAAAGTAGTGCTTTTCGGTTCATACGGCTGGGGTGACGGAGAATGGATGAGAAACTGGGATGAGGAAGTAAAAGCTCTCGGTGCAAATGTTGCGGCAGATTTTGTTATTGCTAACGAAGCCCCTGATGATGAGGCAACAGCAGCCTGCGAAAAACTGGGAGCAGCATTGGCATAATATTATAACTGATCGTTATCCGGTTAAAATTATGTAAAAAGATATTGAAAAAATGGCAACCGCAATCCCATTGGCTTTAGACAATGGGTAGTTCACATTTTGAGTTAAGAATGGTATAAGGTGCTGCCGCACTGCGTTTCTTTTACGCTTGTGCGACAGCACCTTTTTTGGTGTTTCAATCTTTGAAATGACAGGACAAAACAATGTAGCATAATATGTGCATACTTTATAAAAACACACAAAAAATTCTACATAATTTTATACAAAGTAAAAATAGAAATTTACTTTGTAATTTCTTCTAACTGCAGAACAATTTCGCTGAAATATCTTGGAGGTATCTTATCGAGAGTAATTGCCTTTTTATCATCTGCTTCGTCATATACATAGCTGCCATGCTCAATAGTTCCGGGATGATAGAAGCGTACATTTTCAATATCTACATCATCATTTTCTACTGCAACATATGTGCCGCTGAAATGCATTTCAACAGCATTTCCGGAAACAGTGAAACTGCCGTCAGACTGTCTTATTCTCTCAGTAACATCTTCACGATAGAAAGTGTAGAATACGCCTGCATCCTGAGTTGAACCTTTGTTCCAGCCGAATTTTGTCATACGTCCGAGAAGTGTGAGAGCATTTACAGTTCTTCCTCTGAAACGTTCAAGGTCAAAGTTTCCGATTTCATCATCTTTAATGCGATAGACCGGTTTTTCAAGCTGTACTATAGGCTGAATAATTTCATAATCCTCAAGCTGTTCTTTCCATGCCGAAATAAGTTCTTCATCCAAATCTACAGGATGAACAAGACCTATCCTGCACTCCGTAGGCAATTCATATTCTTCTTCATCAACTGTATTGAATGTGCCGTCTTCCATATAACGGAATGTGTGTACTCCTTCATCATCGTAAGCTGCCCATATAAGACCTATTGCAAAACTGTGCATTACGGGATTTTTAACAAACAGCTTTTCCCATGCATCTTTTTTCCATCTTCTATCGGCAAGCAATGCGGTATCAAGACGCATCTTCTGAATAGAAATAACATTTTTTATCTGCTTTTTAAGTGCCTTATATTCTGCATTTGATTGTTTTGCGATCACTTCATCGTCTTTCTTTCCGGGTGCAGGCAGACTTTTGATTTTTTTGCCGTTTTCATCAAAAACATCAAGATCAAGTCTCGGTGAAAGATATACTTTGAATTTTCTTGTTCCGTAATCAAATACTCTTTCCATATTTTCATCAAATCCGAGATCAGGAACAATTCTGTCTGCAAGTTCATCTGCTGTAATTCCCAAAGCCTCTGCAGCAGTTTCCATAGATTCTGCTGCTGCTTTCTTTACTTGCTTTTGTTTGAATTTATGTGCGAGGTTATCTACCGTCATAAGTGCAAAGGTGCTGCCGTTGAGGGATATAGCTTTTACAGCTTCCGCTGCGATAGCTCCACGCATATTTTCAGCCCAGTCTTTAATGCATTTAAGTGCATTTTCAACCATAACATCCCCGCCGTGTATTATTGAGAAATACATAGCCCATTTTGTTTTTGAATCTGCACCTGCTTTATACCAGCGTGAGAATATTTCCATAGCAAATTTATTAAGCTCGGCTTCATCAAGTTCGTTTGCAAGGAGGAATGCATTTCCGTTTCTGCCGGGAGTGGGCATTGTGCTGTAGCAAAGAATAAGTGCCTGCAAATATCTTTCATCGGCAGGAGTACCGTTTTTAAAATGTACTTCAGGCAAAGATGTTTCAAACAGCCATAGTATTTTTCTGTTTCTTCCGCCTTTATGCATATCATCAACAAAGGTCATGGGGGAGAAGGAGTTATTTTCATCAGCATTTACAGAAAGACCAAGAACAGCCCTTATCTTATCTGCTAACTTTGCACTCTTTTCATTTTCGGCAGCTTTTTCAAGAATTTCGCTGTATTTTCCGGCACCCCATACAGATAAAATATCTACTGCGGTTTCACGTACTGTCTGTTTCTTTGCGGAAAGCATTTCAATTACTTCTGTTTCATATTCTTTATGCTTTCCCATAATTTCAACAACAGTACGGCGGACTTCTTTTGAACTGTCTGCACATAAAGCAATAAGATTATCTTTGTTTTTATTATCAGTATTTGTTTTTTCAAGGTATTTTGCAAAACAGCAGCGTGTTATAACTTCATGTGCCGGACATTCTGATTTATAAGCCTCGTCTGATTCATCACTGTTTTCTGCCATAATATCAACAGCAAAATTCTGTAAGGTTTGTACACGGTTTTCAAAATAATCATTGTAAGAATAGATCATTTCAAATACTTTTATTCTGCTTTCAAGGGGGATGTTTTCATTTTTCGCACTACGGAAAACAAGTTTCAGATCATCCGTGGGCTCAGTTCTGGAATTGAAAAGTCTTGTAAAATAATGTTTAAAAAGTTCGGGATTCTGTATAAATTTATAAGCAACATATCTGCTGTAAAAATCAGGGACGTTTTTGAGCTGTGACAAGACATTCAATTCTTGCTTCATATCACTCCATGGTTTATTATTAGCTCTGATTTCATCCTTTACAGAATCAAAAATACTTATATCTGCATTGCCGTTTAAATAATTCATTACTTGTTTTTTAACAGTAATTTTAACATCCATTACTTCACGGTGAACTGCCATATCTACCATTTCTTTTTTGGTATCGAGTCCGTATTTTTCTTTTACATCAGGTACCGCTTTTTCAAGTATTTGAGCAAGTTCGTTATAAAAATCGGAATATTTACCGAATTTTGAATTTACCCCGATCTTCTTATTTGAACCTATAACAGCTATATAATCCTTTGTGTAATTTTTTGCAAGCAAGTTAAGAAAACACAGAGAATTAATTGTCTGATTACAGGATTCGGGAACTTCAAAAGCATAAGAAACAACAGCACTTTGAACTGTACGCTCTATCATCTGGCTTATCGGCATATTAACAGCAATTTCACCTGTTTGTGCCACAAGCTCCATATTCTTTTCAAAATAATCGGCAGGAATATACTGTAAGATTGAAGGCAGAAGTTCATTGAATTTTTGCTTCATCCTGAGCTGAAAACGGTTGCTTATTTCACTGCCATAGCTTTTACTCATAAAAAGGGTAACAACAATTTTTTCCACTTCGGAAATACTGTTTGTTGTTGTCTTTTTTTCCTTTTCAAGAATATGGTTTTCCATTTCATCAAGTTCAGCTTTAGTAAAGCTGTCATCTTTTCTGTAAGCAATTGCAAGGGAATAAAGCCTGCTCTTTGAAAAACTGTCATCTTCACAGCAATAATATTTACCCGCTTTATACATCTCATACGGATCTTTTTTAGCATCACTGATCAGCTGCTGTGTATAAAAAACGCTTGCCCTGTCTGCTTCATAAGAAAGAAAAGCCAGTGTTTTAGCATTGATCTCTTCAGGCTTATATTTTATTTCGTATGCATGACGTACTCTGTTCATTCTTTGCTCAATATCAAAAGCATAGCTATGGGATACAATAAATTTCCCTATTGTATTTCCTGCAACAGCATCAAGAAAAAGTATGTATCTGTCTGTAATATTTAACGACTTTTCTTTAGGTAAACGAAGAAGTTCGTCAAAAAGTGTACGGCATTCGCCCATTCCCAACGGGTAATTTGAACTTCTGCTGCTGATATTATTCAGTAATGACAGATCTATTTCTTTTGAAAGATCAAAAAATTCCCTTGCAATGTTCTTTTCATCTTCGCTAATGTCAATTTTGAAGACAGTAGAAATTATTCTTTTTTGCAGATCTGTTTCCTGTCCGTTACCAAGTAAATTCATTAAAATTATCCTCCGTTATTTTAAATTTAAAAATCTTTTACCATATTATAAGATACTTTGCTCAAAATAGCAATACTATTACAAAAAAGATTGTACAATAAAATGTTAGTATATTCCGTCAAACAGAAATATACGAACAAAACAATCATTTATTACTGAGCATCAGTATCATTTCAGCAGCTTTTATTCCATCAACTGCCGCTGACATAATGCCTCCTGCATATCCTGCACCCTCTCCGCAGGGATACAGACCTTCTAATGATACGGATTGCATTTTTTCATTTCTTATAATACGCACAGGGGAGGAGCTTCTGCTTTCAACAGCTGTCATAACAGCATCACCGTCTGCAAAGCCTTTCAGTCTGTTATCAAGAAGAAGAAGTCCTTCTTCGAGAGAATTTGTTATGCTTTCGGGCAGACATGAATGAATATCGCTAAGAGTATATCCCGGTTTGTAGCTCGGTATTACACTTCCGACAGATGTTGACCTGCGATGCAAAAGAAAATCCTCTACACGCTGAACAGGTGCATGATAATTTTCTCCTCCGAGTTTAAAAGCATCGGATTCAAGTTTTCTTTGAAGTTCAACTCCTGCAAGAACATCTGTACTTTTAAAATCATCCGGTGTTATACCCACAAGCAAAGCAGAATTTGCATTTGTTTTGTCTCTTGCATATTCACTCATACCATTGGTAACGAGCCTGCCTTCTTCACTTGCCGCTGCAACAACAGAGCCTCCCGGACACATACAGAATGTATATACTCCTCTTCCGTTTTTAAGATGTACAGCGAGCTTATAATCGGCAGCACGAAGGGCAGGATGATTATAAAATTCCCCATACTGCTGACGGTTTATATTTTCCTGAAGATGTTCTATCCTCACACCCATTGAAAAGGCTTTCTGTTGGAATGTTATGCCGCTTCTGACAAGCATTTCAAATGTATCTCTGGCACTGTGACCTATTGCAATAATGACGTTATCAGTCTCAATAGTAATTGTTTCATTATTTTTTACGGCAGTAATACCTTTTATTTTGTTATTATTCGATATAAGACCTGTAAGTTTTGTTTCAAACAGGAAACTGCCGCCGAGAGATATAATGGTATTTCTGATATTTTTTACAGTTGTACGCAGCTTATCTGTACCGATATGCGGTTTTGACAGATAAAGAATATCCTCCGGTGCACCATGCTCCACAAATTCATTAAGTACCTTTCTTATTCGCACATCCTTTGTTCCGGTATTTAGTTTTCCGTCAGAAAATGTTCCAGCACCACCCTCGCCGAACTGTACATTTGAAACAGTATTGAGCTTACCCGTATTCCAGAAAGAATTAATGTCTTTTGTACGGCTGTCAACATCTCTGCCACGTTCAATAATAACAGGACACTGACCCGCTTTTGCAAGAATAAGACCGGCAAATAATCCGCACGGGCCGCTTCCTACTATTACAGGAGGTTTTTCAAGAAGTCTGCTCGCAGGGAGAGTATATTCGTATTCCTCCGTATATATTGCTTTTGAATTTTTTTTGATGATCTTTTCTTCATTACCAAAAAGTTTTACATCTATTGAAGCCTCAAAATGTATGTTATTCTTTTTTCTTGCATCAACACTTCTTTTGTAGAGGTCGGCTGATCTTATATCCTTTTCATTTATTTTAAGAGCATTTGCGGCATATTTTTTCAGATCATCATATTCATAATCAAGTGGGAGGGAAACACTATTTATTCTTATCATAGATAAAACTCCGATTCATTTTATATTTTTTACTGCTTTTAATGCACTGCTGACCGCAAAATGAAGATTATATCCTCCGCAGTCACCGTCAACATCAAGCATTTCGCCGCAAATAAATAGCCCTTTATGTTTTTTTGACATAAGAGTTTCGGGAGATACATATTCCGAAGTTATTCCTCCGGCACATACCTGAGCCGTTTTGAAATTATCTGATATAAGCGGTTTGAAAGAAAGATGTTTTGCAGTATATGCAATTTTTTGTATATCGTTTTCGTTAAGCTCCTTACAAATTTTCCGGTCAACTCCTGCACGATCTACTATCGTTTTTGAAAGCTGTTTATGTAGAGCACCCGAAAGTATTATTTCACATGACTGTTCGCCGAATAATGATCTACAGTTTCTCAGGTATTTGCAAATATCCGTTTCGGGAAGATCGTGCATGACATCAAGCTCAACAGTAAGAGTATTGATCTTTTCCCCAAAGATCTTGCCATAAAGAAAATATTCATTTACAGCTCTTGAACATTCAAAAATACATATTCCCGAAAGACCGTTTTCATTGAACTGTATTTCACCGCTTTTACTTCTGATTATTTTGCCGTCTGCCAATAAATAAACTGTACCTTTTGCCCGTACACCTTTTAGTGATGTACATTTTTCATATGTATTTATGGGCAAAAGAGCAGGAAATAAGTCTGTACTCACTATACCAAGGTTTTTAAGCAAAGCGAAGCCGCTGTCATCCGCACCAAGTGATGGAGAAGCCTTTGAACCGCAGGCAATAATAATATTTTCTGCAAGAATTTTTTCATTGTAAGAGACAATAAAATATCCGTCTTTCTTATGCTCAATGCTTTTTATTGCAAAACCGCATATTATATTTACTTTGCTGCGGGATAATTCATTTTTTATACAATCCAATACTGTTACAGCCTGATTACTGTATGGATAAAGCCTGCCTTCTCCGTCTTCTTTGAGCAAAAGACCAATATCAGAAAAAAATCGTTTAAGTTTTTTTACGCCAAATTCACCGATAACGGAAGAAATTATTTTTTTATCGCCGTAATAATGTGTTTCGTTAATATCGGCATTACTTATATTACATCTGCCGTTGCCTGTTGCAAGGAGTTTTCTGCCGATTTTCTGCTGTTTTTCAAGTAATATTACATTCTCCCCTCCGAAACGTCTTGCAGCCTCAACACAAGCCGTAAGACCCGAAGCCCCGGCACCTATCACAGCAACCTTATATTTTTTATTCATACAATCCTCCACGTAAATTTATGTCTGTATTATATCATAAAAAAAGATTACTATCAACTTTCATACGAATGTAATTTTTGATGTAGATTTTTCGACAATATATGGTATAATTATAAGCAGTAATACAAAAATAATAACGGGGTGATTTTAGTTATGAACTATGCTGTATGCTATTATCTTCTTTTGCAGTGTCTTTTTGAAACAATGGAAGAAAGTCTGAAAGAACTTCTTGAAAGAATGTCTCCGGAATATTCGGAAGACGGAATACCGTCAGATGAAAAGATATACAAAAAATGGAAAGATGTAATTGATTATAAAACTATGAATGCCGACGAAATAAGAAAAGCGATAAAAAGAAAGCTGGAATTCACATATCCTAAAGCTGAGAAGACTATTGAATTTCTTGAAGATGCAGATTTATCATATTATCTTGACGAAGCAATTTTAAGAGCCGAAGCTTTGTTTTCGGAAAACTAAGGAGGAAAAAATTATGTTATTTATCGAATATCCGAAATGCTCAACCTGTAAAAAGGCTAAAAAATGGCTTGACGACAAAGGCTTGTCTTATACCGACAGAAACATCAAAGAAGAAAATCCGAAATTTGATGAACTTTCAGCCTATATAAAGAAAAGCGGACTGCCTGTAAAGAAATTTTTCAATACAAGCGGAATGCTTTACCGTGAAATGCAGCTCAAAGATAAACTTGATAGCATGACGGAAGACGAAATGATAAAACTCCTTTCGACAGACGGTATGCTGATAAAAAGACCGCTTGTAATTACAGATGATATTGTTCTGGTAGGTTTCAAAGAAAAAGAATGGGAGGAAAAACTCAAGGGAGAATTAATATGAATGATTTTTTGCCTATAAATCGTGAGGATATGCAAAAAAGAGGCTGGGATGAAGTGGATTTCACTTTTGTGATAGGTGATGCTTATGTCGATCATCCGTCATTCGGGCCTGCTATAATCAGCCGTGTACTTGAATCAGCAGGTTATCGTGTGGGTATAATTTCTCAGCCGGACTGGAAAGATCCGGAAAGTATAAATGTTTTCGGTGAGCCACGCCTTGGATTTTTAGTATGTGCCGGAAATATGGATTCTATGGTAAACCATTATTCTGTATCAAAAAAACGCCGTTCAAAAGATTTTTTTACCCCCGGAGGAGTAATGGGAAAGCGTCCCGATCATGCAACCGTTGTGTATGGTAATCTTATAAGAAGAACGTATAAGAAAAAACCTGTTATAATAGGAGGTATAGAGGCGAGTCTCCGGCGTATGGCACATTATGATTATTGGGATGATTGTCTGAAACGCTCAGTTCTGCTTGATTCTCAGGCGGATATATTATCCTACGGAATGGGAGAAAAATCCATAGTTGAAATAGCAGATGCACTTAACAGCGGAATACCTGTAAATGAAATAACCTTTGTTAAGGGAACTGTGTATAAAACAAATTCTCTTGACGGACTTTATGATCATATTGTTCTGCCGGATTATAATTCTCTTTGTAAAGATAAACTCAATTATGCCAAAAGCTTTTATATACAATATTGTAACACAGATGCTTTCTCGGGCAAATGCCTTGCAGAACCGTATTCTGATAGTTTGTATATAGTGCAAAATCCCATGTCACTACCTCTTTCAACCGAGGAAATGGATAAAATTTATGCCTTACCCTTTATGCGTAGTTATCATCCGTCATATGAGGCATTGGGCGGTGTCGATGCCATAAACGAAGTGAAATTCAGTATAATAAGCAACAGAGGATGTTTCGGAGGATGTAATTTCTGTGCCCTTACGTTTCATCAGGGAAGAATAATACAGTCAAGAAGCCATGAATCTATTATTAAGGAGGCCGAACTTATAATTCAGGATCCCGATTTCAAAGGATACATACATGATGTAGGAGGGCCTACCGCTAATTTCAGAAAACCAGCCTGTAAAAAACAAATGACAAAGGGTGTATGTACAAACCGGCAGTGTCTTTTTCCTAAACCGTGTCCGAATCTCGAAGTTGACCACACTGATTATCTTGAACTGCTCAGAAAACTCAGATCTCTTCCGGGAGTAAAAAAAGTATTTATACGTTCAGGAATACGTTTTGATTATATTATGGCAGACCCTGATGATACATTTTTCAGAGAAATGTGCGAACATCATATCAGCGGACAATTAAAAGTAGCTCCGGAGCATATTTCCGATGTTGTACTCAAAACTCTCGGAAAACCTGAAAACAGTGTTTATCAGGCTTTCTGCAAAAAATATGCAGCAATAAACAAAAAACTCGGTAAGCCTCAGTATCTCGTTCCGTATCTTATGTCGTCACATCCCGGATCAACCGTAAAGGAAGCAATAGAGCTTGCGGAATACCTTCGTGACAATCATCTCAGTCCCGAACAGGTGCAGGATTTTTATCCAACGCCCTCAACTATTTCAACCTGTATGTATTATACAGGTGTTGACCCCAGAACCATGAAACCTGTATTTGTTGAGCATAATCCTCACGGAAAGGCTATGCAGAGAGCTCTTATACAATATAAAAATCCCAAGAATTACGAGCTTGTACATGAAGCACTCGAACAGGGTCACAGAACAGATCTGATAGGCTTTGATAAAAAATGTCTTATCAGACCCAGAAATAAACAGGATGCAGCATTCAGAAAAACTCCTGACAAATCAGGAAAAACAATTTCGTCAAAACCTCTTTCAGCTGCTGAGAAAAAATATGGTATATCTTTTGAAAAATACGATAAAATGTTAAAGGAACAGGACAAGTCAAAGAAAAATAATTCCAAAAAACGCAAAGGTCATTGATTTTTAAAAAATTTTATCCTAATTATTATGAATTTGTAAATTCGGAGGAGTTGAATTGTAAATTTATTGATTTTTATTGTATGATATGGTAATATTATGTCAGACGATATTTCGTCAATCGGAGGTGTTAATTATGCTGATGGTCTGGATAGCAGTCATTGTTTTTGCCTGTATTTTGGAAATTGCGACACAGTTACAGCTTATATCGGTATGGGCAGCCGTAGGAGGCATTGCAGCACTTATATGTGATGTATACGGTGTGGACAGCACGATTCAGATTGTGATATTCTTTGCAGTCACGTTTGTGTCTCTTGCTTTGACAAGACCATTGGTAAGAAAGCTGACAAAGAATATTCCGGAGCTTCCTTCCAATGCCGATATGAATATAGGCAAAATCGGAAAGGTGACAAAAATAGTAAACGAATCTGAGGGAATCTTCAGAGTCAGTGTCGCAGGTGATGACTGGTCAGCTATCACTACCGATCCGATAATACCTGATGTTGGTACATCTGTAAAGGTCGAAAGGATCGAGGGAGTGAAGCTTGTAGTTTCACGTGTTTGTTGATTGTTTATAACAGGAGGTAATAATTATGCCGGGTGGAATAATCGCTCTGATAGTTATCGGAATAATAGTTCTTCTGATAATTGTCACAAATATTAATGTTGTTCCCCAATCCAATGCTTACGTTATAGAACGTTTCGGAACATTTTATAAAATATGGGGCAACGGTATTCATGTAAAAGTTCCCTTTATGGACAGGGTAGCAAGAAAAGTATCTTTAAAGGAGCAGGTCGTAGACTTCGAGCCGCAGTCGGTTATCACCAGAGATAACGTATCGATGAAAATAGATACGGTTGTATATTATCAGATAACAGACCCCAGACTTTATACCTATGGTGTTGAAAGTCCTATTATGGCTATCGAAACTCTTTGTGCTACAACTCTTCGTAATATCATTGGTGAGCTTGAGCTTGATAACACTCTCACATCCAGAGATAATATAAACTCAAGAATTCGTGAGATCCTTGATGAAGCTACAGATCCGTGGGGAATAAAAGTAAAGCGTGTTGAACTTAAAAACATTCTCCCGCCCAGAGAAATACAGGCTGCCATGGAAAAACAGATGAAGGCAGAACGTGAGCGTCGTGCAAGAATTCTTGACGCAGAGGGTGAAAAGACAAGTCAGATACTTGTTGCGGAAGGTCACAAAGAAGCTGCAATACTTCGTGCAGATGCTATAAGAGAAACCAAGATCCGTGAGGCACAGGGTGAAGCAGAGGCTATCCTTGCGGTACAGAGAGCTTACGCTGATTCACTCAGAATGTTGAACGAAGCCGCACCGTCTGACAAGGTAATAGCACTTAAAAGTCTTGAAACATTTGCAAAGGTCGCTGACGGAAGAGCTACAAAGATCATTATTCCGTCTGAAATACAGTCTATGGCAAGTCTTGCCACTTCTTTAAAGGAATTGGTTGTTGACGGTGAGATCGATAAAACACCTGCTGCCGAAAAACAGACAATGCCGATGCCGTCATATGATACTCAGGAATCTCTCCGCATGAAAGCAAAGCAGGTTCTTCAGCAAAATGCACCACAAAATTAAAAAATCTTTTGTGCAAGGTTGGAATTTCGATTTCAACCTTGCTTTTTTTGATAATATAGGATAGAATATATTAGGAGTTTTTTTCTGATATTATAATCGAAAAAAATACCAAATATGAAATAGGAGAGAAATAAGATGTCTGAACAAAAAAAAGTAGCTGTCATTATGGGCAGCGACAGCGATTTCCCGACAGTTTCGGGAGCAATCAAAACTCTTAATTCCTTTGGTGTACCTTTTGAGGTAAAAATAATGTCTGCTCACCGCACACCCGAGGAGGCAGCATCATTTTCAGCAGCAGCAAGAGAGAACGGTTTCGGTGTTATAATCGCTGCAGCAGGAAAAGCTGCACATTTGGCAGGAGTGCTTGCTGCACACACCACTATCCCCGTAATAGGCATACCCATAAAATCATCCACACTTGACGGACTTGATGCTTTGCTTGCAACCGTACAAATGCCAAAAGGAATACCTGTTGCAACTGTAGCAATAGATGGGGCTGATAATGCCGCTATATTAGCTGTTCAGATCCTTGCTCTTTCTGATGATGAACTTGCAAAGAAACTTGAAGCTGAAAAAATCAGCATGAAAAACGGTGTTGCTGCTAAAAATGAAGCAATACAGCAGAAAGTTCAGGAACTTATCAAATAATCAAGGAGTAACGATATGTCCGAATTACGAGATGAATGCGGTGTTTTCGGTATATATAAATATGACAGCAATACCGACATCGTGGAAGAAACATATCTTGCTTTATATGCACTTCAGCACAGAGGTCAGGTAGGAGCAGGAATAGCTGTTAATGATAACGGTAAAATGGTACATTATAAGGATTTCGGAATGATACCCGAAGCACTTCCCGAAAAAGAACTTGTGCGTCTTGGCAACGGAAATATAGCTCTCGGTCATGTAAAATATTCTTCCGGAGATGCTGTAGACCATGAAAATTTAGCACCGCTTGTTATGAGATATATAAAAGGACAGCTTGCTATATGTATGAATGGAACTCTGACAAATTATCAGGCTCTGCGTGACGATCTGAATCAGGGAGCTGCAATTTTCCAGTCTAACGGTGATACAGAGATAATATCTTATCTTATAGCACGTGCAAGAATAAACACAGCAACAATAGAAGAAGCTGTACAAAAAGCTGTTTCCCAGTTAAAAGGTGCTTATGCTTTGGCTATTATGTCACCAAGCAAGCTTATCGGCGTGCGTGACCCTATGGGCATACGTCCGCTTTGTATCGGAAAAATAGGCAGCAGTTATGTCATAACATCCGAGTCATGTGTATTTGACAGTATGGGCGGTGAATTTATCCGTGACGTTGAACCTGGTGAGATGGTGGTCGTTGACGAAGACGGACTTCACAGCTATAAGGAAAGATGCGGAGGAAAAACTGCACTCTGTCTTTTTGAATATGTTTATTTTTCACGTCCCGACAGCGTTGTGGATGGTGTATCAGTAAATAAGGCAAGACAAAGAGCAGGTGTTCTGCTTGCAAAACAGCATCCTGTAGAAGCCGATATAGTATGCGGTGTGCCTGACTGCGGTATAGAATCAGCTATAGGCTATGCTATGGAATCAGGTATAAATTATGCTACAGGTCTTATCAAAAATAAATATATAGGACGTGCTTTCAATAACAGAAAGCGTAATTCCGAATACCTTATGAGAATAAAGCTGAATGCATTGAAGCATAATGTTGAGGGCAAAAGAGTTATCGTAATAGATGACTCCATACTCAAAGGAAAAACGAGCAAACATATAGTAGATCTTCTCAGACGTGCCGGAGCAAAAGAAGTTCATATGAGGATCGCTTCTCCTATGTTCAGAAATCCCTGCTACCTTACAAGCGATACTACACCAAAAGAAAATCTTATTGCTTCAACAAAATCAGCCGATGAAATATGCAGATATATCGGAGCTGATTCATTGGGATTTTTGTCAGTAGAAAGTCTTCCGGAAATTGCAAAGGAATGTAAGCTTGATTTCTGCGATGCTTGTTTTACAGGTAATTATCCACTTGATATATCCAATGCAACAAGAGAAGATAAATATTCTCAGAAGATAAAATAATGCGGCTCAGCCGTAATGGAGGTATATTATGAAAAGCTTTAGCGACAGCTATAAGGAAGCAGGCGTGGATGTTACTGCCGGCTATAAATCAGTAGAACTTATGAAAGAACACGTTGCCAGAACATTTACAAAAGGTGTTTTGTCCGGCATAGGCGGTTTCGGCGGTTTGTTTGAGGTCGATACTACCGGTATGCAGCATCCTGTACTTGTTTCAGGCACAGACGGTGTAGGAACAAAGCTCAAAGTTGCAATGCTTCTTGATAAACATGATACTATCGGAATAGACTGTGTTGCGATGTGTGTGAATGATATTATCTGCTGCGGTGCGAAACCCCAGTTTTTCCTTGATTATATAGCAATAGGGAAGAATTATCCCGAAAAGGTTGCTGAAATAGTTAAGGGTGTTGCAGAGGGATGCGTACAGAGCGGATGTTCACTTATCGGTGGGGAAACTGCCGAACATCCCGGTATGATGCCCGAAGATGAATACGACCTTGCAGGTTTTTCTGTTGGTGTTGTGGATAAAGATAAGATACTTAAACCCGATACACAGCATGCCGGAGATGTTATGATAGCCATTAAGTCAAGCGGTGTTCATTCAAACGGTTTTTCACTTGTCCGCAAGGTATTCGATATAAGCACAAAAGAAAGTATTTCAGCTTATTATGACGAGCTTGGCATGACACTTGGCGAAGCACTTCTCACTCCTACAAGAATTTATGTTAAAGCTGTACTCAGCCTTATAGAAAATGTTACAGTAAAATCTGTTTCACATATCACAGGCGGAGGATTTTATGAAAATATTCCCCGTTCACTTCCAGAGGGTCTTTCAGCAAAAATAAAACGCAGTGATGTTCAGGTACTTCCGATATTCGACCTTATCGCAAAAACAGGAAATATCCCTGAGAGAGATATGTTCAATACATTCAATATGGGTGTCGGTATGGTCGTTGTTGTTGATAAGAATGATGCCCAGAAGGCTGTAGAAGTTCTTAACGCAGCAGGGGAGCAGGCATATGTTCTCGGTGAGCTTGTTGAAAGTGATGAAGGCGTTATCATAGAATATTGATCATTGCCGAAAGGAAGTCGAACTTATGAAAAATATTGTAGTTCTTGTTTCCGGTGGCGGAACAAATCTACAGGCTCTTATTGATGCTCAAGAAAGCGGCATTATCAAAAATGGTAAGATCACCTGCGTTATATCTTCAAAAGAAGGTGCTTATGCACTCGAAAGAGCAAAAAAGCATGGTATCAGTACAAAAGTTATTGCCAGAAAAGAATATTCTGACAGCATTTCGTACAGTCATGCTATACTTGATGCTCTTAATGAAGAAAAGGCAGACCTTGTTGTATATGCAGGCTTTATGACAATACTTGATGAACTTGTAGTAAAGGCTTACCCTAACAGAATGATGAATGTACATCCCGCACTTATACCAAGTTTCTGCGGAAAAGGCTATTATGGTCTTAAAGTACACGAAGAAGCTTTAAAAAAAGGTGTAAAGCTTACAGGTGCAACAGTTCATTTTGTTACCGAAGTTTGTGACGGAGGGCCTATCATACTTCAGAAGGCTGTTGCAGTAGAATACGGTGATACACCTGAAATACTTCAGAAAAGAGTTATGGAACAGGCAGAATGGAAAATACTCCCACAGGCCGTTTCACTGTTTTGTGAAGATAAACTTGAGGTTGTCGGGTCAGCCGTTCATATTAAGGATTGAGAAAGGATAAATGATATGACAGATTTAGTTAAAGAAATATCCTCAACCACATATCCGGGCAGAGGAATTATCATAGGCAAAAGTGAGGACGGCAGAAAAGCCGTTATCGGATATTTTATCATGGGCAGAAGTGTAAACAGCAGAAACAGAGTTTTTGTTGCAGAGGGGAAAGATCTCAAAACTCAGGCATTTGATCCGTCAATGCTTTCAGACCCGTCACTTATAATTTACGCTCCTGTTCGTACAATGGAAAAAGCTACTGTAGTCACCAACGGCGATCAGACAGATACAGTAAGAGATTTTATTCTTGAAGGCAAAAGCTTTGAAGATGCACTCAGAACCAGAACATTTGAGCCGGATCCCCCGAATTTCACTCCCAGAATCTCAGGTATTCTTGAATTTGCAGACGGAGATTTTTCCTATAAGATGTCTATACTCAAAAGTAATGAAGGCAGAGAAGAATCGGCACTCAGATTTTTCTATGAGTATGCACAGCCTGTTGCAGGAGAGGGACATTTCATCCATACATACAAGTGTGACGGAAATCCTATTCCGTCATTTGAGGGAGAGCCTACACTTGTTAATATCAGCGGAGATATTGATACATTTACAAACAATGTATGGAATGCTCTTAACGAGGATAACAAAGTTTCACTTTACACAAGATTCATTGATCTTGCTACAGGTGAATTTGAGGACAGAATAATCAATAAGAATAAATGATAAAGGAGTAATAAAAATGAACGAGCTTGAACTTAAATACGGCTGTAATCCGAATCAGAAGCCGTCAAAAATCTTTATGGAAAATGGTGCCGAGCTTCCTGTTACAGTTCTCAACGGCAGACCGGGTTATATCAATTTTCTTGATGCATTCAACAGCTGGCAGCTGGTAAATGAACTTAAAGCAGCAACAGGACTTCCGGCAGCAGCATCCTTCAAACACGTAAGTCCGGCAGGTGCAGCAGTTGCAACTGAGCTTTCAGATACTCTTAAAAAGATTTATTTCGTAGATGATCTTGAACTTTCACCCATTGCAAGTGCTTATGCAAAGGCAAGAGGTGCAGACAGAATGTCATCATACGGTGACTGGGTAGCACTTTCAGATACTTGTGATAAATCAACTGCACTTCTCCTTCAGAGAGAAGTATCTGACGGTATCATTGCTCCTGATTATACGGATGAAGCTCTTGAAATACTCAAATCAAAGCGTAAGGGTACATATAATGTTGTAAAGATAGATACCTCTTATATACCCGCTGCCATTGAGCATAAGCAAGTATACGGCATTACATTTGAGCAGGGCAGAAATGATCTGAAAATAGATGCTGATATGCTTAAAAATATCGTTACTGAAAATAAAACTCTCACGGAAGACGCAAAAAGAGATCTTATCATAGCTCTTATTACACTTAAATATACGCAGTCCAATTCTGTATGTTATGCAAAAGACGGACAGGCTATCGGTGTAGGTGCAGGTCAGCAGTCACGTATCCACTGCACAAGACTTGCAGGAAATAAGGCTGATATATGGTATCTCCGTCAGAATCCGAAGGTACTTGCACTGCCTTTCCGTGATGACATCCGCAGACCCGACAGAGATAACACAATAGATGTATATATTTCTGATGATTACGAAGATGTACTTGCAGACGGTATCTGGGAACAGTTCTTCAAAACAAAGCCCGAACCTCTTACAAGAGAAGAAAAGAAAGCATGGCTTGCAACATTCAGCGGTGTTTCACTGGGTTCTGATGCATTTTTCCCGTTCGGAGACAATATAGAAAGAGCAAAAAGAAGCGGTGTAGAATTTATCGCACAGCCCGGCGGATCTATCCGTGATGATAATGTTATTGATACCTGCAACAAATACGGTATGACAATGGCATTTACAGGAATTCGTCTGTTCCATCACTGATACGGAGGTAAAACAATGAAAATTCTTGTAGTTGGCAGCGGCGGAAGAGAACATACTATAATAAGAAAACTCAAAGAAAGTCCGAGAGTAGATAAGATCTATGCTGCTCCCGGAAACGGAGGCATAGCAAAGGATGCTGAATGTGTAAACATCGGAGCTATGGATAAAAAAGGTATTGTAGATTTTGCCCGTGAAAATAATATTGACATAGTTTTCGTTGCACCCGATGATCCTCTTGCAGCTGGTATGGTAGATGCACTTAACGAAAATGGTATACGTGCTTTCGGGCCGAAAGCAAATGCAGCTATTATTGAAGGAAGCAAAGTATTCTCCAAAAATCTTATGAAAAAATATGGTATTCCTACAGCTGATTATGAAGTATTCAGTGATCCGGCAAAGGTAATGGAATATATTGATTCAAGAAATCGTTATCCTGTTGTTATCAAGGCAGACGGTCTTGCACTCGGAAAGGGCGTTATAATTGCACTTGACCGTGAAGAAGCTCTTGGAGCAGTCAAAGAAATAATGGAAGATAAGAAATTCGGTGATTCGGGAAATAATGTGGTCGTAGAAGAATTTCTTACAGGCCCTGAAGTTTCTGTTCTTGCATTCACAGACGGTAAAGTCGTTAAGCCTATGGTTTCATCAAAGGATCACAAAAGAGCATACGACAATGATGAAGGACTTAATACGGGCGGAATGGGAACAATAAGTCCTAATCCGTATTATACGGATGGAATTGCCGAAATATGCAGAAAAACCATTTTCGAGCCTACCATTGCCGCAATGAACAATGAAGGGCGTACATTCAAAGGATGTCTTTACTTCGGTCTTATGATAACACCTGACGGGCCTAAAGTAATTGAATATAATGCACGTTTTGGAGATCCTGAAGCTCAGGTCGTACTTCCGAGGCTGAAAACTGATCTTGTTGATATTATGGAAGCTATTATTGATGAAAGGCTCAGTGACATTGATATTCAGTGGAGTGACGAAGCAACTGCCTGTGTTGTAATGGCTTCAGGAGGATATCCGCTTTCATATCCTAAAGGACTTGAGATCAGCGGTCTTGATGAAAACGGTCAGGTAGAGGGTGCCACCGTTTATCATGCAGGAACAAAACTCGAAAACGGAAAATTCTATACAAACGGTGGTCGTGTGCTTGGAATAACAGCATCGGGCAAAACGCTTGATGAAGCTCTCGAAAAAGCATATTGTGCAGTCAGCAAAATAAGCTTTGACGGCGTTCACTACCGCAAAGACATAGGAAAAACAAAATAATATCACAAAGGCTTCACCGATGAAAAGGTGAAGTCTTTTTTTATTAGAATCGCATATTTTAACTTATTTCAATTAAAAATACAAAAATATATACTTTTATAAAAAATAGTTGTATAATATATTCATGATTACAGAAGAACAAAAGAAAGCCTTATCAATCACTATTTCCAAAAGGGAATATGAAAGACTCATCGATAACGAACAGCAGTTTTTCTTTTATAAGAGAAAATTTATAGAAGAAAAACATGAAAAAGATGAATTGATTGATGAAGTAAAGAAACTGCAAAGATTAGTTTACGCATCTGATGATGAAAAAGAAATGATGATGACCGAACAATTCAATCATATTATTAATGAAATTGAATTGATAACAGACAGAAAGGAGATACATAAGCTGAATTTGAATAAAGGCTCACATTTCTATCAGGAACAGGAATATAACAATATCATATCGAAAATGCGTAAGCTTTTGCCTAATGACAGGACAAACACCAATAAAAATTATATTTTTTCGAGGATAGTATATGACAGAAGAGGACTGATCTGTCCGAATTGTAATGCTCGTATGAAGGTATACTGTGAATATCCTGATTACAAGCTAAGTTTAGTTGACAACAGAATATTTTTTGAAGATATGATTTTCTGCGGATTCAAATGTCAAAAATGCAAATTTGTAAGACCGAATCTCTATTCATATTCCAGATATAATAACACAGTTCTCAATAACAAAGTGATCACAGATGAAACTATATCAAATATGATAGAAAAGAAATACAGTCGTCTTCAATCATTTGTTTATCAGGAAACAGACTGGAAGGATAATGATATCGAATTGTCATATCAGACAATGATTTCATGGGTAAAGGAAGCAGGGGAGAAATGGCTGAATATACTTTACGATATGCTTCATAAGGAGATAATAAGATCTGATCTTGTATATGCAGAAGCTTATTTATACAGACAATATAAACTGAGTGAGAATAATCTTATGATGGATAGTGACAAGCCTTATTATATCTGGGTATACAGAACAGATCATTATAATAACAACAAAATAATACTTTTTGAATCTACTGAATTTAACGATGCAGAAGAATCAGCACGTTTCCTGAAAGGATACAGCGGAATGATACAAACATCAATTCCTGAATACTATTCCAAAGTTTCACGAAAGGTTAAATTTGCAGTTCTATGGCAAAGAGTGGGGGAAATCATAGAAAGAGCACTCGAAAGTATCCCTGAATCTGCTCAAAAAGGCTCTTACGCAAATGAAATGTATAATCTTTACAATAAACTAATTAACCTTGAAGGAAATGTTTCAGGAATGGATGCAGATATAAAATATCGCTATCGTATCACTAAATGTAAACCTATCATTGACAGAATGATCGCAAATGCACATAATTTTATAAATATGAGAAAATCACCTGACAAAATAGGTCACACATTAAGGATATTTGAATATATTCTTCAGAATGAAAATGCACTTTGTGAGTATATTAATGATCCACGTATAGAACTTGATGACGGTTGGTGCAGCAATCCTGCAAATTATTTTACTGATTTTGAAAACGGAGGAAGAATAATTGAAACACCATCAGGCTATGAATTTTCGTTAAAGCTTTACAGCATAATCAAAACTATTGAAGCAAATAATCTTAATCCGACAAGATATCTTACTTTTTTCTTTAAAAACATTTCAAATATAAAAAATAATGCAGATACGGATTTTCTACTTCCATGGAATGTTCCTGAGGAATGTTTTGAACTGTTTTCTGAGTAAGGAAAATTAATACATTGACAAACATTTAACAAAATTTAACCGTTATTACACCAAATATGACAAAAATTAAAATTTTTCTATAAAAAATCAATAAAATCCTTGTAATTATATCTTTTTAGCTGTATAATATAATTAATTTCAGTATAGAAATTT
>OMZF01000034.1 GCA_900315465.1 uncultured Eubacteriales bacterium | reverse complement strand
CAGCCCGATTTTACGCCTGTGGAGTTAGTAGGTTACGAGGACGATGAAGCAGGAAGCCCATTGGCTTTAGCCAATGGGTAGTTCACAATCAGATTCTGATTATCTTCAAATAGCTTTTCAAAGTCTGTCACATTCTTACCGCCTTTCATATAAAAGATAACAGAATATTCAAAACGTTACAAGGAATTTATAATTATTATTTTAAAATTATAGTCTGCAGCGTAGTAAAGACCGCAAAGTACAAGGGAAATTTTATTTTGGAGATTGCACGAAAACATGATGAAAAATGCGAATATCCCTGCTTTATAACAGTTACGTCATCATTACAGTGATGTTCAATATCAAAAAGGGTGCAACCTTGACGATCATTGACTCCTCCGACACGTGAAAAGGCAACGGCACGGGCGAGATCTATATCAATGCCTATATGATCCAGCCATACCGCAACGAGATGAGACGCTATACCACCCGTGACCTGTTCCAGGTCGATGGCAACCTGGTCATCTACGGCGGCACATATCAGGCGGGCAGAAGCAAGGCTCAGTCCGATGATAAGCTTTTCGATAAGATCAAGACCGTTGTCGGCAACGCTACCACTCTCGCAACGTATATCGCAGGCTATGCCACCGGCATAAACTCCGCAACGGGAGCATATGAGGACACGGTGTTCAACGCCAAGCAGGCTCTTGATGCAAAAAAAAGCAGGAAGATGCTGACGGCGAAGAAGGCAAAAAGACTCAGGACGAAGCCACAACCAATAAAAAGGACGGCTCCGATGCCGAAAAGGAAAAGAAGCAGGATAACCCCGCAAGTGAGGCTTCCGGCGAAAAGGGCGGCAGAAACCAGACTGTCGGAGAAAAGCAGGAAAGCAAGGACGACAGCAAGAAGAATAAGACAAACGAGCAGGGTACGGCTCAGTATGACGGCAATTCCAAGATCGCCGAAGCTGAGAATGCCATTACCAATGCTGCCGTCAATAAGGACAAAATCGACAAGATGGTGGATTCCGCCTTCAGTCTTGCATCCAGCATCAAAAAATGCTTCGAGACAGATCAGGAATCTATTGTTACCCAGTCATTACTCGGTACTGTCGTAAATGTAGGCAATTCGGGAACATTTGTTTCCTACGGCGGCAAATACATAGGCTACGGTATGACACCGAATATCCGCAACGGCGTTGTAGAGGTCGCCACACAGGGCAAGGCTTATATCTACGACGGTCTTTTCGAGGGACGCTGCGGTGCAAACATATTCAATATTGTTACCAATAATTCCACAGCACAGGAAGTGACTCAGTACGTTCAGTCCCCTGACGGAACTATCACGGAAACTACCAAAAAAATGACAGAGGACGAGACCGGAGGTCTTGAGATCATCAAGACGGAAAGATGATCAAAGGGACTGCGAGTTTTTTCGCAGTCCCAAATTTTATGCAAAGAAAATCATGTACCAAAACAGTTCTCACATCGTAGGCAGTGGACTTATATAGTACTGCTTTCATCTCCATTACAACACATGATTTTTATATATTCTTTTATCGGTTTGTAAATCCACTTCTGATTTTTGATAGAGGATAAACAACAAGCTCGCTGCAAAAACAGATGCGTAAATTATTCATCAGTAACTGTTTTTTTACTGCGAAAAAGAACTATCAGATAGAAAGTGAACAGGATCACCGACGCCGCTATTCCGGCTATATATGAAACGGTCTGATCAAGCCTGAAGCCTTCCTGTGCGATAAGGATATATGTTGTACTTACTGCTGTCATAAAGGTTGCAGGAAGTGCTGTAAGGAGAGAGCCAAAACGATATTTTCCCTCTTTAAGCAGATATGCCGTCGATACCCACAAAGCTATCATAGCAAGCGTCTGATTGCTCCATGAAAAGTACCTCCAGATGATCTGAAACCCGTTGTCATTGACGATAGCGAACCATGTAAGCAAACCGCCGACAACAAGCAACGGTATAGTTATTAACAAACGGTTTTTGATGCTTTTCTGCTCAAGCTTGAATGTCTCGGCAAGAATCAGCCGTGCACTGCGGAAAGCCGTATCGCCCGAGGTTATCGGGCACACAACAACACCTGCTATAGCCAACACTCCGCCTACAACACCGAGAACACCTGTGGAGATCTCATATACTACATTTGATGCACCATTTGCAAGAGCGTCGCTGAGAAGCTGTGTCGTACCATAAAAGGATACACCTGCTGCAGCCCATACAAGAGCAATGACGGATTCGCTTATCATTGCACCATAGAATATCGTTCTGCCTTCCTTTTCTGATTTGATGCACTTTGCGATCATCGGTGACTGGGTAGCGTGAAAGCCCGAAACAGCACCACAGGCAACGGTAATGAACATATACGGCCATATCGGTGTGCCCTTCGGATGAAGATTCTGCAGGGATATTTCAGGAATTGTGTATTTGCCGCCCGAAAAGATTATTCCGCCGATAACGGCAACAGCCATAACTATAAGCAGTACGCCGAATATGGGATATAGCTTTCCGATAAGCTTATCTATCGGCAGGAGGGTTGCGGCAAGATAATAAATAAGAATTACTATTGCCCAGAAAGTGCCGTTCATCCAGTCGGGAGTCAGATTGTCAAGCAGTCCGGCAGGGCTTGTAACGAACACTGTACCGCAAAGCACCAACAGCACCACCGAAAAAACACGCATTATCCACTTAACAACCTTGCCGAGATATGTACCTGAAAGCTCTGCGATAGATGCTCCCTTATGCCTGGAGCTTATCATTCCGCTCATATAGTCATGCACTGCACCTCCGAGTATTGAGCCGAACACTATCCACAGGAACACCACAGGTCCGAAAACCGCACCCATAAGTGCACCGAAGATAGGCCCTGTTCCGGCTATATTCAGGAGCTGAACAAGAAAAGCCTTCCAGGTTTTCATCGGCACGCAATCCACACCGTCATTGATAGCAATAGCAGGTGTTTCCCTGTCGTCAGGGGCAAATATTTTTTCCGTTGCTCTGCCGTAAACTGCAAAGCCGATGAGCAGTACGACAAAAGAAATTAAAAGCGAAATCATTTTTATTACTTCTTTCCGAGTTTTATTTATTACATACCGACAGCATCCATCATCTGCCTGATACCGCCCATAATCTGCTGTGTAAGAACATTCTTGTCCGCACCCAGCTCCATGTCTGTTTTATTGATACCTTACAAAAGCTTGATAGTACCAAAGAACTTCATCTTAAATGTCAGAGCACCTATTTCCTTTTCATCCATTCCCTCAAAATATACCTCTTTGAATTTGTTCCAGTATCTTTTTGATTCCTCCGCATTCATTCCCAAAACCCAAAGAGATGCTTCATCAGATGAGGATGAAGAGTCAAATGCTGTAAACATCCCCGCAAGATCAACAGCAGGATTGCCGACACAGGAATCATCAACATCAATAAGCAGTAAGTCATCTCCTTGCACTATTATGTTATTGGAATGGAAATCCTCGTGAACAAAGGTATTAGCAGTGACAGAGAGCTTGTCAATAGCATTATATATCCTTGCTGCATCCTCAGCAGAAATCTTATCCTCCTCAAAACCTGTGTTATTCAGCTCAACAATTATGTCATATATCTGATCTGCACCGCAGTTTGCAATAAATACGGCACGCTTTCCGGATTCATTCTTTGTTTTTGAAAGTACATAGAACTGTGTTATTTCCATTTCCTGTGCAGCCTGCAAGCACTCCTGCCGCAAGAGCTGAAGCAAGAAGTATTGTTATTATTTTTGATGTTATATTCTTCATTGTAATTCTCCTGTATTTCTCATTGATAAAGCCGCTCAATAGCTATATTATT
>OMZF01000025.1 GCA_900315465.1 uncultured Eubacteriales bacterium | reverse complement strand
AAACTTTATAATTTGTCAAAAATTTACAGAAGGCTGGAGGATGACAAAAAGATGAAGAAAAATGCCATTATCGACAACCTCGTACTTACTGCAAAGAACGAGTATTGCAAAGATCTTAGTGAGCTTTCCGCAGCAGAGCTGCATGACGCACTCGGCAAGGCTATGATGGGTGAGATCTCTGAGAGATGGGCAGAAAGCAAAAGAAACCACGCTTCACAGAGAAGAGCTTACTATCTGTCCGCTGAGTTCCTTATGGGACGTATGATGTACAACAACCTTTATGCTATGGGCGTTCTTGAACATACAAAGAAGCTCCTTGCAGACAAGGGCGTTGATATCAATGTATTTGAGGAAATCGACGATGCTGCTCTCGGTAACGGAGGTCTCGGCAGACTTGCTGCTTGTTTCCTTGATTCCGCAGCAACACATGATGTTCCCCTCGATGGCTATGGTATACGCTATAAGTATGGTCTGTTTAAGCAGGAGATCGTTGACGGCTTCCAGGTAGAAGTTGCTGACGACTGGCAGCGTTTCGGTGATCCCTGGTGCATCAGAAGAAACGAGGATACAGTGACCGTTAACTTCGCAGATCAGACAGTAAAGGCTGTTCCCTATGATATGGCTATCATCGGCTACGGTACAAAGAATATAAATACTCTCCGTCTGTGGCAGGCAGAGGCTGTTAATGACTTCAACTTCCTTGAGTTCAATGACAGCAAGTATGATGAGGCTGTTAAGGAAAAGAATGACGCTGAGAACATCTCAAAGGTTCTTTATCCTAACGATAACAGCTATGATGGAAAGGTACTCAGACTTAAACAGCAGTATTTCTTCTCATCTGCTTCTCTTCAGGATATCCTCAAGAGATATAAAGCAAGACATGGTACAGATCTTTCTCATTTCGCAGAAGAGACTGCTATTCAGCTTAATGATACACATCCCACAATTTCTATCCCTGAGTTTGTAAGACTTCTTACAAATGACGGCTGTGATTTTGACTGGGCTCTTGATGTTGCACGTAAGACTTTCTCCTACACCAACCACACGGTAATGCAGGAAGCTCTTGAAAAATGGGACATCAAACTTATGCAGAGCGTAATTCCCGATGTTTACAACATAATCGTAAGAATCAACGATAAGCTCATGGCTGAACTCAAGGAAAAGAAGGTTTCCAAGGCAGACATCGAAAATATGCAGATCGTTGACGGTCATCGTGTACATATGGCAAGAATGGCTACTTACATTTCAACATATGTAAACGGCGTTGCTGCTATTCATACTCAGATCCTTAAGGATGAAACACTCAAGGAGTGGTATGCACTCTATCCTGAGCGTTTCCAGAATAAGACAAACGGTGTTACACAGCGTCGTTGGCTCGGTCTCTGTAACCCTGAGCTTTCAGAGTTCATCACAGACCTTATCGGCAATAAGTGGATCCGCAATCTTGACGAACTCAAAAAGCTTGAAAATCATCTGACACAGGAAAATATCGATAAATTCAGCGGTATCAAGTATCAGAAGAAGAAGGAGCTTTCAGAGTATATCCAGAAGCATGAAGGTATCTGGATCGATCCTGATTTCTTCTATGACATTCAGGTTAAGCGTCTCCATGAGTATAAGAGACAGCTTATGAATGCATTCTCTATCATGGCTATCTACTTCCGTCTGAAAGAGGGCAAGCTCCCGAACTTCACACCGACAGCATTTATCTTCGGTGCAAAGGCAGCTCCCGGATATGCAAGAGCTAAAGCTATCATTAAATACATCAATGAAATAGCTAAACTTGTAAACAACGATCCTGATGTAAACAATAAGATGAAAGTTGTATTCGTATCCAACTATAACGTATCCTATGCAGAAAAGATCATTCCTGCTGCTGATATTCACGAGCAGATCTCTACAGCCGGCACAGAGGCTTCAGGTACATCAAACATGAAGTTCATGGCAAACGGTGCTGTTACAATCGGTACTTATGATGGTGCTAACATCGAGATTGCTGAATGTGCAGGCGAAGAAAATGAATATATCTTCGGTGCAAGAGTTGAAGAGATCAACGAGCTTAAGAACAACTACGATCCTAAGAAGCTTTATGAAGAAAATGCAGAAATGAAGAGAGTTATCGATACCCTTATCGATGGCAGATTCTCAGACGGCGGCAAGAAGGGCGAAGGCTCATTTGCAGAACTCCATAGTTCTCTCCTTGAGGGAGCATCATGGCATCCGGCTGACCATTACTTCATCCTCAGAGACCTTCCCGAATATATCGAGACAAAGATTAGAGTTAACAATGATTATAAGGATAAGAGAGCAT
Source organism: uncultured Eubacteriales bacterium (assembly GCA_900315465.1). GTDB lineage: Bacteria > Bacillota > Clostridia > Oscillospirales > Acutalibacteraceae > UBA1213. The sequence goes on along the minus strand of OMZF01000025.1, from coordinate 10,965 downwards.
TCGGTTATAAGTGCCTGAAGAATACTGCAAACTGCGGTAAGTTCTCCTCTGACCGTACAATCCTCGAATATGCTAACGAACTCTGGAAGGTTAAGTCTAAATAATTAACTGTCCGCTGATACATTACGGGTATGTCGCTTTGGCGGCATACCCGTTATTGATTTGATATTTTGGGAGGGAAAATATTTGCTGAAAAGCTATATTATGGAAGAAAACGGATTTTCCCAGATAAGAATAGACTGCTATTTTAAGAAAATACATGATATTACTTTAATGGCAGAGGAAAAAGACAGGGAACTGTTTCTGTTTTCGTATTGTGCATCTCCTCTGATAGATAATGAATATGATATTGATTCATATTTCAAGCAGAAAATTGATGGTCTCACTTACAGTAAAGCTGTATACGGCGGAAGAAAATTGGAAATAAGGTTCAGTGAACGCTGTGATGAATCTGATATGGAAAATATACGCACAGTGTCGGATGTACTTACAGATCTGAGTAATCATTTTGACCTTTTGCCGACCTGCATGAAATGCGGAAACGTTACTCCTGTAAAATTATATAATGATGAAAGCGGAGTACAGATACTTTGTGATGTATGCAGGGGAGAAAATGAACTTAAACAGAAGCATGAAAAAATAATAGAAGAACATAAGGCTCAGGCTGATGGCGATAACGAGAAATATATATCGATACTGCCTTTGAAAGTATCTGTTAAAATAGCTCTTAAGGGAGGACTTATCGGTATAGCAGTGTATATGTTCATGCTGCTGCTTGCAATTTTCACACATCCTGCAGTAGCACTTATGCCCTGGATTCCTTCTGCAATTGCCGGATATTACACTTCATCAAGAGTTAATAAAATGGATGTGTATTCCGGACATATTATCAGAGTTGTTGTGAGTTCGGTTGTTTGTGTACTATTCATGATGTTGCTTATGATAATACTGGGACAGATCATAATGGGTTCAAGCGGATTGCTCTTTATGTTCAATAACAACTATCATCTTATCTTTATAGCACTTATAATTATGGGATATTTCGGAGCTTTCGTTCTGTCTTTCATAATAAAAGAATGAATCAGAAGGAGAAAAAATGACGGATTATAAAAAACAATTAGGAAATATAGGTTTCAGTTACGATAACCTTACAGCAACAGGGTATAATAAAATAAACGGAATATGTTTTGTTGTGAGGATAAATCCGACAACAAAGGATTATACTGTTTCGGCTGCCTGTAAACCTCAGGATGAATCAGCTGTTGAAATGATAAATACAGAATTGAGAAATTTTATGTCCGAAAGAGCTAAGATTCTTAAAAATGCTGTATTTGACGGCAAACAGATAATTATTTGCTATCAGTTGGGAATGACTGCAAATATTACACAAGGTGTAAGCGATGCTGTGAATACGATAATATACTATATAAATCAGTATGGCTGTGTGCCTTGCTGTTCGCTTTGCGGAAATGTGGGATATTCCGATATTTACAGTACAGGGAATACTATATCAGCGATGTGTCCCGATTGTTTCTATACTTTTCAGAAAAAAGCCGCCGAAAATATGCAGCAGGATGATCAGATAATCACTAACTATCCTATGGGATTTATCGGGGCTATGCTTGGCGGACTTGCCGGTGGTGTGCTGTGGATAATTTTTTCTCTTATGGGAAGGGTTTCATTTATAGCAGGTTTTGAAGCAGGTCTTGGCGGAGTATATGGGTTTAAATGGCTCGGTAAAAAAATGAGTAATGCAGGTATAGCAATAGGTATTATAGTATCATTTATATTTTTGCTGGCAGGTATGTATCTTGCGGTTGGAATAGATTTTTATAATGCCTTGCATGACTGGGGATATTATGATATAAGCTTTAAGGAAGCACTTGAAATTCTGCCGGATTTTGTCAAGGCAGATGCGGACACAAGAAATGCTCTTATATTTGATAATCTCCGGGGAATAATACCTTTTGCCTGTACAGCTTTCCTCAGCGTATGGCAGGTAAAAAAAGACGGTCAGCTCAAAAACAGGGCGATAAAGCTTATGTGACAACATAATGCTGCTAAAATGGGGGTGATATTTTGACGGAAAGCGAATTTCAGGAATTTCTGATAACTGTGGGCTACAGATACAATAAAAAATCCAAATCTGCATTCAACAGTTATGAAGGATTTCATACAATTATCGAATTCAGAACATCCGAAAACAGATATGCAGTTTCCCTTTCGGCACAAGTTGAAAATCAAGATGATCTTTCAGAAAGATTAAAGGAATTTCTGGTGTCAAATAAGGATTTTGTTACAAGAGCAGCATATAAAAACCGCATGATACGTATTAGTGTAAAAATGACTGTTGATTCCGAAACAGATCGTGAAAGGCTCAAAAAAGTAACTTCGTTTATGATGGAGCTTTGTAAAAGCGAAACACTTACTCCGATGTGCAGAGTATGTTCACGAAACAGAAAAACTGGTCTTTATGTAGTCGGTACGGAGCTTATGCCGATATGCGACAGGTGTATCATACGAAAAAGGAAACAGTATGAACACCGCAGGGATATGTTTGAAAAGAAAAAGCAGAATATGCCTGCCGGAATTTTCGGGGCAATTTTCGGAGCGGCTTTGGGTGCATCGATGTATGTTCTGATCTATCAATTATTTTCGTTCTGGGGGATACCGGCAGGATTTATTGCGGCATTCAGTTTTTGCGGGTTTGTAGTTACAGGTGAAAGAGCCACAAGACTTAGTGCTGTGATATGCGGTTTTATATCATTTATATTTTTTCTTGCTGCAGAGTATGTTGCACTGGTTGCAGGTATGTCAATACTTATTGAGCGTGAAGGCGGAGGTATTGCCGTAACCGAAGCAATGGAAATGACAAATATAAGTTTTACCGATATGTCATATTTAAACACCATAATATTTGAATTGATCGTTGGTACAGTTGTTATGATACTGATAGGCATAGTTTATTTTCTTAAAAGAAGTTATACCCGCCCCCTCAAAATATCAAAAAATGTATTATAATGAAAAATATCCCGTATCTGTCCGAAATGACAGATACGGGATAAATTTATCCGTAAAAAATAAGTGAGAGCATATCTCCCCTTATGATACGCTCCCGATAAAAAGAAAGAGGTTTCGTTCACTCCAAAAACGTAAACTCTGTATATTGTGGTATGAACTGATGTCTTACACATCATCATGTATATATTATATAATATTGATTTTTTTAAGTCAAGCGAAAAAGGGGGATGAAAAGTGAACAATTTGTAAATAAATAGCGAAACAAATATTAAGAAAAATAAATATGTAAAAAAATAATAATTATGTATTTTGATTTTATGGATTATGTCTAATGAAAAAATCCCTGTACAGATACATCATGAATGTAAGAGTACAGGGAATAATATCAAGAACTGTGCAGAAATATCAGCTGATTGTCAGCCCAGAATTTTTCATAGTACAGAGTCGGCTCTATCACAAAATTTTTAAATATCATATATATACGTCTTGTATCATTGTCATTATTCCAGAAGTGTGCTGTGGTATATGGAGATAATACATCATATTCACTGAGAGTGTCCAGTCTGTCAAAGGCACTGTTCTGAGATTTGAAAAGCAAAGCACCTATATCATAGTTTGACGGGATTCGGCATTTGTTTTTCTTATCGAGCATCATATTTATATTTATTTCGGCACTTTCACCACAAAGCTGTTTATACTGCTCCATTGTTCCTTTTGCGGACAGTCTTACGAATCCTGCCATAGTTTCCATAGTTTCACCGTCTATGTACGGATTTTCTATATGATGACCGACATAGGGGTAGCCTATGAAGAAATATTGTATATTTGTTATGATCGTAAGCCCGACAGTTTCATCTGTAGTTGTTGTTAGAAACCAGTCAAGTTTTTCGAGGAATTTACCGAATCGCATTTTCATGCCTTCTTTTTTATCGATCTTCATATGATCGAAGATATAGGAAAGCTTCTCATCACTTTTAGTTTTGTCATATCCCTTAGTCATATCTTTGATATTCAAACTACAGAGGTATTTGAGAAAGTATCTTATAAGATATTTGTCTTTTATGGTAAAGGCTTTCGCTCTTTCTATTCTTTCATCAATATTTTTTGAATAAGTTGCTGAGGGGGTGTTGTTCATAGTATCATTCCTTTCTAAGACAGATACTTCCCCTGCATAAATATGCTGTGCAGGGGAAAACTATTTTCAATCATGCAACAACGTTATCGTCATTTTTGTCGCTGTTATCGGGGATAGTGTAGTCATTGGGGCCGTTTTTGATGACCTCTTTTGCTTTTTGTCCTCTTGTTATCAAATAGGCTTTTTCAACGGACTGATTAAGGATAGTTTCCGGGGTCTTGTTGGTTCTGTGGGATATGAAGTTTGCTGTTTCTATATCCTGACCGCCGAGATAGAGGATGTGGTCGCAGTTGTTCATGATGGTAGTTGCCTGCCCCTCATTGTAGAGAGATCTGAGCTGGGAGATGCTTTGGAGTATAACACTGACGGATATATCTCTTGATCTGATGACAGAGATTATCTTGTCAAAGTTGGGAATATATGTATTTGTAGCAAAGTCGTCGAGGATTATTCTTACGGGAATAGCGAGACGGTTATCTTCTTTGCTGTCAGCGAGACGTACGAGGCTTTGGAGTGCCTGTGTATAGAAGACATCAACGATGGTATCCATACTTCTGTCTGTATCGCTGAGGTTGAGGAAGAATACGCAGTTTTTTTCACCGAGTTCACGGAAGTCGAAATCGGATTTTCTTCCGAACACTCTTTCCGATTCATTGAAGTCAAAGAGCCAGAGTGCGTTGGAAATGAACTGAGTGATGCACGCCCATGTTTTTTCTACCGAAGTAGTGGGGGCATAGAGGTGATAGAGTTTTACAGCATAGCTTCCGGGGAGTTCCATTTCAAGTGAACGGAAGAGGTTTTTGCCTGTTTCAGTGGTGAGGGTTCTGTAGAGTCTTGTTACATTCACCATATTATGTTCTTCTCTCGGAAGAGCCTCAAGAACATAGGCAATCAGGGATGCTATAACAGTCTGTGCAGATTTTTCCCAGAAGGGATCTCTCTCCGTTTTTACAGGACAGAGGATCGCTGCCAGACTGATCACATCCTGCTGACTGTAGTCGGTGGGGGAGGTGTAGTCAATATAATCAAGAGGATTATATGAACAGGAGTGTTTGAGGTCGGACAGATCAATTACCCTTACGGTATATCCCTTATTTTTGAGGTAATTGCTGAATTTTCTGTGAAGGTTTCCTTTGGTGTCGGCTACTATCATACTTCCGTATGTATTTATAAGATTAGGAATAACGTAGCCGGTAGTTTTTCCTGCACCTGAGGGGCCTATGATAAGGTCATTGTTGTTGAGCTGGGTTTCGTGGGTGTCATTTGATATTTCTTCGTTCTTTGCGAAGATTCTTTTGGATGAAGGGGTCATGGCTATTCTCCTTTTCTTTTTAATATCGTTTTTATTTTTTATTCGGACAATGGTGGAGCTTTTTATCAAAGCTCCGTTATTATTTTGGTAGCGATGCCGAGCTTAAGAGCTTCATCCGCTTTGAAGTAGCTGTCATTAGCGGTGATCTTCAATACCTCGTCAAACTGCATACCTGTACGCTGGGCAATGATACCTGCTATCATATCACGGGTTTTGACAATATTTGCGAGGAGTTCGGCTATCTGATTCGGCTTTACTCCGTCGAAGGTTTTTAAGCTGTAGCTGGGATCATGCATCATAACTTCGGTATGGGGGAACATTTCTCTTTTGTCTCCGGCGAGGAAGAGGATTGAAGCCATACTTGCACAGATACCTGTACAAACTGTTCTGACCGGAGATTTCATCAGACGGATGTAGTCATATACAGCGATACCGCTGGTAACTTCTCCTCCGGGGCTGTTTATGTAGATGGTTACTTCTGAGGTATTGTCATCTTCCTCAAGGTACATAAGCTGTTTCATAAGTTCACAGCAGGTTTCGGAGTCACATGGCTTATTGAAGAATATTGCTCTTTTTTTAAGGAAATCTTCATCGATTCCTATTGTCTGAACACCACGGGGACTTTCCGTGAGTATTCCGATTGTTGACATATGCATCTTCCTTTCGTCTTCTGATATTGTTTTTCTTGCGGGAAAATCGGGGATTGCTGACATATGTATCATCCTTTCTCTGTTGTTTCGTTTTTTCTATTTTTTGTAAATTCGGGAGGGCGGTATTCGTGTATTTCGGGTGTGTCGGAAATAAGCATCAGCATCTGTAACTTTCTTATTATCGAAAGTGTAAGTACGGGTGTGAAGCTGTCAGTGGTGGTGTTTTTCAAGATATACGCCTCCTATCGTTAAAAGCAAATGGTTTCGACCTTGTTTCCTCTTTTCTGTTATACAAAATTTCAACTGTAGGCGAGCAGAATGCACACTATCCGCAGTATCGGAACAAGGGGACGGACTATTCGGTTTTCAAGGTGAAAAAAAGGCCCTTACTTCAGAACCTAAATAAAAATACAGTCGTAAATTCAATGGTTTTCAAGTAAAAGCCTCTTTGAGTAAAAAAATAGATACAAAGGGCATACAAAAAAGCTTATACTTCAAAACATACAAACTGTGTTTACTGATTAGTCCTGACCGTAATCAAAATGTGTGAGTTCAAACCGTCACACAAAACTAAAAGCAGCGTGTCGCTGTAAATAAACAGGCGTAAAGCCTACCAAAGAAATGGTATACAAACCACACAAACGAATCGGCTGAGAAGCCGCACAAATGAATTGGCATATTTGCCGCTAAACACAAATCATATTAGATTTTAAAATACAAGAATTAAGTAATACTTCCAATTGTATCAAAGTGAGACCTATTATAAACCAAACTTTTTCATTTGTCAACACCTTTTCTGAAATTTTTTAACTTTTCGTGAGATATTTTTTGTTATCGCCTGAAAACAGGTATATGACAAAAGATAACGAGAAAAGATAAATATAAACTCAGAAACGTGCCTGAAAAAGATAGAGTTTTCCCATGGTAACACCAAAATACTTTAATGTCAACACTTTTTTGAAAAAATTTACTTTTTTGTGTCACAAAAAGCAAAAGGTATAAAATGAAGAGATAAAGTATTGGATTGATTTGATTTGGTTGTTTCATCATAACACGATACTGAAAGGATGTCAACAAAATAAAAAATGCGAGAGTACATTTTTTTGTACACATGCAAGTTTTTTTCATAATATAGTTTTCATATGTGCGGAAATATGATATAATGAAAACGTATATTTTACTATGATGGGAGATTAAATGATGGCAGAATTTATTAAAAACTCTGTTTGTGAGGGCGTTACGTTCTCGTATATGGCAGAGACCCGTTTTAAAAACAGCAGACAGGGGGTCACCCTTATTGTTCCTATTAGTCGTGAAACTGCAGCGGCAAATGCACTTCTTTCATGTGTACTTACAAGATCCTGCAAAAAATATCCTGATTTTTATTCTCTTAACAGGAAACTTAACAGTATGTATGGTGCAGCACTTTTTCCGTCAGTTCGCCGTATAGGCGATTATCAGGCACTTACAATAGCTGTTTCGGGACTGGATGATCGTTATACTTTAGATAATGAAAAAATATCCGCACAGCTTGCAGAACTTCTGAGTATGATAATGTTTGAGCCTAATATAGTTGACGGTCATTTTAATGATGAAGATATTGAACAGGAACGCCGTCAGCTTATAGAGTCCATTGATGCCGAATTCAGTGAAAAGAGGACTTACGCTATAAGACGATGTGTAAATATAATGTGTGCGGATGAACGCTATTCCATAGGAAGATATGGCAGCCGTGATGATGTGAAGGCTGTGACACACAAACAGCTCACAGACGCATGGGAAAAATTATTGAAAGAAGCACAGGTAGAGCTTACACTTGTCGGAAGTGCAGATCCGGAATATGCACTGAAAGGCTTTTCGGAATATTTTGGGAACAGTCCCCGAAAACCGAAAAGAGTAGCACCGCAGGATGTTCACCCGACACAGGTAAGGCATATTACTGAAACAGAGGAACTTTCCCAGTCAAAATTAGTTATGGGATTCAGATGTGCATACAGTGATGATGATGTTATGACGATAGAAAGCAGTATATTGTCATCTATACTCGGAGGTATGCCGACATCAAAGTTATTTACCAATGTCCGTGAAAAGCAGAGTCTTTGTTATTACTGTACAAGTTCTATAGACGGTAATAAGGGAATAATGCTGATAGACAGCGGTGTTGAAACAGACAATCTTGAAAAGACCGAAAAAGCGATACTTGAACAGGTGGATATGTTAAAGAGAGGGAATATAAGTGACAGTGAGCTTGAAGATGCAAAGCTGGCGGTGAAAAATTCATTCAAGAGCCTTATGGACAGTCCTTCGGCAATGCAGGCAGATTATCTGGGAAGTATTATGAAAAAGAATCCTCTTTCACCTCTTGAGGCTGCTCAGGTTGCAGACAGCGTTACAAAGGAAAGAATCATAGAATTATCTCAGAAAATTGAACTTGATACAGTATTCTCACTTGTAGGGAATTAAAGGAGAGAAAGTATATGGATATTCAAAAAATAGAAAGTAAACGTCTGGGTGAATGTTATTACCGTTTAGCTCATCCGTCAGGACTTAAGGTACTGATATACCCCAGAGAAAATTTCAATTCTGTCAGTGCTGTAATAGGAACTAATTTCGGTTCAGTATACTCAAGATTTGTTTTTAACGGCAAAGAGGTCAAAGTTCCTGATGGAACGGCACATTATCTGGAGCATAAGCTTTTTGAGAGCGAAGACGGAGATGCATTTTCAAAATATGCGAAAACAGGGGCTTCGGCAAATGCATTTACATCATTTGATAAGACCTGTTATTTATTCTCGTGTACGGATAAATTCAAAGAGTCACTTGAAATACTGCTTGACCTTGTGCAGACACCTTATTTTACAGAGGAAACCATTGCAAAGGAACAGGGAATAATTTCTCAGGAAATTAAGATGTATGATGACAGTCCTGACTGGAGAGTTATGATGAATCTGTCTCAGGGAATGTATCATAATAACCCCATAAATATAGATATTGCAGGCAGTGTTGAAACGATAGCCGAGATAACACCTGAGATACTGTATGAATGTTATAACAGTTACTATAATTTTCATAATATGGTGCTTGCAGTGGTGGGTAAAATAACGGTTGACGAGGTAGTCGGCATATTGGATGAAAAACTCAGACATGATGAACCTGTTGAAACAAAAATTCTTCTTCCCGAAGAGCCTTATGAAGTAGTAAAGAATTATGTTGAGCAGATAATGCCTGTTTCCGTCACACAGTTTGAGTTGGGATTTAAGGAAGCCGGTAAGGAAGAACGTGTTACTCTTAAACAAGGGTTATGTACCAATATAATGCTTGAAGCTTTTGCAGGAGACTGCTCTCCGCTTTATCGTGAACTGTTGGACGAAAAACTTATAAACTACAGTTTTGGATCTGAATATAGTAGTGGTTTGGGTTACAGAGGAGTTATATTCTCCGGTGAATCATCAGATCCGAAAGCTGTGTGCGAAAAGATAAGAAAGGCTATAGTAAAACTTCACGAAACAGGCATTAGCAGTGAAGATTTTGAAGTAGCTAAAAAGTTGATGTACGGAAAACTTATATCCGTTTATGATTCCAATTTTGGTCTTGCTGTTTCACTTATCAACAGTGAATTCAGAAATGAAGATCTTATGTCTGTTCCTGAATTGTTTATGAGCCTGACCGTTGATGATGTAAACGAAAGACTGAAAGAGCAGTTGGATCCCGATAATTATTGTTTGTCGGTTGTCAGGGGAGACAGCGAATGAAAAGGCTTTTAAAGGAAGGAAGAATATTGAATGTATAATGTCAGTTTTCCTGGATTAGGACTTAACTTCAAAGTTGAGAGAGTAGCCTTTTCAATAGGGGATTTCAATGTATACTGGTATGGTATACTGATCGGTGCAGGCTTTTTGCTTGCACTGGTCTTTGCTATGAAAAATCTGAAACGCTATAATATACATCCCGAAGAATTTACAGATTGTGTTTTCGCCGGACTTATCTGCGGCATAATCGGAGCAAGACTTTATTATGTAGCATTTCGATGGGAAGATTATTCTCAGAATCTGTTTGAGATATTCAATATACATAACGGAGGGCTTGCGATATACGGAGGTATTATAGGCGGACTTGGTGCTGCCTGTATAGTGGCGAAAAGAAAGAAAATGAATATACCGGGTATGCTGGATATAGGAGCAATGGGGTTTCTTATAGGTCAGGGTATCGGAAGATGGGGGAATTTCATAAATCAGGAAGCTTTCGGCACTCCGACAGATCTGCCATGGGGTATGGTAAGTGAAAATACGGATAATATAGCTGTACATCCATGTTTCTTTTATGAATCAGTATGGTGTATACTGGGATTTTTCGTGTTATTCATATTGAGTTTGAAATGGAGAAAATTTGATGGTCAGAGTTTCATATTATATCTGATATGGTATGGTTTTGAAAGAATGATCGTTGAAGGACTTCGCACAGACAGTCTTTATACTCCGTTTTTCGGACTGAGAGTATCTCAGATACTTTCGGGCATACTTGTAATAGTCGGCATAGTCCTTCTCATAATAAATCTCAGAAAATCAAAAGATCATTCAGTTGAACACAATGAATACTGATGACATTGTCCGGAGTGCCTCCGGTGTCGATTAAACGCTACATCACTTTGCCGCAAAATAACAGCCATATAATATAGCCTCAAAAAGTTGATGAAATCTACGAAACGCGAAAGCCTCCACTGACAAGGGTGCGGGTGTCCGGTGGACACCGCTGCGAAGCGCCCGAAGGAAGTGCCCTTGGGGTACAGCAGCACCGACCGAGCCGGCAGGCGAGACAGGTGCCGAGCGTAAGCGAGGCGGAGGGGTTTT
>OMZF01000006.1 GCA_900315465.1 uncultured Eubacteriales bacterium | reverse complement strand
TTGTGATTGATATGGTTTTATTTATATTTATTGAGTAAGGGGCTGCTTCGGCAGTCCTTTTTTATTTTTGTATTGTAATTATAACTAAACATATAGATCAAAAATTATGTAAATTATTGATTGACAAATTGTTTTACTGATTGTAAAATATAATTAAACTACAATTGTAGAATGATAGATAGGAGGGAAAATAATGAATGATTTAAGACCGGGAACAGCAGAAGCAAGATTTGCAGATATTATCTGGGAGAATGAACCTTTGACATCATCTGAGCTTGCAAAGAAAAGCGAAGAAGTATTGGGCTGGAAAAAGACAACATCTTTTACTGTGCTGAAACGCCTGTGCAATAAGGGTATTTTCAGAAACAATAAGGGAACAGTCACTTCACTTATTTCTCGTAAAGATTATATTTCCGAACAAAGTGCTGAATTTGTAGAACAAAACTTCAATGGATCCTTGCCGGCATTTGTAGCTGCATTTACATCACAGAAAAAACTCAGTGCAGACGAAATAAGGGAGCTTCATGAAATGATAGATAAATATGGGGAGGAATAGCAGTGGAAAGAATTTTTGTTGAAATTCTTAATATGAGCATATCCTCCTGCATATTAATTGCAGCTGTTATTATCATCCGCCTGATTTTTCGCAGAGCACCCAAAGCATTTTTTTGTATCTTATGGGCATTTGTTGGTTTCAAGCTTATTTGTCCGCTAACATTTCAAAGTACAGTTTGTCTTATTCCAGATACTCAACAGATAGTAAATGAAGTTTTCGATCAGAAAACAGTGTCGATTAAAACAGTTCAGTCAGATAAAGAAGACGAGGAACATAAAATACAAACACCTGAAAGCAGAGAACAATCCGAACTGCCAGTACAAAATAGTACAGAGGTTATTCAGAATAATACAGAAGTCAAAAAATATGAGGAGCAAACAGATCAGTATATTTCTGATTCGTCGGAAATAACCGAGTCAGTGGTTTCATCAAATGTAACTATACAGACTCCGACTGTAGAAGAACGTAATAATTTTTTGCTTTTATTACCGTATATTTGGATATCCGTAGCAGCTTTTATGTTTGTTGGTGCAATGATACGATATATTCTGTTGGTACGCAGACTTCATGGTATTGATGCGGATGAAAAAGGTATTTATTACAGTGACAGAGTTGATACACCATTTATTCTTGGTGTGATTTCTCCAAAGATATATCTGCCTTATGGAACAAAGGAAGTGGATCGGGAATATATCCTTGCTCACGAATATACACATCTGCACCGTTTGGATCACATATGGAAACCGATAGGGTTTGCAATATTATGTCTGCACTGGTTTAATCCTATGGTATGGGTGGCGTTCCATCTGCTGTGCAAGGATATCGAGCTTGCTTGTGACGAAAGTGTAGTGCGTAGTTATTCGTTGAAAAAAAGAAAAGAATACTCCCATGCACTGATCAATTGCAGCGAATCAAAAAAAGCACTTAGCTATGTGCCGCTTGCATTTGGTGAGTCCGGAGTAAAAGAAAGGGTGATTAATGTGTTGAGTTATAAAAAACCTGCATTATGGGTAATTCTTATTTGCATACTGACCGCTGTAGGAATCGGTGTATTTTTAATGACAAATCCAGTTTCTTCAAATGACAATACGAAACCAATACAAAATTCTGAAAAGGAATCTTCTTCCGCAAAAGATAGTGATACATACAGTTTTATTGAAAATATACCGGAAGAAAAAGCGGTAATGGATAAAAACGGTATGCGTAAGATTACATCACGTGAATTTGCAAAGATACTCAGTTCATCTGAATTTAATGACGATATTATGAAAGAAGTTGTTAAGGATGATTTTGAGTGGAACTATGGCGGATATAACCCTAAAATAGCTGATGATAAGCTTTGGGAAAAGGTTTACAAATCGGTTCAGGAAATACAGCCATCCCCAGATTTTATTTTTACTGCTGAATATATGAATTCTATCCCCCTTGAAAACCAAGTACCAATGTATCATTACTGGCCGGACAGTAATGAGAAGAGTGAAAGACGAATCGGGCTAAGTATCAACAATAAAGAGATGGTACTGATCAGAACCGAATATGATGAATACGGTGATGTGGATTCAACTCAGGTCATTTACAGCTACCCTTATGAACTTGAAAAGGCTGCTATTGAAAAATACAGCTGTTCAGAGGAACGTGCTTCACGCAGACTTTCAAATCCATATGTAAAGATAATCTGCACGTCACCTGTATTACCAGACAACGGAAAAAAACTAAAAGGTGAAGAAGTGCTTGTACCGGATAATATTATATCTCCAAGTACAAAACAGAGATATGGTTATTATGGCAGAATGCAGGATAAATATGATAAAATGGTTTCCGAAAAGGATATTATTGGCGGTACACTTAGATACAATGAAGCAATAGCCTATGCACAAGCATACCCGAATATGCAAAAAATCACCGCCGATGAAATATTGGAAATATTTGATAAAGCACCGATATATGAAGGCTTTGATTACTATAATGTCGAAAATAGTTATGCATGGGTCGAAAATAATATTAAAGAAATAAAAAAGATTCAGTATTTTGCTGATGTTGAAGAAAGTGTGTATGCTTCTGATTCACATTGGCTTTACTGGCCTGATGCGGATAATTTTGAAGACAGAAGACAGGAAGTAGAAATATTCGGGGATGGTATTGTGTGTATAGCGGCATTTGACGAAAACGGAGACAGAGTAAGTTTTGATGTTGTTTTTGATTTGCAAACGAAAATACAGAAAATGAAAAACGAGGGAATACCGTTTGACGAATATCCGCTTAAACGAAAGGTAACTCCCGAAGAAGTCAAAGCAATTTTTGAAAATGCTGAAACAGACCCAAATGCCGATTATACTGATCGAGAGGTATGTATCGAGTGGACAATGGAGAGGATAAAAGAAATCGAAAAGATACAGCCTTTCCCTGATCGGAAGACCGAAAACAAAAATGATACTCTTTTCTATTGTTATTGGCCTGATTCCAACAGCATCGGTGGCAGAAAGAAGGAAATACAGATAAACTGTGAAACAGGTACTGCCATTCTTTACAATTATGAAAGTGACTATGCACGATCAGAAACATTATTTGATTTGCGAGAAATAAAGCATGAAAATCAAAATAGTTAATAATTGTGTTTTCGTGCTTTAGTGAGTATATGAAAACAGGTGCTGTCCGGTAATTATCGCGTCAGCACCTTTGTTTAACAGTATGATAAGCTATTATTTATAAAAAGGACACAACAAAAATAACTGTCGTGTCCTTTTTGTTGTGTCAGATACTTTTATTTTATATGAGCAAATGATAAAACTTATTATAAACAGTGCAACGAATCATAATTTTTTGCGACTATATATACAGAAGACTCAGGAGGTGATGCTTATGGAGGATGCAGAAATAATAAAACTGTATTTTGACAGAAATGAAACTGCTATTACAGAAACTGCCCAAAAGTATGACAGCTATTGTTATACTATTGCTTTCAATGTGCTTGGCAGCGAAGAGGACTCAAAGGAAACAGTCAATGATACATATCTTGAAACATGGAAAAGTATTCCTCCGAATTGTCCGTCTGTGTTTTCCGCCTTTATCGGAAAGATCACAAGAAGGCTTGCTATCAGCAAATTGAGAAAAAGAACAGCTGAAAAGCGTGGAGGAAATGAGTATCAGATTTCTCTTGACGAGCTTTCGGAATGTGTTGCAGATAGGAGCAATATTGAAAAAGAAATGGAAGAAAAGGAGGTTATTGCTGTGATAAATCAATTTTTGAGAGATCTGCCTGAAATCCAAAGAAATGTTTTTATCTGCCGTTACTGGTATATGGATTCTATACTTTCTATTGCAAAAGAGTTTCATTTTTCAGAAAGCAAGGTGAAATCCATGCTTATGAGAACAAGACAAAAGCTGAAACAAATACTGACTAAGGAGGGGTTACTATGAAGCCGGAAGAATTATCAAAGTACATCGGAGAAATTGATGATGAGCTTATTGTCGGAGCAAAAAAGAAACGCAGTACACAAAAAAAGAATATATTTCTGATAACCGGAAGTATCGCAGCTTGTGCTGTTATTGCTGTTACTTGTGTTTTTTTGGCATCAAGGCAGAGTACCGCAGTTGAAACAAGCGTTCCTTATTCCGGAGGTTACGCAGAAAAGGGTGCTGAATCATCATCAGGTATCACGATCAGAGGAACAAATTCAGAAATACCGCATACAGAGGAATCATACGAAACTGACATTGAGATTATCACCTCAGATATCTTCTATGTTAAAGATGGCAGAATAGAAAAAACTCCTGTGGAACACGAAGCAAAACCGGAGATTGTCTTTGATCTTTGGAAGAAAATGAATAACATCGGTGATGAGGTAAAACTACTATCTGTAAAAATTGACAGCAACGGAACCACAGATGAATCGGAGTATGAAGGTCAGGGTGTTGCCACATATCATGTAGGAGATCATTTTATATATAATCTTACGATAACAAAAAATATTGAAAATTACTATTCAATGACAAATAAAAATTTATTGTTAAACTCTATGGAAAGAACTATGTATCAATCATCAGAAATAAAAATTGATGAATTCAATCTGATATTTGCGGAGGGATAATTATGAAGCGATATTTTTCATTATTGATTTGTGCCTTGTTATGTATTGGTATTACCGGATGCAGCAAGGAATCAAGCAGTACCGAAACTCAGGTCTCCAATAAAAGCAGCGTTACAGAAAGCACAGCTGAAACATCCGAAAATATTGAGACTGCATCCGACGAACAATCAGATATAAAAGAAACGAACAATAACATGATTGATGTTGTTGACAAGGACGGCAAGCATATAGGTCAGATTCCTTTTAACAGCGGAATGACATTGACAAATAAAGGAATATTTTATACAACCGCAATTCCAGTTGAAACAATCTCAGATACTATTGCTGCCGGAATGAACGAGGGCGAAAAGGATAAATTTCTATATCATCTGTATGACACAAAAACTAAAGAAATATACTCCTTCGGAAGCATACCTGATCAGGATTACGAAGCAGCGTACTGTCGGACTGAGCTTAACGGAAAACTTTATACACTTGTTACAACCGGAAATGCTATGGACAAAGAGCCTGATCCGTTACTGCTTGCAGAGTTTGATCTTACAGAGCATACAATCAATCAGTACAATATCTCTGATAACGGCTTTCCATATACAGCCATGGCAGAAGTAAACGGAAAGCTGCTGATACTCAATCACGATCAGACAGATGTACTAAATGATAAGCTGTGTTTATTTGATCCCGAAAGCAAGCAGACAAAGCAGGTCATGCAATTTGAACTGAATGGAAATACTGGTGATACGATAAGAACAATGAACAGCGACGGAAAGAATATATATATTCTGCGTCTCCATTTTGAAGGATATAATAATGTCGCTATGTTCCTTGATACATACGACCTTGATTTCAAAAAAATATCAGAAAAAGATATTTCAGCTATGCTGAAAGAAAGTGCAGGAAAAAATCTTGTGCCGGAGGATGTGTTAAACGAAATGAAGCAGATGGTCAGCAGATTTATAATGATGGATGGAAAATATATCTATTATGAGAATTTCAGCACCACAAGATTTTTGGGAAATATCGAGGACGGAAAACTATTCAGTGAAACTGAAGGTGCAGGAGATATGTTCCTTGCATCATCCGGCAGCGGAAATTTTTTCTTCTACTGTATTTTGGGCGGTGGAAGAAATGAAAACAGCATTTATGAATGGGAAAACGGCACTCTTGAAAAAACAGTTTTCAAAGCGGATGATGACCGATATTATATAACAGCCGCCTCACGCAGTCCTGACGGAAAAACGTTTGTTCGGGTTGATTATACAAATCCGGATGACAGAAACGATACCCTGCCGACCAAGATATACTATTTTTGAAAAAATATATTAGTAAAGCCGTACTGATCGTTATGTGACCGGTATGGCTTTGTTTTTTACTCCATTTTGCTAATAAATTTTCTATAAAAATTAAAAAATGCAACGCAGACAAACTTTTTTCGGTCTATAATAGTGAAGGCTGATAAATCCGGATTTTATAAAACCTTTGGAGGATACAAAATGGACGACAACAAAATTATTGAGCTATATTGGAGGAGAGATGAGAATGCTGTTTCACAAACGAAAGCAATCTATGGCGAGAAGTTGAAAGCACTTGCATTCCGCATTCTGCACAGCAGTGAGGATGCAGAAGAGTGCGAGAATGATACCTATTTGAAAGCGTGGGAGTCCATACCCCCACAGAAGCCACAGCATTTTTTCGCTTATCTTGCTAAAATATGCAGAAATACCGCTTTGAATATGTTGGAAAAACAAAAAGCCGAAAAGCGAAGTGCTGTAATCGTAGAGCTGTCGGATGAGCTTTGGGAATGTCTTCCGGATAGGCACTCTTTGGAAGAAATAGCAGAACAGGAACTCAGCAAGATCATCAGCACATTCCTGAAAACCGTTTCCAAAGAAAACCGTATTATATTTGTCAGGAGATATTTTCTTTCTGAAACCATTTCTGACATTTCCAAAGCTCTCAGCATAAGCGAAAGTAAGGTCAAAAGTTCTCTTTTCAGAACAAGGAATAAGCTCAGAGACTATTTATCAAAGGAGGAATTGTTATGAAGGACAATAAACTTTTTTCAGCAATGAGTAATATCGATGAGGAACTGATTGATGAAGCCATTAATGCATCTAAAAAGCTGCCAGTTTTCAGGATTACTGCTGCAGCTGCCGCAATTGTTTTTATTGCATTAGCAGCCACTGTTCTTGTCAATATTAATAAACACCCCAATATGATTGCAGAACAAAAAACATCAACTGTGCATGCATCGGAAAAAGCAGACAATACAATGCCTGAATCAAAGGAACAAAAAAATGAAAGCATAGATTCTTCTTTAAACGGCGACAACAGCACAAAAGCACCGGATACTCAGCCGAGCAATACAGAAAAAACAAAAGCGGAAGGAAATTCCGGTTCTGTAGAACAGCCAACTGAAAACACAACCACAGTACAGACCGGTGAAACCGAACAGCCTGATGTAAGTACCCCCTCAGAACAGACCATCAAAAATGAACAGCCTGCAACAAACACATCGGAAACTCAGACAAGCGAACAAACACCCGTTGAACCTCCGATAGATGAAGGCTCGGATATGCTCGGCTTTATCATTAAAGACGGCAAGACCTATATGCAGGTATTCAATAAAACAGAATATACGCTTGACGAGGATATAGGACGTGCAGGTGATTTCAAAGGCTTTTATGCTGATCTTGACGACAACAGCAGAGTTTATACTGTCAAAGAGGATGACAAAATCCTTATCGTTAAGTTTGAAGCAGGCGGCAGCGTCACTTTGATGCTGTGGAATGAGGATGTTCAGGATAGAATGGGTTATTATCGCTTTAACGGGTTGAGAGTAGATCGTTCTCTGATGGCGGCACTCTCCTCAAATGACGGCAAGGCTTATTCTGTTTATGTTACCCGTCCCGATTCTGACGATATGTACGATTATGTTTATAACGGCAAGATCCTACGTCAGATGAAGGAGGAATTAGAAGAATCGTGGAAAACCGAACACGGCAAATACAATCCTCTTGACGAAGAATATCAGGCAGCTCTGCACGTATTCCTCAAGGAAAAGATCAAGGCAGTTTATGACATTCTGACTGAAAACGGTATTCAGGCTGAACTTATCAATGAAGTTCGCTGTGAAATGACGATGACCAAAGAACAGTTTGAAGCCATTGCAGCATCCGGCAGCATTTCTGACGAATACGCTTTCGGACTCAGCTCCGGCGGTTATTTCGTTGATGATCCCGAAGCATGATATTTCCCAAAGTAATAATTTTACATCTCCATTACATTTTATAGTAAACGTCATTAATAATATCCTATTGTCATTCTGAGCAAAGCAGTGAACCTGTCATTCTGAGCGAAGCGAAGAATCTTTTAAAAAAACCTCACTTCGTTCGGGATGACAGAATGGGTAAAACATAATCAGCGGAAAAGATAAATACTATGAAGAAATTGCAGAGCAGTATGTTCTGTGGGAAATAGAAGCACAGGACATACTGCTTATTTAGCCATTTATGCAAAACTATTCAGGTATAGTAAAAAAGAACCGTGATACTGTAAGAAAAAATATTAAGTTATATTCTAAATTCTGATTCAACTAAACAACCACAACTTTTCGGACTGCTTCGGCAGTCCTTTTTTCTTTGCAAAGATAATTCAAAAGAATTATCTGTACGGCAAGAAATTATTTGAACCGAAAATGCAGAGCACGAAATCGACACCGGCGGCACTTCGGCTCGGGATGAAACAAATTTAAATATTTCTGAAAAAATTGATTTTTATGCAAAAAATAAAAGCTATTGTAATAAAAAGCAAAATTTGATACAATATTTATAAAAATAATTATACGGAGGCAATTATGCAAAACGAAAAAAAAGCAGAGATTGAAAGAGAGATTGAAAATATAAAAAATAAATATCTTAATTCGGCTAACGAGATAGTCGGTGACTATAATCGTGAAAACCTGACTATCCGTGAGTACGAAGGTCGTCAGCTTTACGAACTTTTACAAAACGCTGATGATGAAGCTGTCAATTCTGAAGGTAAGGTCAGACTGTCGTTTAAAGAAAACATTCTGACTATATCCAATACGGGTACTCCATTTAGTGTTGCAGGAATAAAATCTCTGATGTATTCAAATTCAAGTCCGAAACTGATCAATGTCAAAAAGATTGGTCGCAAAGGACTCGGATTCCGTTCTGTCTTATCCTGGGCAAAACGTGTTACAGTTGCTACTGAAGATTTTACCGTACAGTTTTCTAAAGATCACGCAATTGAAATCTACAAATCTATCATTGAAGAAAAACCTGAATTAAAGGATAATATTCATGCCCTGAATTCAGATGAATACCCTATTGCTGTTTTGCCATGTCCTGAACTGACAGCTGAAATAAAAGCAGAACGTGGTTTTGCTACGAGCATAATTATTGAATGTCATCCGGAACTTGCAAAGACAATCGAAGATAAAATAAAAAAGCTTGAGTTTGAGGAACTTATTTTTCTTCCAAATACCAAAGAGGTAGAGATCATTTGCGGAGAAAATTATCATAAAAGATTTTTCAAAGCTGATTATAAAGATGATAAACAAGTTCTGATAGAGGCAGAAGATCTTATCGCTAATATGACTGATTCTTCAAACTGGTTTGTTTTTAAAACATCGGGTACTGTTGAGGATGACAAGAATAATAAGTCATCTGATTATGAATTCATAATTGCATTTGATCCCACAGGAAAACATTCCGGTGATGTTTTGTATTCTTATTTCAAGACTGATGTCAAACTGAAATTTCCTGCACTGATACACGGAACGTTTGAATTGACAGGAAATAGAAATCATTTGATGAAGGATGGAATTAATAGTAAACTGATTCCCTTACTCTCGGATTTTATGGTTCAAACAGCAGTTGAAATTTCCAAAAATCAGGAAGAATGTAATTACCAGCCCCTTAAACTGATAGTATCTTCCGAGATGGACAGCATTCTGTCTGATTATTATAAATTAGGTAGTCTTCTTCGTGAAAAAGCAAAAAAACAATCTATTTTTCCTATGGTATCCGGAAAATATACATCACTTGAGGATAAGCCGTTCTATTCCGAATATGATTTCGCTTCAGTGTTGCCTTCGGATGATTTTCCTTTTCTCATGAAATACTGCGATGATAAGGATATTCAGAATTTTATTCGTGAGTGTGGCATATCTTTTTATGAATATAAACATTTTTGCAGTCTTATAAATAATAATATACAAAAATATACAATGGAAAACAAGGTCAGACTCATTTCAATGATCATTAAACAATACTCTGATGTAAAAGATTCCGGTATTTTTCCGCATTTGCTTGAAGATACCGACAGGAGTGCAATTGAATCACCATTCAAGGTTTATCCTGTTCCTTCAGATGAACAGATCATCGAAGTTCCGGACTGGGTGAATATTCGTTTTTTGTCAAAAGAAATGGAAGAAGAACTTAATAAAACCTTAACAATAAAAGATAAAAGAGAGCTTTCAAGACGTTTATCCCGTTTTAATCTTGAAGAATACAGTTTTGACAAAGTTTTGTCCGGTGTAATAAATCAAACTGCCGATCAGATAGAAACAAAAGAAAAATGTATTGATATTCTTTCATGGCTTTGGGGATACTATAAGCTGCCGGACAGAAAGCCTCTTACAGATCTGAAAATCAAGGTCATTACCTGTGACGGTAATATCTGCTTTGCAAGGGAATGCTATCTTGGTTCGGAGTTCGGCAATCAGATCGGAGAAAACATAGTCAGTATTTATTCAAAGTATTTTCTTTCCAAAAATTACATCAGTGAAATCTGTAAATGTAATGACAATGATATATTGATAAATTTTGCCGAGTGGCTCGGGGTATCTAAATTTCCACGATTTATTAAAAAAGAATTAAGAGGTACAGAAAAAGAAAACTATATTAAATCTTGTTATCCTCTGTATGTTCAAAGTGATAATCGTAATTATTATGAAGACGATTTTACTATTTCTAATATCAATTCTTTGACTGTCGGCTGCTATGAATATTTTGATGAAATATTGGAAAAGGCATCAATAAATGATATTCTCGCCTGGCTTGTTATTGATCAAAATGCCAAAAGACATTTTTGTGCAAAAAACGAGTCTGAAAATTCGGAAGCACTTATGAAAGGAACTCCTAAATACAAACAAGGGGAGCGTATTGTTTCTAAGTATAGTATGACAGGATATATCAAATGGCTGCTGCTTCGTAAAGAATGGATACCTGATAAGAACGGACTGAAAAAAAATCCGGAATACTGCTGTTTTGAAGATAATGGGCTTTCACCGTTAGTTATTGTACCTGATATAGATTATTCGGCAATAAATAAATATGTTGGAAGACCATGTAAACGTGATGTTGACGCTATCCTTGGAAATATAGGCATTGAGGAAAATTTTTCGGAAATGCTGCCGTCTGTTATTTACGAAGTTCTTCTTGCTCTGCCTGAACTTGACCAAGAATGCAGAAAAGGAAAAAGTCTTTACAGAAAAATCATTAAGGAGATAGAAAACAAGGATTCTTTGATTAAAAACAATGCTAATTATTCAAAATATGTAGAAGAAGGACAAATACTTGTTAAACAAAACGAAGAAAGGAAATATGTATCTGTAAAGAAAGCTTACTATACAAATAACAAAGTTTTCAGCAGGGAGATTCTGAAAACTTTTTGCATAGCAGAAATCGATAGCAGACAAGGAGAAGACAATGTTAATAAGTTGTTCGGAGTAAAACCGCTGAAAGAACTTGATCTCACGGTAGAATCTGTTGAAAAACATCCACTGAACGAGCAGTTTCACAAAGAATATCGATCTTTTTTACCGTTTGTTTATGCTTGCAGAATGGAACAAAAAAATTCAAAAAAGGATCTGAACAACTTGCAATCCACAACGGTTATACTTTGCAAAGCTATAAAAATAAAATATAAGCTTGAAGCCGAAGAACGTGAAGGCGGATTATTAAATTATGAAACGATATATCTGCCTAAAGACCATATTGCATATATTCTTGTGTCTTCTGATATAACTGATTTTCAAAAGTTAAAAAGCTGTTACGATTTCGGTGATGCAGTTGCAGAAGTCATTACCGCTATCCTTTCAGTAGATGAGGATAAAGGATTCTATTGCAGACTTTTCAGAGATAACATGAGAGATCGTGAACAGAGTATGAGGAGCGAAAAATGTGATGACAATTTAGCACGCCTTTCAAAAGCAAGAGAGATATTTGATATAGAATTAAACAGTCGTGACGAGTTCTGGAAGACCATTGCCGAAATAAAGAAATGCAGTGTTGGTGACGATAAAGAAAATACTGCGGATAAAATCATTTCCGCATTAAAGCTGCCGGCAGATATTGATTCAGGAATAAACTTCAACTCAATTAATGATATTTCAAACTGTGATACTATTGTTAATATTTTTAAAATGCTTGAGTCAGATATCAGCGTGTTTAATGATATTTCTCCCATACATATTAAGTTGATCGGATACTGGAAAAAAATGCTTAAAGAAAAAGCTGCAAAGTATAAAAAGAAATATCAGGCAAATCTTTTTAATGATCTGGCTGATGATTCTCAAAATGCAGAAGAGTATTATAGTTTCTGCAGTGACTATGATTATACAGAATATGATGGTATAAGCAATTCGGTATATGTTGATATTGATAAGATTTTTGAGAAACAATTCGGAGTTTCTTTTGAATATCTCGATAAATTTGATGATGATTACATTGGCAGTATTTTAGCTGAGAAAAAAGCACAGACCAATACTGAGCATCTTGAATTGTTAAAACAGCGTTTTCAAACAGAGCGGATAGAGGCTTACCTGTTATTTGACTGTATTGGTGATTTAGGTAAGCCGCAAGCAGATATGACTGAAGCAGAAACTCAGGAAAAAGGACGTTCAATAATAGACAGCATATCTAAAATGAATCTTCCAAAAATGGAAAACATTGAAATCAGCAAAACTGATAAAGACGAGACCTACAGAACTACTAATGAAAATCCTGATGGTAAAGTGCGTAATAACAAGCATTCCGCAGTCCATTCAAACAAAACAGAACAAGCAAAAAGAGAAAACGGACAAATCGGTGAATTTGCAGCTTACTTGACATTGCTTAACGAACAGCATCAAAATGTAATGTGGGTTTCCGGTAATGCACAAAAAATGAGGCCTGCAGTCAAAGGAGATGACAGTCTCGGGTATGATATCAAATATATTGATGAGCAAAATCAAACGCAATTTGTGGAAGTGAAATCCTCAGAAAGAGAAAATATCACCTTTGAAATTTCGGATAATGAACTTAGTTTTGCTCGAGACCACGCCGATAATTATGCAATTATATATGTTGTTATAGGAA
This sequence comes from uncultured Eubacteriales bacterium, assembly GCA_900315465.1. Lineage (GTDB taxonomy): Bacteria > Bacillota > Clostridia > Oscillospirales > Acutalibacteraceae > UBA1213. The sequence continues at coordinate 4,193 of OMZF01000006.1, read as the reverse complement.
AAGACAAAGAAAATAAAAAAATTCCTAAACATATATGGAACCTGGGACATATTTTTAAAATGGATGATGGCGAAGATCTGTTAAATAATGATCGCTTCAATATAAGAACCACAAATTATGAAGTTACAATTAAAAGGAAAAGCTGAAACAGTTGACTTGTTTTCACTTCGTATTTACTAAAAGTCCGTAGACGGTATATATGATATTCTTGAAATGTACAGAAAGATACTGCAAACTATCAAAGATAGGGGATTATAAGTTTATCGTTTTATTTTTTAACCTGTCTGTAAAAAATGGTATTAAAAAAAGCACCTCCGAAGAGATGCTTAGAAATTATTCGGAATCATAAGTCTGACAAGTTTAGAATAATTCTTGTTAAAGTAATCATTCAGATCATTAATAAAGCCGGTCTGTTCTGATTGTACCCAATGATCTGTCATTATCTGTTCAAAAATCTTCTTTTCCTGTTCACTCAGGGCATCAATTTCTTTCTTATGATCTTCTCTGAATTTTTGATCATACTTTTTCAGTGCGTTTTCATAATCCATACTCATTTTGTTATCCTCCTTACCATATCCTGCCTGCAAGCATTACAAGTTTTATGAATGTCAGGCTTTTTATTTCTCCTAATTTTAATTCTTCATCAAGTTTTTCAAGTCTTCTTTCGTCTGCAAATATCGCAACCACTCCGTCAACAAACGCCTGCAGAGCCTCATCAGCGGCTTTTTTTTGATCGGCATCATTTTCACCATAGATCACTCCGAAAGATATTTTGCCCTGTGTGGCTTTGTCTTCAATTTCCTGAGGCAGAAGTGCACGAAGAAGCTCGCCGTTTTCTTTTCTCTTATTGTAGTCGCTTACACAGAATTGCACAGTTTCTTCTATCAGCTCCCGTACAGTCATTTCATCCTGGCTGTAAAAAATGGGAATAGTAGTTATCCTGTTTTTCTTTCCGGAAACCGATTTTACATTTACATTAAGTTCCATAGTTACCTCCCGTTGTAGTTTTCAGTTTCATTAGTATAATTTTATCATATTGTGTGTTTATTATCAACATAAATAATACGGTTTCTCTGTGATTTATAGCGTATTTGTTAAAAACAATGTTTGCTATACTATTTTGAACTGTTTTGTCAGTCTGTTTATCGCTTTAATCAAGAAAAAAAATTTGTACTATAAATGAGCAAATCTGAAAAATTGCACAAACGAATTGTCATTCTGAGGAGCGTAAGCGACGAAGAATCTTTTTGTTAAGGCTGCTTTATTGAAAAAAGATCCTTCGTGCCCAAGGGCATTTCCTACGGGCACCGCTCAGGATGACAGGCTGGAGATGATGACAAGATTATTGTTCATAATAACGAACAATTATAAATTTGCTCATTTATAGTTTTGTAATTAGCTTAATATATCAGAGGCATAAATAATAGCAAATGATTTTGGATTGATATAAGAGAAAAATTTTGATATAATACTTATAATAACTTTAGGGAGAAAAAGGTATGATTGAAAAGCTAAAGGAAAAAACAGAACAAATTATTAGTGCTAAAAACACTGTGATTGAACCAAAGAAAAATCTTGCACTGGTAATCATTACAGCAGCTTGTGTATTTGCTGTGCTTGCGGGAATTTATTTTTTTACTGGTGATATTGAATATTTAGTTATTGCAGTTATCTCTATGGTTCCTCTTATTTTTTTTGCGATATACTCATTTTTAAAAGAAAAGCGGCAGGATAAAAGTTCTGAAAAGGATAAACATGAATTTCTCAGCGGAGCAAAATATCGTCAGAAGGAATGGAAAACAGCCTATTCTAAATATAAGGAAACTCATACTTTTGAAACGATAAGTAAAAAAGGAATGGTGCACGATCTGAAGAAAAGATACCGCAAACATGACTTTGTATGTATCAGATTAGGAATTCTTCTGACTGTCGGATCAATATTGATTCTTTTTATTCCAATGACTGAATTCAAGGATAAGGCAGCGGCAATTTTCGGGATACTTTGCGGTGGAATGATTTTTTCGATTGGGCTTCATGGTTTAATATCAGGCCCCGTGCAAAAATTTTTAAAACAGCAGACAGATCTGACTGAAATTGAAAAATCCTATGTCAAAGGAAAAATGCTGTCGTTGGGTAATAATGGCATTAACATAGGAAGCAGTTATACTGTAATATATACCCATAAATGCGTATACGCCATTGATAATAATAAAATACAGGACATGACAAGAAAAATGGTGAGGGTAAAACAATACGAAGACGCTCTCTACTCAGGGCAGGAATATAGATATTATGTAAGCCTGATATACACTGCTTCTGACGGAAAAACAAAAGTTATTAATGTCCGGCTTGATGAGTTCCAGTGTGAAATGATGATAGCTGAATGGGGCAGGAGATTTTATTCTGAAAAAGAATATGGCAGTACGATCTCGGAAATAATAGAAAACTCGGTATCAGTATAATTTCAGAATATTATTAAGTGTATACAAAACCATTTTTACGATCAGATCATTGTGTTTTTAAAATAGAGGAGGCATCAATATGAAACAAAAATCAACTTTATTTGCAGCCATTATATCAGCCGTTATAATCGTAAGTACTTTTGGTGCAACACTTGTCTCGACTGCAAACGCAGTTGATGCGAATTCTTACGAAGCTGTTGCTTCCATGAATACCAACTTCGATATCGAAAACGAAAAACCTGATTCTGATATTCAAGTACAGCTTCTGACAAAAGAGAACTGATCAACTGCTTTGATGTCAACGAGAATGGTTTGATAGCAGTGGGAATGGAAGGTGCGGATTATAAAACTATTGTTGTTCTGGATTCTGACGGTGTGTTTCTGTACGGGTATAAAATCAAAGTGCCTACTTCTTATGCTGTTGAATAGGGAAATGACGACCTGAATGTGTATTTCATCAGAGGAAATAATATCATTTCTATCAACAAAAACGGTATTGTTACCGGAACGGCATTTGTGAAGTATACGACTGAAAATGATGATTATCTGAGAAATACACTCCAGTCAACAGTAAGGATTGTCGGAGAAAAAGAATATAAGATAAAGTCCGGGGGTTATTTTGACACTCTTCGAGACGGTAACTATACTCAGCTTATTGTAACAGAAAACGGAAATGAAACGGTAATTTACGCTGTTCCTGAAAGCGTTTTACAAGGTCGTCAGATAATTGCATGGCTTTTTGTCATACTTTTTCCAATACTCGGAACTCTAATAATTTACAAAGCAGTTATCGAGCCGAATAAAAATAAAGAAACTCAGTAGAATTATGCAAGGAGGTAAAAAATGAAAATATTTGTAATGACATTCAAACTCCATGCTCCATGGGTGAACAGTCTGAAAGAAAAAAGAATGATCGTAAAGAGTCTTGTAGCCAAGCTTCAAAATCATTTCCATGTTTCTGCAGCAGAGGTTGATGAACAGGATACTCATCATATTGTTGTTATTGGTGTTGCGGCTATTGTTCCTCACAATGCTATGGCAGACAGTATTATGGACGAAATAACCGAATTTGTAGAAAATAATACAGAAGCGGAAATAATTGATGAGATACGTGAAATCAGATAACACTGTTGACTTTTGTAAAAATGGGAAATATGAACCCACAAAACGAAATAATAAACATATTAAATGATGAAAACTATATAAAAAATCCTCACCACCGGCTTTCATGCTGATGGTGAGGATTTTTTTTATGTGAGGGAATACTTAATGGCTGTCCTGCAGTGCGGCGAAACCTGTTTCTCCTGTTCTTACACGAACAATATCTTCTATATCGCTGATGAATATTTTACCGTCACCTATATGTCCTGTATAGATTGCTTTTACTGCTGTGTCCACAACATCCTTGACGGGTATTTTGCTCACAACGATGTCGACCTGAATTTTAGGCAGAAGATTCATTTCAATTTCAACGCCTCTGTAATATTCGGTTTTACCTTTCTGTACACCGCAGCCGAGTACCTGAGTCACGGTCATGCCTGTTATGCCGATAGCCGAGAGAGCGGTATTAAGATCTGTAAATTTGCTTTGTTTTGTGATGATCGTAACCTTTGTAAATTTAACACCGTCAGATGTAACCGCAGGTTTGCTGCTGGTTTTGAGATTGATCTCAACTGCCTTTTCGGGCGGAACTTCACCGTCTTTGAATTCTTCATCCGAAAGACCTGTGAG
>OMZF01000196.1 GCA_900315465.1 uncultured Eubacteriales bacterium | reverse complement strand
GAAGTCTTCGATCTGTTTCATGGTTTCCGGACTCTTGGTTCGCATGGTATCACTCCATTTCGTGACAATTGTCAACGATATATTACAGCAAACGCTGACGAATGTCAAGCAATATCAGATATGTTTTGTACACCTGTACAGATGTACAGGTGTACTGCAACTCCAGCATAGAAGCCGGAACATCAGTTTTCGATCCATTCCTTTCGAATGATCTCCTCCGCAGCAAAACGGATTGCATTCATTTTCTGAACCCATGCTATTTGATCGGCGGCTTTCAGAGACTCGGTAACGCCTTCGCGTTTTGACATCTCCGTTGTCAGATGGTCAAGCATGCGTTCCGCTTCCCGGTCAACTTCCTCCAGATGCGCGTTCAGCGTGCCGGACATCAGCATCCCGCTGTATACAGCCCGTTTTTGCGTACGCAGAAACTGCCGTCTTCGCTCACCCCAGATGCCGATCCGTGGTGTTTCGGGCGGAACAAGGTCGGGGATGAGATAGCCGCCTTCCTGATGATATGTGATTTCCATAGAAAAAGCCTCCTTCACTTGATGGTTTCATCATAGCGAAGGAGGCTGCTGCTGTCGAATGTACGAATAAAAGCTACCTGGGGTTGTTCAATCGGCATTGCATTTCACGCCATTTGTTCCAGTATTCAATAGTTGCTCTCCGAAGTGATTATGGAGACCGTTTCTGAACTTATAGAAATATTCTGAACAATATGATATAGTATTAATACACAGTACAATGCGGGCATCAACCATTTCATATGACGGAACTGCACTACTTGCTACCGGAGTTAATACACATTATAGTTCAACATCAAAGCATACGTCTCCATGGAACAAGCAGAATATTGCTATATTGCAAGGCAAAAAAACGAGTTAGGGGGTACACGATGTGAATAAACAAAAAGATAAAATTTGCATATTCAGTGATCCCGGGCTTGCAGTCAAATGTATTCTTTTGATTTCATTTTTTATCTTTTCATGCATGCTCCTGTCGTTTTTGGCTTACAGTGAATTTAAAGAACATCATTATGTGGTTTCAGCAGGATTGATTTTATTTGCTTTTATATCTATACTGTCATGCACTATTTACATTGCTCGTGATTTATCTAATTCCCTTGTTCATATTACAATCACATGTAATGAAATACAGTGCGTTTTATTTAATGACCACATCAAGACACTTGCATGGAATGATGTTCTTTACATTTCTAAAGTCCAATATATATATGGAACAACTAGTGGGCCTCACATCCGAGAGTATTGCGTTTTTTCCAAACATGATCTTTCTGAAAAAGAAAGGCAAGGTGCAATTATGTATGCGACCACGCAAAACGACATGATTGTAATGTTATATCGAAAAAGACTGCTAGAACAAATTCGAGTTTTAGTAGGAAACTGCATCCCTAATGAGCTCGTTGATGAGACTAATGTGTTTAAATAATCATAAATTAACTTCATACTCTAATGAAGCTCCAGAAAAGAAATCAACTAAATTGCACAAACATTCGTCAAGGCTTTCCCAGCAGTCAACGATCCGATCTTCGTTTTTATGACAGGCAAACACTTTTTTTCCTTTGGTATCAAAGAATAGCTCTGTCGTATAATCAAAATCATAATCTCGAATATAGGAGCCAAGTTTTAACCAATGGGTTGAAATGTTATCATGCCGGCCTAAGTCTTCCACACGAATATCAAATGGTTCATCCTGATTTTTCGGTCGACTATGAGGAGACGTCATGGGCAACCCATAGACGCTTAGCAAGGATTGAGCAAAGGACATTCCGTCGTTTGTATGAAGCTTCACCCAGTATAAGTTGCAGCCATTGTATTGCGTCAAAAAAGCAGATAGTTCATCTGGAAATGCATCCCTATACTCTGCAATCAGGTATTCATGAAGGACGCCGGTAGTCAAGCCTTTAAAAATCATATGCCGACACTTCGGGATTCTCCCCGGATTTAGTAATAGAGTGCCATTTTCTTGCAATACATAATCATTCTTGTTTTCTTCAATTATGTTCCTAATTTTCCTTGTAATCTCCATATGATGTAACTCCTCAAAAAATGTAACTATATAGGGCAGCCCGCTTTGTATTTTGTATTATTACTATGGGATTCATGTCGTTTCTTGACGTTTTAAGGGAAACGGTCTGATTGTCTATAATACGAAAATCAATAATCGTAGAGCGGCAGCATGTGTATTACTTGCAACTGCAATTGCTGCTTGTATAGTAGCACCAGAAGTAGCACAGGCCGCAATTCCTGCTGCAGTTCGATGCGCTCAAATGATTGCGATGACAGTATAAGGGGGGAACTATGACTTCTATATTATCTGCGACGGCTCAGCTAATTGATTGTCGCAAGCTCATCTTATCTGGAAGCTTTTTTGCACTATCTTCAGAGCAAGCAGACAATCTAACTGCTCTCTATTTCCAGTATTTTTCTGACCGTTTTGGAGAGGAATGCGTCCTTGACTGGCGATTTCAGGATCGTGCGTGCCGCGATATTTCAGTAGCACTGCAAAAGCACAAACTGAAAAATGGTGCCTATCAGTTGATGATGCAGGGCAATGTAATCTGCGACACTGTATACAACAAAACGACATTTCGCGCTTATATCAGGGAAGTTGAACATCCCCGTTTTCCACGTGAACATATTGGTGAATATGAATCAATCGACTATGAGTCTTATTATCAAGCGCGCATTCAGAATTGTTTCGAAAAGCCGGAGATGCTGAAAAGCGCAATCCTTGCCCTTTTTGATCTGGAGGGAAAGTACCATCTGGGAGAATCACAGCAGCCAGATTTATTTGGGCATCTTGTTGTGCTTCCGGTGGGACACACGAAGGAACAGCTTTTTTGTGGAGAGTTCCGCTTTTCCGTACCTGTTTTTTGCATAGGGGAGGAACTGGACGCGATTGCAGAAGAATTTCTGGCTTTTGGCATGGAGCTTTGCAGCAGATTTGATAACACCAATGTTCAAATCCAGTTAAACGCCGATGAGGGCATTTATTCTTCGTATTTTGGTCAATTTCATAGTAACGATTGCAGCGCCGAAAATGTCATGTTTCGTCACTACGCACGCCAATGCTACTTGCCGGAAATTGGCTGGGCAAATATCGTCTGCAAAAATTCCAGCCAGTTGGGGATTGAAACGCCGAGTAAAACTGCCAAGACTAGCCTACTTGTAAAACCGAGTGCCAGAGGCGGCACCTTGGTTCGTGTAAATCGCTCGATCTCTAAGTCCTCCATTGCTGATTTAAAGAATGTTAAACGCGTGATTTATCATGTAGTGCTGCCCAGGTCTAATACACTTCAGCTTGATGACTGGCACCCTAGATGCAAATGGGAGGTAGTTCCAATTTTCCCGGAGGAATTGACGGTTTCAGATCGTTGCATTACATTCCATCATTTCGGAAACGTAGATGCAAATTATATCTGGAGTGTTTTGCGGTGAGGCAACAGATGTGTACTGTTGTGCTTTTCTTACTGCCAGCTATTCTAAGCAACATAGTAAGGACAGACATCCGTGTAAATTCTATTTTTCGCAAGCGATGCCACCGAAGCATTGTCCTTTTCATGTGATTCCCAAGCCCACGCCGAAACCAGTCTCAAACTGAGACACATTTCAACAATTCCACAAGCAAAAGCACGCCCGGCGTCTGCCGTCAAAACGCAGCCACTAGGCATGCTTTTGGTTTGCTAATACCGAATGTGTTGCTAAAACGCAAGAACGGTATATTTTGTCGGCTTTGCTAGACAATCAGTGCATTATCCATTCCTAGAGAATCCTGTAATTTTATCTAAGAATGGTTTGACGCCACGGCTCAATTCGTTCATCGCCGAGTATCATCTCCGGTCGTTTCATTTTTGGGAAGTCCTCGTCTTTTCGATTATAATGCCGACGGTTTGGATAGAACGATACATGTTGAAGCCCATCACAGTAGCTTAAATCGCCATCCTCCACATTTACTCCCAGCGTCAACGTTCGGAGATTCGGTAATTGAGGGAGAAACGAGAGCGACGGAATGCTTCCCGTACCTATCAAGGATAAGCGTGTCAAACTTGATAAAGAGGCAAGAACGGAATAATCCTGTATCCGCTTACAATTGTCAATCACAAGCCCTGTCAGGGTCCGATGCGCGTCATATAAGGTATCTATATTTTCCAACTGGTAACAGTCAGACAGTCGAAGAGCCTTGAGTTTCTGTGTATGCTCCAACCCCTTCAAGCTTTTTAGCTTCCCCTTTAAAACACTCAACGAATCCAGAGAAGCAGAACCAATGGCTTGGCTTAGATCACTTTCAGGAAAGTTGGAAACAGAAAGTGAGCGCAGGTTACGCAGTGCGCCAAGACCTTTCACGCCTTTTCTGCAGTTTGCCTGAAAGACCTCCAAACGGCCTGCGGAAGCGAGCTTTGCACAGTCAAGCTCTGTCCATTTCCGATCAGCATAGCCATAGACCGTATTGGGCTCGATCATTCGAAGATTGGGCATTTGATAGACCGGCTCATAGGAAATGCCTTTCGGAGCTTCATAGGAGGGAAACAATGTCAGCATCTTAAGCCCAGGGCAACGTTTCAAGAATGAAAAGTCATCCAAAATCACAGTTGCGTCTTCAATCCCGCGCTGGTTGATGAAATCTACATATTCGTCCTCGCTATACTCCCAGACGGACAGTCTGGGAAATTCAACTGAGGAGCGGCCCTTCATCTTGACAACCAAAGATAGCGCTGGCTCGGCTCCGTGTTCTGTGACACGAGATGTTGGAATAAAGTGAAAGCCATGCCGTTCTATAATTGTACTCATATCTATTACCCCTACATCAGGTCTTTCATGATTTTAATAACATACTTTTCGTCCGGAGGGCCAAATCTTGTTGTACGTTTTTGCTTCTCTGTATGCAGATTGTACGCCCCGTCTTAATTGTAAAATGTATTCTTTTAAATGCGTCAAAATCGTTTTTTGCGGTAGCTGCCGAGTGAGCTTTAAGTGATGGATGATTTCAATCTAAAATGAAATCTTAGGAGCAGGGAATAAGTTTAGATGAACTGAGTATGGCTTAAATTCCGCAAGGCATCTAGTATAGAGCCTTGTGTATAAGCACATATTATACACTTATTAATCTGGGGGCCATTTTTTGATGTTGCTGTCTCTGATTGCCATTACATCTTCCATTTCCAGCCCTAAAAGCCGAGCAATTTTACCTACGGTTTCCTCCGGGACTAAACGGAAAAGAATCCAATCCTTTCGATATTGCTCTAAAATGAACGTATCATTGCAAAACAATGGAAATCTAAGATCGAGATTCGCAACCAGAGAATTCACTAAATCGTCTTTTGTCCTTGTTTCGTATTCAAAGTATTCCGTGAATGGACAATCAGGCTTGTAAATATTCTCAATGATGGGATTGGAAATGTCATAGCGTCCAAGATCATCGTTCGGTTTTTTTGAAAACACGAATCGATAGGATAAGTCAAACCCAAAATGAAATGGGGAGAAATCGTTCGCAGGATCGTATATTCCTCCATACTCAATATAATAGCCTCTGCAATAGGGATGATGATCTAACTTAATTCCAGCCCAATACCGGCTATTAATTATTATGTAATGGTAATTGCCTTTTGCGCGAAATCCTCTATCTTTGAGCTTGTGCTTTACTATTTGCTGGAATTCTTTTTTATCCATGATACGCTCCGTCCTAAATTAAGCGATACATATCAACAACAATCGTCCACTCTAACCCCTATTATAATATCCCTTTATAATATCCCTTCGGCAAACGGGGTTATTATCACAATATGCAATCATATTGCAGCTAAGAAATCCGTTCGCGTCGGTGGTAGCAAAGGTATCAGCATTGATGAATCTACCGAGCGCGGGATCGTAATACCGACTTTGCAGGCAGTACAACCCAGTTTTGTTTTCATTGTAATACCTGGCAGACTATCAAGCAAGATGAAAATGATCAGGAAAAACGATTTTTTCCATCTTCATTTTACTCTTACGCTCTGATAATAATATGTTAATAGAAAGCAATTGAGGGACGCCCGCTTGTGCTGTGTATTATTACTATATCATATTGCCCATAGTATTTCTATGAGTTTAGGAAGCATTTCTTTGTGTTCATTCAAGTAACTCCTCGTCTTGACGACGCATTTTATGTCTTGTATAATATAAAACAAGAAGGAGAGATGCTGTATGCAGTTTGTCCCTTATATATATGAAAAAGATCTGCAG
>OMZF01000001.1 GCA_900315465.1 uncultured Eubacteriales bacterium | reverse complement strand
CTGACGAGATCGCTAAGGAAGCTGAGTTCTTCTGCTTCGGTACTAACGACCTTACTCAGATGACATTCGGCTTCAGCCGTGATGACAGTGGTAAGTTCCTTGAAGCTTATTATGATGCAAAGATCTTTGAGAACGATCCGTTCGCTAAGCTTGATCAGGTTGGCGTCGGTTCACTTATGAAGACAGCTCTCAAACTCGGTAAAGAGACTCGTCCCACACTCCACTGCGGTATCTGCGGTGAGCACGGCGGTGACCCGTCATCTGTTGAGTTCTGTCATAAGATCGGTCTTGACTATGTATCATGCTCACCGTTCAGAGTTCCGATTGCACGTCTTGCTGCTGCACAGGCTGCTATCGCTGAAATGTGATTATAGAACAGTTGTTCAAACTGAATAAATAGACGTAAAACTAACTAAAGGCGGCTGCGGGGTAAAATCCGCAGCCGTTTTTATGTTCTCTTATGCTCAGAAAATAAAAAACTCTCACGTTTCATAAGAGCGGGAGAGTAATTTTTTATCAGTTTTCTATTGCATCGGTAATTTCATTTTTTACAGAAATATAAATATTTGCAAGACTATCAAGATGTTTGAATTTTTCGTCACTGATCTCAAGTTTTTTCTTTATATTATCAAGGAAATTGATTTCAGTTTCATCAAGAAAACCGTTACGCTTGAGGAGAATAATAAGTTCAATGGCCATAATATTCTTCTGATGTTTTGAAGCTATAAGATTAAGCTGTGCAAGTATAGAATCAACAGGCAATTCCTCATCGGGTGTGCTGTTCGGGATCATCATTTCATGGCACATGAAAGCAATGGATTCCATTTCATCCACTTCAAGAACATCATCAGCCATTACAGCTTGATTACAAAGCTGGATAAAAAGTTCCTTTTCGGTATCGTTAAGCTGGTTTAAAAACATGATATCAACCTCCGTTTTGAATTTTTAATTTAATAACATCATTATACTGTTTTTGCTGCGATTCGTCAAGCATAATTACAAATTCAGATCATTCAAAAAGGTTGTTCATCAGCTTTTTTATTTTACTCTGACGAACCTCTGTAGCGGTCTGGTCAACAGTGAATGTAAGATAGTCACCTGCTTTTGCACCGTCTGCAAGGTCTTTGGTTATGGCATATTTTCCGTCAGGGGTGAGGATATATGCAAATTTTCCTTCTGTTTTGCAGATCATGAATTGCGATATGGGAGCTTTTTCTATTGTTACGGTATCGCCCTCTTTTGCGTCAGGAATAAGTATGTCAGGCAATTTTGAGAAACGGCTCTGGCTTATTTCAACAAGTGCCATATTGCCTTCAAATCTGTCTATTATCACCTGTACCATTATGTTTTTCTCCTTTCATTCTTATGCCGCATTCTGCTGTGATGACTGAGATTTTTCAAGATGAACATTAAGACTGTCACCATCGGAATATATTGTTATTGTGCCGCACTCGTCTGTTCTGAACATTTCGGCATTGTATTTCTGCCAGCGTTTTACTACCTGATCGTGCGGATGACCGTAATCGTTATCCTTTCCGAGAGAGAATATTGCATATTTTGCTCCCGTACTCTTTACAAATTTGTCTGAAGAGGAAGAATAACTTCCATGATGTCCTACTTTTACTACATCAGCGGTAAGGTCTGTATTTTTGTTCATCATTTCCTTTTCAGAGAGTGTTTCAGCATCTCCCATATAAAGAAAACTACGGTTCTTGTACTTTATTCTTACTACTGCCGAATAGTTATTAAGGTCATCATAGTCCTTATTTACCGGAGCGAGAATATCAACGCTGTATGCAGGTTCGGTAGAAGATGTTATTTTTACACCTGCCTTTGCGGTTTTGATTTTCTTCTTTTTGTTGCTTATGGTATTGAGGAGATATTCATAAGTTTTTGATGTGCTTGTTGCATTGGGCATATATATTTGTCCTATATCAAAGGTCTTTATTACATCTGCCAGTCCTCCGATATGGTCTGAATGGGGGTGAGTTCCTACAACAAAGTCGATTTTTGTGTAGCCGAGCGATTTTATATAGGATATTACGGTTTCACTTGCGGTACGTTCACCGGCATCTATCAAAAGTGTTTTACCATCAGGCAGTTCAATGAATTCGCTGTCGCCCTGACCTACATCAATATAATGACTTATAAGTGTATTGTTTATATGCGTAGGTACATCTCCGCTTTCAGATACTACAGTTACAGTGGATGATTCTTCTGTGTTATCACCGAGAAGTCCCGGCTGCTGTGTTATTTCAAAGCCTAAAAATCCGAGTATCAGTGCAATAACACTTCCTATTATTCCGATTACCTTTTTATTCATAAAAATTCCTCCGTTATTCATGCAGCACGAAGTGCAGCCGGATCTGTTTCCTTTACGCTTGATTCCGGTTCTGTCAATTCTTCAGATGGGTGTTGTGAGACCTGTGTACTGCTTTCCAGCGGTTCGGCATCTTCTGCAGTAAGCTGACGCAGAGTGCAGCCGTTATTCTGCATTAATTGCAGTATGCCTTTTTCTCCGTAAAAATGTGCAGCACCAACAACAAACATTACCTTTTTGCCGCTTTCAAGATATTCCTGTGCTTTTAACACCATACCGGCATTTCTGTTGTTTTTCAAAGAGTTATCATATTCTTCAACGAGCTTGAGCTGTTCGGGAGTAAGACCGCTGTAGTCTTCTTCTATATCATCAACGGTAACAGCACCTGTTTTCCATTTAACATAAAGTCTGTTAAGGGAATCGGCGGCTTTATCAAGATAATCCTCCTGTGCTATTTCGGAAAAAAGCAGTGCCTGAAGTTCATCGGAAAATGATGAAAGAAGATTGAATTGAAATTCAACAGATTCGACCTCCAATACTTCCTTTTTTTCTTCCTTTGCACGATTTATCAGATTTGTGTCAACACCGTAGCTGTAGGAAAGACCGGCTCTTGTTATTGCTGCCTGTTCGGCAAGTGATGTCCACATTACAGGCTTATATACATCATACAGTGATGTATAAACTCCGGCATCGGTCAGGAGTTTAACAGCATTGTTGTATTCTTCCTCCGGAACATGATCTTTTATAGTCGTACCATCGGTATATAGCATATTTTTAAGTGCAGAAATATTTGTGAGAGATGAAAGTGAATCTGTTATATCACATTCTACCGCAAGAGCATCGCATTTTGCATATGCAGTTTCAAAATAATCGGGAAGTACAAGTGCATCAGCATCTGCCGCATGAATTGACCCCATCATATATATTATATTTCCGTTTTCATCTGTTACCTCCCATACTGCCGGAGTAATATTGCTTTTTGGTTTTGAGCTTTCCGATGTCTGGGATATTTGTGAAACTTCGGTAGAGCTTTCCTGTGAACTTTGACTTTGTTCTTCTTTTGACGAAGTTTCGGTTTTGCTTTCGATTGTTTCCGAACTTTCCTTAGCTGAGCTTTCTGATACTGTGGAAGAAACAGAGCTTTCCGGAGCTGATGAAGTTTTTGAACTGTCGTCTCCTGTACCGGTACAGCCGGAAGAGGTGAGAATGAGACCAAGCATCAAAGCAGAAATTATTCTCAAAGATTTTTTGTTTTTCATAAATACCATCCCTTATTTTTTGATAATAATATGATAACTTATTATTCTGTAAAAGTCAATTTGCTTACAAAAATTAAAAAGAATATTTATGATTTATAGTGCAATTTTATGATTTTGTGTTATAATGACTATAATGCTTGTTTGTCGGAGGGAATAATGATTAAAAGAATTTTGTCGGCTTTGCTGATAATTATTATGTTAACGGGAATGTTTTTTTCTGTGCCTGTGTCGGCAGGAACACCCATGCTCAGCCATGAACTTATAAATTTGTACCCGTCACAAAGTTTTCGTCTTACTGTGACCGATACATATCATAATTATACTTTTTCAGTGGAAGATGAAAATATTGCGGCAATAGACAACAAGGGTATAGTTTATGCTAAAAGTGTGGGAGTTACCGAGATATACTGTACCTTTTTAACAGGGAAAGTACTGAGCTGTACAGTAAACGTAAAACAGGGAGCATCTCCGGAAGGAGTTGAACTCAGTAAAAATAATATAACGCTTTTTGCAGGCGAACAGGCAGAGCTTGAATCGGCAGTGATTCCGGTGGGAGCAGATGATTATATATTTTATCAGAGTTCAGATGAAGATATAGCTCAGATTGAACAGAATGGCGTTATTACTGCACTCAAACCGGGTGTGACAGTGATAACCGTAGAAACAGCAAGTTCAGCAGTAAACGCTACTTGTCTTGTGAGGGTACTGCCTGATTCCGGATACAGTGATTTCGGATCGGATATAAGCGGAGTGCTTTATGATATTTCGGGCGAGCCTATGACAAATACATCTGTCGGACTGAAAGGAAGATTTTCCGAACAAAAAGCGGCTACAGATACAAGAGGAAGATTTCATTTCCGGAGCATAGGCAGTGGAAATTATGTGCTTACGGTTTATAATGGTGCAACAGAGGAAGAAAGTGTTTCTGCCGAAATAGACGTAAATGCTTCTGATATAAAAATATCATGCATATATACAAACAGCGGTCTTGCAGTATTGTATGGTGCATCGGGTTCTTCGGGTACGGCACTCAGGGACATCGAACTTCTGCAAAACAGGGTACAGCTGAATATAGGGGATATTTATGATATAGCATATACTGCTGTTCCTGCCGATGCGGCTGAAACATATATAATGTACAACTCCTCCGATACAGATGTAGTTGATGTAGATAAATCAGGCAGGGTAACAGCTATGAAGGAGGGGATAGCGACTGTATATGTTTCTTCGTCAAACGGTAAGGTGACAAAAAAGCTTATAGTTATGGTATCTCAGGGAGATATAGGCAAATTTGAATGGGCTATTATATATTTACAATTATTTATTATACTTATGGTAGTTGCTTTTTACCTTAAAAGTAGAGATAAAAAGAAAGGTGAGGTCATATGATAACGGCAGGGATAGTTGCAGGAGGAACAGGCAGCCGTATGGGTGCTGATATACCGAAGCAGTTTCTTGAGCTGAGAGGAAAGCCTGTTATAATACATACAGCTGAGGTATTTCTCAAACATAGTAAGGTCGATAAGGTCATAATCGGAGTACATCCGGAATGGACTGGTTATATGCAGGAGCTTAACGAAAAATATCTGAATTCTGCCGCAGTTATTACTTCGGGCGGAGCGGACAGAAATGACACCATAGTAAATATTATTGAATGTGCAAAAAGAAACGGTGCATCTGATAATGATATAATGCTTACGCATGATGCAGTCCGTCCTTTTGTTACGGAAAGAATGATAAGTGACAGTATAGCTGCAATGGATGATTGTATTATATGTACAACAGCGATTCCGGCAACAGATACTATTGTTGTTTCGGAGGATGGGGAGACGGCTGTTGATTTTCCTCTGAGAAGGACAATGTTTTGTGTTCAGACCCCCCAGACTTTCCGCATAGGAAAATTTATGGAAATGCTGTCAAAAATACCTCTTGAGGAAAGAGCAAATATAACAGATGCGTGTAGTTTATTTCACAGAAACGGTATAAAAGTACGTCTTATAAAGGGTGATTCCGCAAATATCAAGCTCACATATCCGTCAGATATGAAGTGAAAATAATATACTGTGAAAAATTCAGTATCGCATCAATGTAATAATCAAAATTTTGTGCATATTGCTAAAATTAATAAATAGCAGTATGCACAAACTTTTTTATTATTGATTATTTATATTGACAGAATCGTAATTTTTTGTTGTTAAAATAAACAAATAAAGTTGTTTTTACTTGTCTTAAATTTCAAAACTTAGTTCTGATAAAGAAATAAAAGTCTAATAATTCACAAAAATAATTCTGATAAAGAATTAAAACCTCTTTACAATGTTAATAAAAAAATGATAGAATAGAGTCAATGAAGATTGAGAAATATAAAATGCAAATCTGTGTCCGGCAGTCAAGGCACAGCAGAGCAGAAGTTCTTTTACGGAAATTAAAATATCCGCCTATGGTTGCAGTATCGAACGGTTATCTTAAAGAAAAGAACTTCAAAGCGAAGGGGTATTTTTCGATCTGAAGGTCAAATCCGAAAAAACGAATGGAGAGTGATTTTTGATGGACAAAAAAACTCAGGTCAGCCGTTATGGTGTCGGTTCTAAGATCGCCGGCGTATTCCTTTCGGCTGCAATGCTTGCCTCTTCCTTCCTCGGAATGGGCGGCGTTCTCACAGTACCCACTCTGACAGCGGATGCTGCGGGAGATTACGGTCTTGCTGACAACATACAAGACGGTACTATCCTCCACTGCTTTGACTGGAAGTACAACGACATCAAGGCAGAACTCAAAAACATTGCAGAAGCAGGCTTTACTTCTGTTCAGACCTCACCTGCACAGCCCGATGGTACTGGTTCATGGTACTGGCTCTATCAGCCGAAGGGCTTCTATGTAGGTACAAATGGTCTGGGTACAAAGGCTGAGCTTCAGGCACTTTGTTCTGAAGCTGAAAAGTATGGAATCAAAATTGTTGTTGACGTTGTTGCTAACCATCTTAACGGTCAGACATCAAGCGTACAGTCAGATCTTCAGAACAATCAGTACTGGCATACCTATGGCGATGTAAGTGACTGGAATGACCGTTATCAGGTAATATACGGCGAGATTGGTATGAGAGACCTCGCAACAGAAAATTCCTATGTTCAGAGTAAGGTAAAGGGCTATGTAGAAGAGCTTAAGGGATTGGGTGTTGACGGTATCCGTTGGGATGCTGCAAAACATATCGGTCTTCCCGGTGAGCAGGGTGATTTCTGGCCCACAGTTACTTCTGTATCAGGTATGTGGAACTATGGTGAAATTCTTGACAGCCCCGGCGGATCTGATCCGGTTGGCACAATGAAGAAATATACACAGTATATAGGCATTACAGATGCAGGATATGGTCATACACTGAGAAATGCTCAGAGAAGCGGCAAGGTTCCGACTGATTATGCAAACTGGGCAGCACAGGGTCTTTCTTCTGACAGGATAGTATACTGGGGTGAAAGCCATGATACATGGGCAAATGCTTATGACTGGGGTTATTCACATGATATGAGTCAGAACCAGATCGACCGCTGCTATGCTATCGTTGCAGCAAGAAGCACAGCAACATCACTTTACTTCTCACGTCCTTTCTCAGATCCTTCCAAGAAGGAAAACACAACTGTTGGTTCAAAGGGCAGCACACACTTTACATCCGCAGAAGTTGCTGAGGTCAATAAGTTCCATAATGCTATGATAGGCAAGAAGGATTATTATGCAGCTAACAGCGACGGCAGTGCTTGTGCTATTACCCGTCAGGACGGCGGTGCTGTAATCGTTAAGGGCAGCGGCAGCGGCAGCGTTACAGTTACCAATGGCGGCGGTTATGTTCCGGCAGGCACATACACAGATAAAGTATCAGGCGGTACATTTACTGTAACATCTACAACTATTACAGGTAGTGTTGGCGATAGCGGTATCGCAGTTATCTACGATTCAGTACCTGTTACAAAATCTGCAAAAGTATCAGCTTCTCCTGCAGGCGGCAGCTTTACAACATCTGTAACAGCTACACTTAACGTTGCTAATGCAGCAAGCGGTACTTATAAGACCAGCGACGGTCAGTCCGGTACTTATACAGACGGCAAAACAATTACTTTCGGTTCTTCTACAGCAGTAGGCAGCAGTGTTACTCTTACTCTTTCCGCTACAGGCGAAGACGGTGTAAAGAAGACCGAAACTTACACATTCACAAAGAAAGATCCCACAGCCGTAACAACCATTTACTTTGACAACTCAAGCTACAAGTGGTCAACAGTATATGCATATGTTTATGACGACGGTACAGGCGGTGGCGGCGGAGACGGTACCGATACAAATGATGGTAAGCTCCACTTCAGAGATTCTGATAACTGGGGTACAGTTTATGCTTACTTCTTCGCAGGTTCTTCCACAGTAGGTACAGCATGGCCCGGTACAGCAATGACCAAGGGCAGCAGTGATTATTCTATCGCAGTTCCCAGCGGTGCAACTCACGTTGTATTCAATAACGGAAACAACGGCAAGCAGACAGCCGATCTTCCTGTTTCAGGTGTTTACGGCTATAACGCAAGCGGTGCAACATACACATCAATCGGTTCAGGTGCTGATACTACACTTAAGAATGCAGACTGGCCCGGCGTACAGATGACTCTCGATGCTACAACAGGCTACTATATGTATGAAGTACCTTCAAATCTTGTAAACGGCAGAGTTATCTTTATAGAAAGCAAATCAGCTACAACAAACAGGTATCCTGCAGATAAGGAAGCAGGACTTCCTATCGAAGATACAACAAAACTTTTCAGTGCAGGTAATTCATGGAAGGCTTATACTCCTGTTAAACCTGATCCACAGCCTGATGTTCCGACAGTAACTGCTAACAAGGCTACAGGTACAAGCTTCTCAGACGAAACAATGAGCCTCACTCTTACACTTGCAAATGCCACAAGCGGTACATATTCCGTTGACGGCGGCCCCACAAAGACATTTACATCTTCTGCAACATTCAATATCGGTGAAGGTAAAATCGGTGACAGCACAGTAACAGTTGAAACAACTGCTAAGGGCTCAGACGGAACAACTAAGAATTATACCTTTACTTATGAAAAGAAATATGTTATAAAAACAACAAGTTCTTCTGCTTCTGCTCTCGGCGGCAAGTATGCAACTAACCCGAACAACCAGAAGGGCGGTGCAGGCGTAACTATCACAAAGGCATCCGACTTTAAGGATACTATGATAATCGCTCAGGGCGTTGCAAATGATGACGCAAGAATATTCAGAGGCTCACATGAAGCTCCTGTATATGACACATATGCTCTTTATGCAGCATGGGATGATACAAACCTCTATCTCGGCTGGCAGTTCACAAATGTAACTGACGTTGTTGACCCTGCACAGGGTTATCCGATCAGTGATAATGGTAAGCCCTGGAATGGTGACATTCCTCAGATGCTCGCATTTGATCTTGGTAAGGGTAAGTCAGCAGATATGTCAAAGGGTAATATGTCAGGCGGAAAATATGTATGGGGTCTTAAAGTAGGCTTCGATACAAGAGTAGATGCACTTATGTGCTTCTCATCAAAACCCGGTGTTGGTAAGCCCTCACTCTTCAAGACAGACAGCACAGGTTATTTCAGCTATGATGAGTCCTGCATCACAGGCTTCACAGCAGGTGGAATCACACTTAAATATGAAGACGGCTTTATAGGTACAAACGGAATCATGGGTATCAACAAAAACGGTTGGGCAGGCTATACTCCCGCAGACCTCCAGAGCACATCTTCAGAGTGGGTTGACTTTACTTCAAAGGGTCACTCCAAGGCACAGGATACATTCTATTACATCACAATTCCTCTTGCTACACTCGGTGTAACAAGAAGCTATATCGAAAGCACAGGTATCGGCGTTATGCATATCTCAACATTCGGTGAAAGTGGTATCACTTCCATTCCTATGGATATGACAATGCTTGATTGTGCAACAGAGTCTTACAGTGCAGATGAATCTACATCAGCAGAAAAAGAAGATGTTGATACAGTTACTGTTCCTCTCGCAAGAATTGGTGCCGGTCAGTCAGAAGGCGGCGATGATCCTATCCCTGTACCCGGAACTCCTCTCCAGGTTAACTTCGGTACAGACAAATCAGCTCCTCAGCTCACAACAACAGCTCTTACAATAAAGGGTATCGGTATCGGCGGTACAGCTCCCTATAAGTATGAGTTCTCAGTTGACGGTACAGTAGTTAAGGCTTCTAACACAACAGCTACTTACACATGGAAGCCCGGTTCAACAGGCAAACATACTCTCAAGTGTGTTATCACAGACTCTACAGGTGCTACAGCAACTGCAACAAAGACCTTCACAGCAGAAGGTACAGATGTTGTAACAGATCTCGCAAATAACTCAACAATCAGCAAAACAAGCGTAGCAGCCGGCACAGCAGTTAAGCTTACAGCTAAGGCTTCAGGCGGTACAGCTCCTTATCTGTACACATACCGTTACAGAAAGAGCGGTGCAACTTCCTGGACAACAGTAGGTGCATCAAATGTTTCTGATACAACAAAGAGCCTCACAATAAATACAGCAGGCACTTATGAAGTAGCAGTTCTTGTTAAGGATTCTACATCAAAGGTTGTTTCCAAGACATTTACTCTTACAGTAACAGCAGCTTCAGGTCTTGCAAATAACTCAACAATCAGCAAAACAAGCGTAGCAGCCGGTACAGCAGTTAAGCTTACAGCTAAGGCTTCAGGCGGCACAAGCCCCTATCTGTACACATATCGTTACAGAAAGAGCGGTGCAACTTCCTGGAAAACAATAGGTTCTTCAAATGTAACAGCTGCAACAAAGAGCCTGACTATCAACACAGCAGGTACTTATGAAGTAGCAATTCTCGTTAAGGATTCTACATCAAAGATTGTTTCCAAGACATTTACTCTTACAGTAACAACAGCTTCCGGTCTTACAAATAACTCAACAATCAGTGCAACATCTGTTACAGCCGGTACAGCAGTTAAGCTTACAGCTAAGGCAACAGGCGGCACAAGCCCCTATCTG
>OMZF01000011.1 GCA_900315465.1 uncultured Eubacteriales bacterium | reverse complement strand
TTTAGTTGCTAATTCACCGCTTAATAAATATGAGTTTGAGCCGGTAATAAAAATAGAAAAATCTCCTTCTCCACGAAAAGCATTTATAACCTCCTCAAATCCCATCACATTCTGAATCTCGTCAACAAACAGATATTTTATCCCTTCGGCAGAAGAAAAGGATTCGATCAAAGCCTCAAATTCGGATTCTGTTTTAATTTTCCTGTATTTTCGGCTATCCAGATCAAGATAAATGATATTAGCGTCAGGAACACCGCTATCTATCAATTCAGACTTTACAATTTCCATCAAGCTTGATTTTCCGCACCGTCTGACACCGGTAATAACCTTTATGATCTCTGTGTCATGGTAAAATCCACGGATCTTTTTTAAATAGTTTTCTCTTTTATACAGCTTCTCCATACCTTCTTCACCTCGATTTTATTATACACTATTTTTATAAAAAATACAAGTTAAGGGGGTATATTTTTTTAATATATCAAAATATACCCCTTTAACATCAATTTTACAAGCTGATTATTCTTAACCCCTTCTTTTCCGCTTTCCCTTTAAACTTTGCAGCCCCGCCCATAGTTTTATAAACATAGCAGACCGAAATATCAGAATTCAAAATCATCCATTCATTTCTCTTGTTGATAGCAAATTTTTTCGGAACGATTTCAAGACCTTCCGGATACAATGTATCCTCACCATAGACTTCCTTGATATGTTCATCAGGCATATAGGCGAGCACAACAGTATATCTTATCTGGGGATGTTTTGTTTTTAACTCTTTTAGTACAGAATAAACCATGCTGTCAAACTGTCTCTGATTACCTACATAAAACTCCGTTAATTTTTCTTCTGTAATCAAATTTTCGATTATCTCTGTCAGCTTTGGTCTGATATTGTGTATTACCTCACTATGCCCGAAAAAGCAAACAGTTGAAAACTCCATTTAAAAACAACTCCTTTATATCCATATTTGGTTATATTTATTATACATCTATTCCATATTATATTTCCATATAATTTCGTAAAATATAACCAAGGATGGTGTTATTTTTATGGATACAAACGAAAAACTCAATCAGATCCTGAAAGAACGTGGCTGGACAACATACAGATTGTCGGCAGAATCAGGATTATCACACACTACACTCGCAAATGTTTTCAGACGAAATACCGTACCTTCAATTACTACCCTTGAAAAGATATGTAACGGCTTTGGTATAACTCTGTCGCAGTTTTTTGCAGAAGGAGAAATGGTGGAACTAACACCTGAATTGAAGCAGCTTTTTGATAGGTGGATCAATCTTACAGCTAAACAAAAGGATGCTGTCATTCAGATTATGGATGCTATGAAGCAGAAATGACATACGAACACACTTATCGATATTTTTCGTGTCATATCCATTGACAAACAAGCGATCAGCCATTATAATAATCTCAGTTAACATTTACTCCATTTGCTTTATGCAAGTGTGTCCGGCGGCGAGCCGCCGCTCCCATATTTTCTACTTTAACCCAAATGGGCAAGAAGTCCCCCACCTCTATAGGTGGGGGAGTATGTCACTGGTTCACGGTAGTAATATAATATGAGGCAGCTTACCTGTGTTATTCAAGACATCAAGGCTCCAGACGGTTTCAGATTAACACTCCGGTGTTTTCAGCTATATCGGTGATATAGCAAGAAATGCTGTCGCTTCGTGCGGCATTCTTGTGGGGTTACTATACCCACTTACACAAAGATAATAGAAATAACGGACTGCAAGGTCATTCAGAAAGAGAATGATTTTTCAGTCCGTTTTTTATTTTCTGTAAAATCGAGCGATAACAAAGGCTTAAAAGGTCGATGTTATCGCTCTTTTTTAATATATTTTTTAGAAAGAAGGATTACAAAAATGGCAATGACAACAGAACTCAAGGTAAGGACAAAAATCTTTACAAGGGCTGCGGGTTTTCATTTAATCTTATATATTGAAAAAATGTTGTGATAATGATAAAATAAAAAAGGCGGTGGAGTTAAACCACCGTCTTCCGTCGAGCGGAACGGACTGCTCTTGCGTTGAGCTATACCTTTTATCGGACGGCAAGCCGTTTCTTCCCGTGAGGTGGGAGATTTTA
>OMZF01000038.1 GCA_900315465.1 uncultured Eubacteriales bacterium | reverse complement strand
ATTATATTTTCAACATCATAGAAATTAAACAATTCATAGGAATATATGCCCATCGACGGAATACCCATTCCGCTTGCCATTACTGATACAGGCTTATTTTTATAAAGTCCTGTATATGCATACATTCCTCTTACTTCATTTATGAGCTTTGCATCGGAAAGAAAATTCTCTGCAATATATTTTGCTCTCAGCGGATCGCCCGGCATAAGAACTGTTTTTGCAAAATCGCCTTTATTTGCTTTATTATGGGGTGTTGACATAATTTTTTCCTCCATCAGTATCCGAGTTCTTCTCCTACGATTATTAACTTTATTCTGTCCTTTTTCCTCTGCTGTGCAGAAACTACATAGTTACAGCATACTCTGCCCTCACTTTTGCATCCGTCACAGGCTACGCTGTCTGGCTGTTTGAGAGATATACATTCTCCTGTCGCCGCACACGGTGTTTTACATGAAAGTCTTACAGTATTTTTGGGAGCAGCAACTTTTTTCACTCTTTCAACTGCCGCACGAATATCAGGAACTATCTTATTTACTCCCACAACAACAATAACACTTTTTGGGCCGTAAAGTATAGCTGCAACACGGTTTGAATTTCCGTCTACATTATAAAGTTCACCCTTTTCTGTTACTGCATTTGCACTTGTGAGATATGTGTCAGCAAAGAATGATTTTCTGTATATCTCCTCCACCTGCTCACGAGTCAGACCTTCGGCACTTCTGTCAAGATAATTATAATCTCCGCTTTTCAGAAGTTCATTTATTCCTGTTTGTTTAAGCGTCATAGAACCTCCGTGGGTAACTGTACTCCCCTTTTCCATCAGTGACTGTACAAGTTCCTTTGCCTTTGCGGAGTTCTCGACATAATATGCCTGCATATTATTTTTTCTGAGTGCCTCCATTGTACTGTTGATTTTTTCCATATTGATTTCCATTTTAAAAGCCGCCTTTCTTTATTTTATTTTCGCAAGAGTTTTATTTGAATATTCCTTTTGACCTGTTACCTCTTTGATGACTTTTATAAAATCAGGGAATTCAAATGTATCATTTTCATTAAGCAGTTCTATTTCCATAACCGCCTTATCCTGCCAGAAAGGAAATATATCTATCTCAAAATACCTGTTCTTATACACCAGACAATAACGGTCTTTTCGTATCTGACGGCATTGTGTATCTGCATCCATAAGAAGTGTGAGATATTCGTCTTTTGTTATCCTCTTTTCGATTTCGATACGCTTTATAGAACCATCTTTATTTTTTCTTGTATGGGAATATGTATAATTTCCGTTCGAGCCTCTTTGTCTTACTCTTATTTCCTCGTTTTCCGAAGATTTAAGATAGGTCTGTATTATTTCCACCCTTGTACAGTTCGGGAGTGATTCAAGCATATTTATATCGGGAAATTCAATAAGATATTTTCTTTCTATCTCAACAGGCTCGGGAATTCCGGCAAACAGCTGAACTTCATCCATAAGTCTTTTAAGCTTATCCTCAAAACTTCTTTCGTTGCCTATTATACGAAGATGCGGATGTCCTGTCCATGCTGAAATAAGTGCATCATCAAGCTTTGCCGCTTGTTCGGGTGTTTCTGTACGTGCAGTATTATTAGCGGTAGTATAAAAAGGCAATGCACCCTTTGCCGCTGTGACAAGATGAAATACGGCATCGTAATTATCCCGCATTTCCACCTCATTAAGTCCGAGTTCAAACATAACAGAGCGGAATTCTTCCGGTTTCATATAAACTTTATTATCAATAAGTCCTCTGTCGCATACGATAAGTATTCTGTCCTCTTTCATCACCTGTGCAGCCTGCTCGAATATTTTTTCCTTCTGCATCTGCATTTCGATCTGAAATTTCTGATAATCGGCATTTGTCCTGCAAGTCCATGGGGCAACACCTCCGTTTATAAGTTCTGTTGCCGTTTCCTGTACCAAAAGAACTCCGAACCCCATCTGTTCAAAGTTTTTCTTAATTTTTTCTATTGCAGTAGATTTACCTCCGCACGGTCCTCCTGTAATGACTATTTTCAGTACATCCTTTTCCATAATATCACCTCTTTCTTACGGTCATAATAATCATATCCAAAACATACTAATTGAACTATAGTTTTATTATATATTTTTCCTACTATAAAATCAAGGTTGTGTTATTATGAAAAAAATCTTTTTTCACCTTATTCCGTTTTTTATTTCAGTCGGTATATTATGCGGTACAGTATTCATTTGTTCCAGGTTTGCAAATGAAAATATTCACTCACCCGTAACGGTAAGTGAAATTGAAGTATCAAAGACAACTGAACAAATATCAGTAACCGAGGAAAGTATTCCAAATCTACAGACCGTCAAAACCGCTGAAAGAAATACCGAAATGATGGCAGTGTGGATTCCTTTTATGACACTTGATTCCGGCGGCAAGGAGAGAAGTGAAAAGGAATACACCGAACTTATACGAGAAATAATGAACAGGATAAAAAGCGTAAACGCAAACACAGTAATATTTCATACCCGACCCTTTTGTGATGCATTATATCCGTCAGAAATTTTTCCGTTTTCGCATATTCTTTCAGGTACTCAGGGGAAAAAGATAAATTATGACCCTCTTAAAATAGCCGTTGATGAAGCACATAAACTCGGACTTGAATTTCATGCATGGGTAAACCCGTTAAGAGTGAAATTCAATTCAATGCCCTCTGAACTTTCAGACAATAATCCGTATATGAAATGGAAAAAAAGCTCCGATAAGGCAGATGACAGATATACATTTTCCTGCGGAGAGGGCATATATCTTAATCCTGCTGTACCTGATGTAAGGAAACTTATAATTGATGGGATAAGGGAAATTGTCAGGAATTACGATGTTGACGGAATTCAGATAGATGATTATTTTTATCCCGAAAATATGAATGATGCGGACAGACCCGAATATGAAGAATACTGTAAAAATGCCGGAGAACATCCCCTCAGTATTACGGATTGGAGAACGGAAAATATAAATAAACTGGTTGTTGGTATATATGATGCCGTACACGAAAAAAGCGGCTGTGTTTTCGGCATTTCACCGCAGGGGAATACAGATAATGACCTGAAACTCGGTGCGGATGTTTTCCGCTGGTGCAGTGAACAGGGCTTTGCGGATTATATATGCCCTCAGATATATGTAAGTGAAAATCATCCTGTTATGCCATTCGGTGAATGTGCAGATAAATGGAAAAAGATGGTCATTAACAAAAATCTGAAATTATATCTGGGTCTTGCACTTTATAAAGTAGGAACAGATGCAGACGATGGAACATGGAAACTTAAAAATGATAATATACAATCTCAGATAAATTATGGCAGGTCTTTGGGCTGTGACGGATTTATGCTTTTTGCATATGACGATCTTTTCAGGGGGGAACAATGGAAGTAATAGTGAAATACAGCGTCAGCTTTCCCGAACTTGTAAAAGCTTTATCAGATGATCCGAATATAATATCTGTAGAAAATTTAGGTCAGGGATTCGGTATAGTAACAGGAAACGATGTAATTTTACAGCAGCTTCCCGAATACACTATAATCGAGGATGTTGAAACTTCCAAAAATATCTATACTCAGGATGAAAGAGGTATGACAGCATCATGTATAAGGGCTGTGCAAAATGAAAATTCTCTCGGTCTTACAGGTGACGGAGTAATAGTTGGGATAATTGATACAGGTATAGATTATACTCATCCTGCATTTTTAAAGTCAGACGGAACAACAAGACTGTTAAGCTTTTGGGATCAGACAGTAAACGGAGTTCCACCCGAAGAATTTTCTATCGGAAACGAATATTCTTCCGAAGAAATCAATACAGCACTTAAAAACAAAAATCCTTTTGCTATTATACCTCTTCCCGATATATCGGGTCATGGAACAGCAGTTGCAGGAATTGCCGCCGGTTCATCTGCAATGTATACAGGGGCAGCACCAAAGGCTGATATTATTGCGGTGCGTGTCAGCAGCGGGAGAGATGATTTTACACGTTCTGCTTCACTTATGCGTGGGGTACGGTATATAACGGAAAAAGCAAGACTTTACGGTAAACCGGCAGCAATAAATATAAGTTTCGGTATGAACAGAGGGAGTCATCGGGGAAATTCACTTTTTGAAGAATATCTTGATGCAATGTCGACTGTATGGAAAGTTTCTGTGATAGTCCCGACAGGGAACGAGGGCGGTTCAGGACATCATTATTCCGGCAGACTTTTTTCAGGCGAAACAAAAACTATAGATATATTCACTGCTGCCGGTATAAACGGATTTTATATATCACTATGGAAAAATTTTGCGGATAATATTTCAGCCGAGCTCATACTTCCGTCCGGCAAGGGCACTATTTCCCTTACTCCGCTTATACCTCAGAAAACGGTAAAATTAAAAGATTATACTGTGTTTGCCCTTTATAGTGAGCCTACGAGATATAATGCCGCACAGGAGATATTTTTTGAAATAGTCTCAGATAATTCTTTTGAACAGCCCGAAATATTTCAGCTTCGTCTTACAGCAGGTGCTGTAACTGACGGAAATTTTGATATATGGCTGCCAACAGTTGAAGAAGTCACAACAGGAACATATTTCGGAAATGCAGATAATTATAACACAATGACTATTCCCTCAACATCGGCAAAAGTGATAAGTGTATCGGGATATAATCAGCGGCTCGACAGCACAGCAGAATTTTCAGGTGTCGGAAATAAAAACATCTATCTCCCCATTCCTGATATATCAGCACCGTCTGTCGGAATAACAGCACCACGCACAGGCGGAGGCTATGACAGTTTTACAGGAACAAGTTTTGCTGCACCGTTTGTTACAGGGTCTGCCGCACTTCTTATGGAGCTTGGTATAGTGAGAGGTATATCTCCTTTTTTATACGGTGAAAAGCTGAAAGCTTATCTTATAAAGGGTGCTGTACGAAAAAGAAACCTCACTTACCCTGACTCGTTTTACGGTTACGGTACACTTTGTACATTTGCCTCCGCTATGCTTTTGATATAAAAGGAGAAATGCCATGACAGAAGATGAACTCAGTCTTGAGGAATTTATAAAGCTTCCTACAACAGTAGATTTTCAGGCACTTGCAAGCCGTTCATTTTTAGAATATGCCGCTGCAAGACCCTTTCTTCGTCTGGGAACAAAACTTGCAAATGACTATGTTGTTGTATATGTAAACGAAAAATATATTTATGAAGTATATAAAGACCTGGGAGGAGATTTTCTTTTTTTCGCTCCGAAGATACTTTCCCCTGTTGATATTGCTGCAAATGACAGTGCAGGAATAACGGAAGTAACGGGACAGCCGTTTCTTGACCTTGACGGCAGCGGTGTAATAATAGGGATAGCAGATACAGGGATAGATTATACACTTCCTGCTTTCAGATATGAAGACGGCAACAGCCGTATCATAGGTCTGTGGGATCAGACTGTTGACGGAAAAAGAAAGGATAATATCTATTACGGATCAACTTATACGCAGGATGAAATAAATAATGCACTTAAATCGGATTCTCCCCTTTCTGTTATACCAAGCACCGATGAAGACGGTCACGGTACATTTATGGCATCGGTTGCTGCTTCGGGGACAAATGACAAATATCGGGGTGCTGCACCCGGAGCATCACTTGTATGCGTGAAGCTCCGTCCGGCAGGAAAATATTACAGACAACGATACCTTCTTTCTCAGGATGACCCCACACTTTATGAAAGTACGGATGTACTGCTCGGAATAAAATATATACTTGATATTGCGACAGAAAAAAATATGCCTGCTGTTATAATGATCGGACTCGGCTCAAACACATCTGCACATGACGGGAACACTTATTTTGAAGATTACATCTCATTTGTTGCACAGCGTCCGGGATATGCATTTGTAACTGCAGGAGGAAATGAAGCCAATGCACGTCATCATACTCAGGGACTAATAAAAGATGGTGACATAGAAAGCATAAACATAAAAGTAGGCAGACAAGGAGTTTCATTCGGAACAATAATTTTCAATCCGTCATTTGATAAAGTGTCTGTAAGCATAACTTCGCCCACAGGAGAATCACTTGCCCGAAAACCGTTTCGTGCCGGTGAGGAATACAGGGAAAAGCTTATACTCGAAAAAACCGAAATAACACTTCTTTATTCCCGTGATGTAAATGATACTATCTGGGTAGGGCTTAAAGATGCTACCGAGGGTATATGGGATATAACACTTTACGGCGATGCAATAATTGACGGCAGATACTGGAGCTGGCTGCCGATAAGCGGTCAGGTGGATGAATCAGTTGAATTTCTGAGACCTGTACCAGAATATACCATAGTTTACCCTGCGGCAGCATTAAGGACAATAACCTGCGGAGCTTATAACAGTTTTGACGGCAGTCTTTTAGTTTCATCTTCATGGGGCCCAACAAGACTTCCTAAGCCTGCACCGGATTTTGTTGCCCCCGGAGTACGCATAGGAGGTTTTTATCCCGAGGGAGTAGGCACAATGACAGGCAGCAGTGTTTCAGCGGCAGTAACTGCCGGAGCTGCCGCAATACTTATGCAATGGGGTATCATAAACGGAAATATGCCGTCAATGAACGGTGATGTTTTAAGAAGCCTGCTTATAGGCGGAGCAATACGGGATCAGAATATTGATTATCCCAGTAATAAATGGGGATACGGAAAACTCAATCTTTACAACACCTTCAATTATCTTCGTGAGATACGAAGTCCATAAATTTATGAAAAGAGGAGATACTATGTCAACAGGAACATTGCTTATATCAGCATTTCGCAATTCATCAGGCAGACCGGCAGAGGATGTAAGTCTGACAGTACGACAGGAGGATGGCAGAATAATTTCACGTTCGGTAACGGACGCAAGCGGCAGATCAGAAGCATTGATTGTAGAAACACCATCCCCCGAAAGTTCACTTGTTCCGCCAACAGAACCTGTAAATATAACAACACAGCCGTTTGCGGCACTTAATATAACGGCACGTACCCCCGACGGCATAGAAACTGAAATAACAGGCACACAGGTTTACAGCGACACTTTGTCGCTTCAAAATATAATACTTCCCGGACAAAATGATGATATTTCTATTCCCAACCCGACAATAATGGGGGGGGTTCCCGAAAAGATACCCGAAAACGAAGTGAAGCGTCTGCCGGATGCCGGAGGTACGGTAGTTCTTCCTCAGCCTGTCGTACCTGAGCTTATAGTAGTTCATGCCGGAGTACCGTCAGATGATTCAGCACCGAATTATACCGTAGGATTTACCGATTATATAAAGAATGTAGCAAGCTCGGAAATATTTGCAACATGGCCCAGAGAAGCTATAAAAGCAAATGTCCTTGCTATACTTTCATTCACAATGAACCGTGTCTATACCGAATGGTACAGGGGCAAGGGGTACGATTTTACAATAACAAGCTCAACAGCATACGATCAGGCTTTTGTATACGGCAGAAATATTTTCAGTGAAATATCGGAGGTAGTAGATGAAGTTTTCAATCTTTACATCACCCGCCCTAATATAAAACAGCCTCTTTTCACTCAATATTGTGACGGTGTGCGTGTAAAGCGTGACGGCTGGCTGAGTCAGTGGGGTTCAAAAAGTCTTGCCGACAGTGGACTTTCTGCCATTCAGATACTGAGAAACTATTATGGTCGTGATATTATAATCCGTGAAGCAGAAAGAGTTCAGGGAATACCGCTCTCATTTCCCGGTGTACTTTCGATAGGCTCAAGAGGAATGGCAGTACGTGCATTGCAAAATCAGCTCAACTCCATATCAAACAATTTTCCTCTTATCGAAAAATTGGCTGTTGACGGTATATTCGGCCCCAAAACAGCACGTTCTGTCAGCACATTTCAGAAAATATTCAATCTTCCGGTAACAGGTTCTGTCAACTTCCCGACATGGTACAGAATTTCCAATGTTTACGTTGCTGTAGAAAGACTCGCTGAAAATTAATGCAATTTTTTGCAATTTAGTGTTGATTAAATTGCAAAAATAGTTTATAATACTTCTATATTATTATAATTCCTGAATTTTCCAAAATTAAGTAATTCAAAAGGAGAGAATTTCAATGAAAATCAACCAAAATTTTGATGAACTTGTTCCCAACTATCTTTTTGCCGAAATAGCAAAAAGAGTAAATGACTATCAGAAAAATAATCCTGAAAAGGATATTATCCGTTTAGGGATAGGAGATGTCACTCTCCCACTTGCCCCTGTTGTCATTGAGGCTATGAAAAAGGGAGCTGATGACCTTGCCGCAAAAGAAACTTTCAAAGGCTATCCTGATTATGAAGGTTATGCATTTGTAAGAGAGGCTGTCGCTGAATATTATAAAAGCTTTGGGGTTGATATATCACCCGATGAAATACTTATATCAGACGGTGCCAAATCTGACTGCGGCAATATCGGTGATATTTTTGACAAGGACAATACAGTCCTCGTTACAGACCCTGTTTATCCTGTATATGTTGATTCAAATATTATGGCAGGACGTAAGATCATTTATGCCGACTGCAATAAAGAAAACGGGTTCAAAGCTTTGCCTGATGAAAGTGTGAAGGCTGATATTATATATCTTTGCTCGCCAAATAATCCTACAGGTGCAGCATATACCGCTGATGAACTTAAATTATGGATAGACTATGCAGACAAAAACTCTGCGATCATCCTTTATGATGCCGCTTATGAAGCTTTTATATCAGAGGATCTGCCACGTTCGATTTTTGCGGTTGAGGGTGCAAGAAAATGCTGTATAGAATTCTGCTCTCTTTCAAAAACAGCAGGATTTACAGGCACAAGATGCGGTTATACTGTTATTCCGAAGGAACTTGAACGTGACGGCCATAATATATACAAACTCTGGTACAGAAGACAAGCTACAAAATTCAATGGTGTTTCATGGCCTGTACAATGTGCTGCAGCTGCCGTGTTCAGCGAAGAGGGGCAAAAGCAGATAAAGGAAAATATTAATTACTACAAGAAAAACGGTGAGATAATAGCCGCTGCTCTTGATGAACTCGGTATTTTTTATACAGGCGGAAAAAATTCTCCGTATATCTGGCTTGAATGTCCTGACGGTATGGGTTCATGGGAATTTTTTGATCTGCTCCTGACAAAAGCAAATGTAGTGGGTACTCCCGGTGCAGGTTTCGGTAAAAACGGTGAGGGCTTTTTCAGACTTACTTCATTCGGTGACAGGGATAAAACTATTGAAGCAATTGATAGGATAAAAGCAATTCTTGCATAAACAGAAAAAATATCAAGGTGTTGTCGCAAAAATATCTGCGGCAGCACCTGTTTTTTATTTAGAACAGACATTTATAAATATAGTGTCATTTTTAATATTATAATGCCATTTTATATATGCAAAAAAAATAATGATAATTGTCATTTTTAGCAAGATTTTTTTGATAATTTGCCAAGAATGACCTAAAGTGAAGAAAAATGTCTCTATTTTCATTGACTACCAAAACACTAAGTGTTATAATCCACAATATCTAAAGAGTTTTTTGTGCATTGTACCATAACATTCATATCAGGAGTTTTCAACACATATAATTATGAATGACTGTCTTTTAAAAAAGCTTGACCATATAAAAATGATTTTGTGTCAAATGAAAGGAGGAAGGCATTATGAAACAAATCAATATAAAAAACGGTAAATGTTTTCTGAGAAGCTTCATGATTTTTTTGCTGACATTATCAATGATTATTTCAATGCTTTCCGTTTGCTGCAATGCTGTATATTCCGACAACAACTCTTCCGTTTACACCATAAAAGATCATGAAATATCGGAATATAACAAACCTGCAAGAATAGAATTGCATTTTATTGGTGATATGGCAACCAAACCTGAATTTCATGACAGCACTGTAAATACCTATAAATCACCTTTGTATGAATTTGATAATATGAACCATGAAAAACAGACTTCAATGATACTTGCAGACGGTGGAACTGTCGAAAAAATTGAAAATCCACCTAACCACGGTGATGATGAATTTTTCTATGGCTGGTATGTTGTAAATATTGATGAAACAACTCCGCATGAAACGGTTTTATATAACGGAACTTCTTATGACTGTATCGTTTATCATCAAACTGATGACCCCGTACTTTTAAGGTATGGTGATGTCATTTCTGTTGAAATGAATGATGAACAGACGGCAATAAGCTGGAAAATAAATGGTGTGACAGTTCAGGATGATCTTCCCCTTACAGATAAAAAGGGCTGCTGCGGTCATGTATATCTTGCCCCTCTTTATTCAGATTACTGCTTTATAAATTTCTTTTCAGAGCCTCTTGATAACAAAGAGCCGTCTGAAATACCCGATGAAACACTGCTTACAAGAAAGCTTATAGTACCCGGTGCAGACAATATATCAGATGTACTTTTAAGCGATACTATTGCACCAAGTCCTGACTCCAGGCATAAAGTATTTGTAGGATGGGAAAGTACATCCGAATCCCTCGAATACAGAACAAAATTCGATATGTTTGATTCTGACCTTAAACCTATAACAGGTGTATTCAGAACAAGCGATACACATATCCCTTTACGTGAAGAGGATGATCCTGATGGATATTTTCTCCGCTGCCACTCTCCTAAGGCAGATGTAAATCTGTATCCTCTTTTCAGTCAGGCTCGCTGGATAACATTCGATACAAATTCCAACAAGGAAGCAAGCTATGTTTCTTCAGAATTTACTTTTGAAATAAATTTCAGCGGAAAATACGGTTACTACTATTCATCAAACAAAATAACCCCATCTGGAGAAACAAAATATAAGATACTTCCGGATGAATATCTGCGTCTTACGATGACAGAATATGACGGCAAAGAAAATAAAGGTACTGTCAATGATAATCAGCTTAAAAAGAATTATCCTTTGATAGATATTATGATAGAAAAATTCAAAAATTCTGATACTGATGCAGTCAGTCCTCTTTTATTTCCCGACGGCAGTATAAAAAAACATCTTACATGGACTAAATATATTCCGGGCGGAACAGTCTATGAGACAGGAAATATTACTTTTACTGTTACGGAGGTTGAAGGCATGGAAGACAAGGAGATACAATTTTGAGAGCTATTGATAAAGCAGCAAATATTGCTGAAACAATCCTGAGTATTATCACAGGACTTATTGCCGCACTGCTTCTGATATACAGTGCTTATGTACTTTATGATAATTTTTATACGGGACAGGCTGCTTTTGCTTCATGGAATCTTCTGCAGTATAAACCTGTTATGAATGAAGATGATGATACTGTCGATTTTGATTCAATATCTGAAATAAACCCTGATACAGCAGCCTGGCTGACAATATATGATACTAATATAAATTATCCTGTTGTTCAGGGTAAGGATGACCTTGAATATGCAGGAAAAGATATTTACGGCAAAAGTTCTCTCACGGGTTCGGTATACCTTTCATCTCTGAATAAAAAGAATTTTGGCGACAATTATAACATAGTATACGGTCATCATATGGATAACGGTGCAATGTTTGGAGATATAGATAAGTACGTTGACATAGATTTTTTTCTTTCGCACCGCAAGGGTGAACTTCTTACCCCCGAAAAAAGTTACGAACTCACTGTATTCGCCTGCATGAAAACAAATGCATATGAATCCGAAATTTATTCTGTAGCTCAAAAAACAGATTTAACAGATGTAATTGATTATAGTGAACTACCCATTGTCTAAAGCCAATGGGCTTCCTGCTTCATCGTCCTCGTAACCTACTAACTCCACAGGCGTAAAATCGGGCT
>OMZF01000029.1 GCA_900315465.1 uncultured Eubacteriales bacterium | reverse complement strand
CCTGATATATGTCTCTACGACCGCTTCAAGAATTTTCATTTTCCTTTGAGTCGGTTCCATTTTAGCCACCTCTCTGTTAGCACTCTCAATATCCGAGTGCTAATCTATTTATAGAGTAACACTTAAAACTCTGCTTGTCAATAGTATTTTTAAATTTTTTCCTGAAAATTTCAGCAAAATATCTTTTTTGCTTTCAGAATATAATTTTTTCCCTGATATAAGTGTAGTCAGAATTAGCAAACTTTATTACAGTGTGCTAATAAAAAATACCCTCCTATACAGGAGGGCGGGTTAAAGTTATTTTATAAGGTAAGAAGCATCTTTTGTCTCCTTATATTTTTTTGCTTTTTCAACTATGGGATATGTTGTATCTGTATTTATAATTTCATCGGCAATATCAATTGCTTGCTGTTCATTCCCCAAAGCAGCATATGCCGCTGCCTTATCAAAGAGTATCATTATTTTATACATATTCTGATACACCTTTATTTCACTAAAAAATTCCATCATTTTATCACTGCTTGAAATGAGCTTTTCAGCGGCAGCCTTGCGTTTTTCTGATATATCATCGGGAGATAAGCGGTAAAAATCCAGCTCTATGCCATCGTATTCAAGAGAACATTCTATTCTTTCCTTACCTTTGAACTGCATTTTGCTCAAATGTGAATTATAATAAAATTCCTTGGTTTTATTCAAATAATACTCTGCACTGCTGTAATTTTTCTCCTTCATATCGGCAGACATCAATATTGTAAGATACTGAAGACGCATACTTTCTTCATCTTCATTAATAATTTGTCCGAGCTGATTAAGTCTTACTCTTACATTCTGAAAATCATCATGTGAAAGCATACCTATTATCTCGTTAGCAGACAACATTTTCATAATAGCAAGTTTTCTGTTACTTTTTCCTGAACGCATTATAAGTTTATCCTGTTCTTTAACGAAACCTGAATAATCTTTATCACAGCGATTCAGTGATTTGATATACAAAAAATAAGACAGTTTCACTATACCAAGCTGAAATATAAAAGCTATAACAACAATAAGAATACATATCACAAACGGTATCTTGTCGATCAAAAACAAAAACGTACCAAAAGCAGCGATCAGCAGAACAAATATATATAATGCAGTTGTAAGCGGAAATAAAAAGATCATTTATAAAATTCCTTTCTGTTCCTTATAAAATATTTCTTTTGCCTGTTCTCCGTTTTTATATATTTCCTGCCTCAGCATTTCCACATCGGAGAATTTCTTTTCTTTCCTTATATGTTCAAGCAAACGTACATCAACTTTTTCGTCATATAATTCTCTGCCGCAGTAGTCAGGCATCCATGTTTCAATAAGTACACTGTCTGAGCCTACTGTTGGTTTTATGCCTATATTAGTCACTCCGCAGTATTTTTTACCGTCTGCTGTTACGCTTGAAGCATATACACCGAAGCATGGTTTTACCAATTCGGAAGGAAATTCCTGATTAAGAGTAGGTGTACCCCAGCTTCTTCCAAGCTGTCTGCCATGTACAACGGGCAGACAAAAACCGTATTTTCTGCCGAGCATAGCATTTGCCGACTTTATATCGCCCTCAATAATGCTTGCTCTTATTCTTGTGGAGCTTACAGGACTGCCTCCCATTGTTATCCTTGGACGTGCAAGAACAGTGATACCACAGCCGTCACACATTTGTTCAAGCTGTCCGCCGCTGCCCTTTGCACCTGCTCCGAAATGGTAATTGAATCCACAGGCAATATGACGTGCATTAAAACATTTGCATATAACCTGATGTACAAAATCCTCTGCCGTAATATCTTTTATCCCCTCAAAATCTATCAGGTATACCATCTCAACACCAAAACTTTCAAGAAGGGAAAGCTTTTCATCAAGGGTTATTATATTATTGCTTTTTTCACCTTTCAGTATTGTACGCGGACTTTGCAAAAGAGTAAATACCGTGGGGATATATCCGTTTTTTCTCCCGTTCTCCACAGCCTCACCTATTACAGAGGCATGGCCTATATGAAGTCCGTCAAAATATCCCAATGCTACAGATGTAGCTTTTTCAGAAGGGATAAGTTCTTTTATTATTTTCATAATCTTCTCCGGATCTGCTTTTATTTCATTTTTCCTTTATTATCGTAATAATTGTAATCTGATACATCCAAACGTTCATCACGTTCCAGATTATTCTCACTGTTTTTGAACATACCGCTTCCGGCAGTATAATCTTTGTTAGCTCCTCTGAGCAACCCTATGACAAATATCACAACAAGAAATCCTAAAATTATCCATCCGACTATTTCCATAAAAATCATTCCTTTCATTTCATACAAAAATTCTTTTTAAGTTTCAATTCTCCTGATGAAATATCTGTCACACCAAGACCTATAAATTTTTCATTCCCGTATACTCTCAGAATTTTCCCGTCATCAATATTTTTAAGCTTTTTCAGACGATCAAGTGAAAGTGATGCACCATTAGAAAATCTTACAGCCTGTTTGTCACTGACCGTAACTTCATCATAACATTTAAAAATGCTGTCAACAGGGAGAATAATTTCTTCTATCCTATTTTCGTCCTTTATTTTCTGAAGCTGTGCAAGGGTAAATGCATCATCAATATTAAATCCGCAGGCAGATGTTCTCCTCAGTGCTGTCATAACACAACCGCATCCCAAAGCCTTGCCTATATCGTCACAGATAACTCTTATATATGTTCCCTTTGAACAGGAAATTATAAGTCTGCCGCATTTTTTTGTTTCGTCAAATTCCATAAGCTCAAGCTTTGTTACAGATACAGGTCTTGCTTCTCTTTCTATTTCTATTCCCTGCCTTGCTAAATCATAAAGCCTTACTCCGTTTTTCTGTACAGCGGAATACATAGGGGGTATCTGCATAATATCTCCACGAAAATCAGGAAGAATTTTTTGTATATCGTCACTGCTTGCGTTACATTGCGTTTCACTGAGAACTTTACCTGTTATATCAAGTGTATCTGTTGTCATTCCAAGTTTAAAATCAGCAATATATTCTTTATCCGTATCAGGAAGAAGTGACTGAGCTTTTGCGGCGGTTCCTACAAGTACAGGCAGCACTCCGGTTGCCATAGGATCAAGAGTGCCGCTGTGACCTATCTTTTTTTGTTTGAGTATTCCTCTGACTATTGCTACAACATCAAAGGATGTATATGTACTTTCCTTATCTATTACTATTATACCGTTCATGCATTTTCCTCAAGAGCCTGCCTGCAGGCTATCAGCATTTTTTCCTTTGCTGTTTCAAAATCGGCAAATATAGTGCATCCTGCAGCGGCTCTATGACCGCCGCCGCCGAAGTTTTTACATATGGATGATGCATCTATTTCATCACCTGTGCGAACAGAAAAACGATATTCTCCGTTTTCCTTTTCCTTTAAAGTGACTCCTATTTTTACTCCTTCTATCTGACGCGGTATAGCTGCAATACCATCAGTATCACCCTGTAGAGCACCTGATTTCTCCATAATTTCTTTAGTTATGCATACAAGGGCTATTTTGCCGTCTGAATCATATATAAGAGTATCAAGTATCATTCTTTCCATAGCAAGCTTTTCTTTTGACTTTGTATCAAAAATACGTCTGCATATATATTTGCTGTCTGCACCGTATTCCATAAGTTCTGCTGCCGCACGATGTGTTGAGGGAGATACACTTGCATATTTGAAACATCCTGTATCGGTACAGATACCAGTAAACAATGCATCGGCTATTTCTTTTGTAATATCGGGTAAAAAGCACTTTATAACTTCCATTACTATCTCTGCACAGGAAGCAATTTTACCGTCAACATATCCTTCTTTTGCATATCCTGTATTTGAAGCATGATGATCTATACAAAGATCAATTTTTTCGGAAAATTCTGCTGCCTTACCGCTGAGAAGTGCCGTTGTTGCAAGATCCACACTTACAACAAACTCCGGCTCAAATTCCTGATGTTCAAATATATTGGTTATAAAATCATAATCCTTTGGTATCTCGTCACCGCAAAGAGGCTCAGCTTTTTTGCCTATAGCCCTAAGTGCAAGACTTAAACCGTATGCACAGCCTACAGCATCACCATCGGGAGATTTATGCATAAGCACTATTATATTATCTTTATTTTTCAGCAGTGAAGCTGCCTGCTCAATCGTCAGTTCCCTCATCATCTTCCTCCACTTCCTCAGGTATATCTATACCCATAAGTATTCTTGATATATTTGCACTATACTCGATTGAATCTGTTGCTTCAAAAGCAAGTGCCGGTGCATATCTGAGTTTAAGTCTTTGTCCGAGTTCTCTTCGTATGAACCCTTGGGCATTTTTAAGAGCCGCAACAGCATTTTTAGCTGTAGGAAGTCCGTTCATAGAGCTGATATACACACGGCAGAAGGAATTATCCTTTGCCATATCGCATCTTACTACACTTATGATACCGTCATGCAGTCTCGGGTCTTTCATTTCCCTGAGTATAGCTGCAATTTCTCTTTGAATATCCTCTGACATTCTGTCAGTTCTGTGATTTGCCATAATCATTTCCTCCGTAAAATTCAGGACTTTGTCTTTAAAGTTTTTACTGCCTTAAAATAATCTGCGGCATTAAGTTCAGTTTCGGGTGAAAGACGTTTTTGAGCAAAATCCATTACATATACTTCTCTTCCGCTGATAATAACAGCCTCTCCGTTTTCTGTATCATTCCATTTTCCGCCCACATTTGCGATGATGATAAAACCGAGATAAGCCCCTGCTTTTTTTGCTATATTATTATCTTTATCGAAAAGATTTGCATTAATAATACCTCTGCTCAGTGCATCCATTACCTCGTCATACATAAATATAGATTTTTCCTGTGCATTAAGACTTATTCCGAAAGAGTCTTTTACAAAACTTATAAAATCCAGAGCATTTCCCAGCATAACAAGTTCAAGGGATACAAGATCAGTATTTCCTTTTTTAATAAGGTCATACTGTTTCTGATAATATCTTTCAAGAGTAGGTATATCCGAATAATAACTGAATTCCTTACCGCTTTCCGTGTCAAGTCGTTTCATATAAATCACGCCTTTCATAATATATTCGTTATTATAATAACACATTTTTTTTAAATTTAACAGTATTTTATAATATTTCGTTGACGAACAGGCAACTTATTGATATAATTTACTTTGTAAAATATTCACTTTGAAAGGATGAATAAATATGCTCAACAAAAAAGCAAGAAATATCATTTTTTTAGTTTCAGCACTTATCACATTCAGTCTTCTTTTATGGCTTTGCGGTGCAGCAGGTACAGGAATGATAAAATACACCACAACCGATGAAACAGATATAAAAATATACCGATATTATGGTGCGGCAGGATGTATTTATTTAATGGAAAAAAATAATATTCCGGTAGATAAGGACTACAAAAAAATTGTGAAAGATACATCTGCTGATTTTATAAACCATGTAAATATAAGAAATACAGGTTCATCTGATCTTTCAAAGCTGATATGCATATCTGAATTTTTCGGACTTGATGTTAAAGAAGAACTATACAGTGAGCTTCACAAAAGATATAATAAGGATGCGGCATTATTTGATGAAAAGATCTATGATACATACAGCGGAATGACGGAGGATCAGAAACTTGCAATGCAGCTTGCAGCAACAGATGCTATTTTCAATGTATTTGATTCATTTGGTATAAATGACCCTGAATATGATATAAAACAGCTTTTAGCTGATTCATTCAATAAAAATATTGACAAATACGACCATAATGATATTTATAACGGTGTATGGACAGTAACGAGCGAACTTGAAAATATATTCTATTATTTTTTGGCTACTGATAATCTTTCGCTTATAAAATATGAAAAGATATGGGATGTTATCGGCAGCGGCTATGTTCGTGACCTTTTTGAAACAAATAAGGAACAAAGCAGCTTTGTTGAAAAATCAATAGAAAATATGTCAGCAATTCTTACAGATAATAAAGCACATAATATTTTAGGTGCAAATATTAATATTCCCTATACACCTCAGCAATATTATAATTCTCTGACCACTTCCGAAGCTTTTGAATATTATCCTTCATCCGAAAAGAATTCATATTATGAATATACTCTTTTTGTTGACCTTTGCAAACCCGATTCACTCAAATTATCTGAAAATGAATATTTTACAGGAAATGTTTCCGGCTGGCTTTCTGATAATCTTAAAAATTCCTGGAACTGAAAAATACCGCTGTTATCACAAATATACGATAACAGCGGTAATTTTTTATTTTTCACGCATCATATATGAAGTATCTTCATTCATCATTTCAATCATGATATTAACTAAGTATGGATCGAGCTGAGTTCTTTTTGCTTTTTCAAGCTCCTCACGAACTACATTCTGAGGAAGTACATCTCGATAACTTCTTTTTGATGACATAGCGTCATATACATCAGCTACAGCAATTATTCTTGCTTCAAGAGGTATTTCATCTCCCATAAGATGATCGGGATAACCTTTTCCGTCATAACGCTCGTGATGCCATCTTGCACCGAAATAAAGTGTAGGCATTTCGGTTATAGTTTTAAGTACCTGTGCACCGATCTCAGGATGAGATTTTATTATAGCAAATTCTTCATCGTTAAGCTTTGCTGTTTTATTTATTATAGTATCAGGAATACCTATTTTTCCTATATCATGCAAAAGTCCCATATAATATATTCTTCTTTGAAATGCAGCATCTTTATTAAGCCTTTTTGCTATGGTCTTTGAATAATCAGCTACTCTTTGTGAATGACCATTTGTATAAGAATCCTTTGCATCAACGGTTCTTGTAAGAGCCATAACCATCTGCAAAGTAAATTTTTCGGTCATATTTGTTTGTTCTATATGCTTTTCGATTATTTCGTCTTTATACATTTCAGACTGGAAGAACATATAATAAAATATCAGTGAAAGTACAACAGAATATCTGAGTACCGCAAAACTGCCGAAAAGTGACTCCGCAAATGCTCCTATAATCAGTATCATTGTCATTTCAATAATGATTATTCTTTCAAATTTCTGTTTATTTTGAAAATGCGAAAAAGATATAAGCACCATTGAAAGAAGATATATCAGCATAACTATGTGAGTAGTCCAGCCAAACATACCTCTGTGGAAAACATTATGACTGTCATAATAAAAAGTCAGCGGAGTAAAAAATGCAGAAAATGCAAAGAACATATTTATTATGAACGGTATAAGCAAAGGTATCTTTACTTTTGAAAGACTTTCATTTCTCAGTACAAGTGATATAAGAAAATAAAGAGAAA
The DNA here is from genome assembly GCA_900315465.1 of uncultured Eubacteriales bacterium. GTDB lineage: Bacteria > Bacillota > Clostridia > Oscillospirales > Acutalibacteraceae > UBA1213. The sequence continues at coordinate 23,637 of OMZF01000029.1, read as the reverse complement.
GCGGTCGTATAGAATAAGCGAGAGCAGTAACGAATGTAAGAAGATAATGAAGATTCGCATAGCTGGAAGCAAGCAGCAGTTCGGCATTATATATACAAAGCTCAAAAAGTACAAGTCCCGACAGAAGATAAAATGTCTGCCGTATATTTTTTTCAAGATAAGAATTTCTCCAAAGAAATATTGTCAGAAAAGCAACACCTATCAATGGAAAAAAGTTTATCGTAAAATAATCATATTCCATTTTTTACCTCTCAAATAATAGTGACATTTTCGGGTAGACAACCCCTCAGCCTACATTATAACACATAAAACATGAAATATATAAGAATTTTTCAAATATTTACAAAAAATATAACATAAAATTTATATACAAATTTTTTCTGTTTTTACAAAAAACTATTGACAAATCAAAAAGCAAATTATAAAATATAATAAACCGTTGAGGGAGAGTAAGTAGGTATTGACGCTGCTCACAAAGAGATTCGCAGATGGTGGGAATGCGATTGGACAGGCTTTACTGAATGGACTTCTGAGGGCGAGCTGAAACGCTTAGGCGGAGTATGTGATACGGAATGACTTACCGTGATAATAAGTCGGCGTATGTTTGTACGCATGAGTGGGCGATATTCGTCAAGCAGGGTGGCACCGCAGGATTGTTATATTCCTGTCCCGGCATAGTTTTTATGCAGGGACAGGATTTTTTATTTTTACCTGCAAAATTATTTTGAAAGGAAGTAACAATAATGAGCGAAAACAAAATCCCCTACAAAATTTATCTTGATGAAAATGAAATACCAAAAGCATGGTATAATGTAAGAGCAGATATGAAAAATAAGCCTGCTCCTCTCCTTAACCCCGGTACACTTCAGCCTCTCAAGGCAGAAGAACTCAGCGGTATATTCTGCGAAGAATTAGTTCGTCAGGAACTTGACGAAACAACACCTTATATTGAGATTCCTCAGGAAATAAGAGATTTTTACAAGATGTATCGTCCTTCTCCTCTTGTTCGTGCATACTGTCTTGAAAAAGCTCTCGGCACACCTGCTAAAATTTACTACAAATTTGAAGGTAACAATACAAGCGGAAGCCATAAACTCAATTCTGCCATAGCTCAGGCTTATTATGCAAAAAAACAGGGACTTAAAGGTGTTACCACAGAAACAGGTGCAGGTCAGTGGGGTACAGCACTTTCAATGGCTTGTGCGTATTTCGGACTTGACTGTAAAGTATTCATGGTAAAGGTAAGCTATGAACAGAAACCTTTCCGCCGTGAAGTAATGCGTACCTATGGTGCATCTGTGACTCCCTCACCTTCAGAAACGACCGAAGTAGGAAAGAAAATACTTCAGGCACATCCCGGCACAACAGGAAGTCTTGGCTGTGCTATTTCCGAAGCTGTAGAAGTTGCTACCTCAAATCCCGGTTACAGATATGTACTCGGCTCAGTTCTTAATCAGGTACTTCTCCATCAGTCAGTAATAGGTCTTGAAGCAAAAGCAGCTCTTGATAAATACGGAGTTAAACCTGATGTTATCATCGGCTGTGCAGGCGGCGGTTCAAACCTCGGCGGACTTATATCACCCTTTATGGGCGAAAAACTCAGAGGTGAAAATGATTACCGCATCATTGCTGTTGAGCCTGCTTCATGCCCAAGCTTTACAAGAGGTAAATATGCATATGATTTCTGTGATACAGGAATGATCTGTCCTCTTGCAAAAATGTATACACTCGGTTCAAGCTTCATTCCCTCAGCAAACCATGCAGGCGGACTCAGATTCCACGGTATGTCCTCAACACTCAGTCAGCTTTACCATGACGGTCTTATGGAGGCAACATCTGTTGAGCAGACATCTGTATTTGAAGCTGCTGAACAATTTGCAAGGATTGAAGGTATACTTCCTGCTCCTGAAAGCTCACACGCTATTCGTGTTGCAATAGACGAAGCTCTCAAATGCAAAGAAACAGGAGAAGAAAAGACGATCCTCTTTGGTCTTACAGGTACAGGATATTTTGACCTTGTTGCTTATCAGAAATATAATGACGGTGTTATGAGCGATTATATCCCGACAGATGAAGAAATTGCAGAAAGTCTCAGCAAACTCCCAAAAGTATGATATAAGAAAATAATTCTTTAAAAAAAATCCGGTAAATCTTGTCGATTTATCGGATTTTTTGTTGACTGAAATAATTATTGGCATTATAATTATCATGCAGTAACATAAAAGGATGTGTAAAATTGGAAAGTAAAATAAAAGAAAATCCACTCGGTTATAAAAGTATCAGAAAACTTTTAGCAGGTTTTGCTATACCAAGTATAATTGCTATGGTAATAAGCTCTCTTTATAATATTGTAGACCAGATATTTATAGGTCAGGATGTGGGCTATCTCGGAAATGCCGCAACAAATGTTGCATTCCCCCTCACAACGATATGTATGGCTATTACTCTTACAATAGGTATAGGCACTGCCGCAAGATATTCTCTTTATCTAGGACAGAAAAATGAATCTGATGCGGCTAAAACAGTAGGAAACGGACTTTGTATGATGGTACTTTTCGGTACGCTTTATATGATAGTCATTCTTATATTCAATGAACCTCTTATGAAAGCCTTCGGTGCAACAGATAATATTCTTGCTTATGCTTTGCAATATACCGGAATAACAGCATTCGGAATGCCTTTTCTTGTAATAATGAACGGAATGAGCAATATAGCTCGTGCAGACGGAAGTCCTCTTTATTCAATGACCTCTATGCTGATAGGTGCAATAATAAATACCATACTTGACCCGATTTTTATATTTGGTCTTAAAATGGGTGTTGCGGGTGCTGCACTCGCCACTGTAATAGGTCAGATAATTTCATGTATATATGCACTTTTTTATATAAGAAAACTCAAAAGAATAAAACTCAAGAAAAGTGATATAAAACTTGTACCCAAACAGATGGCTATAACGGCATCAATGGGAATGAGTAACGGTCTTACTCAGGTTTCCATAACATTATTACAGGTTGTACTCAACCGTTCACTTGTATATTACGGTGCTTCATCACAATACGGTTCAGACATTCCTCTTGCTTCAAGCGGTATTGTTATGAAAGTAAATGCGATAGTTCTTGCCGTTATCATAGGAATAGTTCAGGGAATGCAGCCAATTATCGGCTTTAATTACGGTGCAAAAAAATATGACCGTGTAAAAGAAACATATAATCTTGCCATATTATGTGAGCTTATAATAACGGTCATTTCCTTTATAATATTTCAATTTTTTACCGCACAGGTATTATCTGTTTTCGGTTCGGGAGAAAATGAGGAGCTTTATTATGAATTCGGAATACGATTTATGAAAACATTCCTTTTCCTCTTACCTCTTGGCGGAATACAGATAATTTCCTCAAATATGTTCTCGGCAATAGGAAAACCTCTGAAAGGAACTATTCTTGCTCTTACAAGACAGGTATTTTTCCTCATCCCCCTTATGCTTATACTGCCTCTTTTTATGGGAATAGACGGTATTATGTACGCCGCACCCGTTTCAGATATGATGTCATTTATAACTGTACTTATATTTGTTATAATAGAAATGAAACAAATGAAAAAAATAGAATCCGGTAAAATCTAAACTTTGTCATTCCGAACGAAGTGAGGAATCTTTTTAATATCCTTCGCTCAGTATGATGTTTTAGTATTTAAATTTAAAATTAACTAAATAAAAAATAGTCATCTGTTTACGATTAAGCAAACAGATGACTTTGTTTTTATTTTGACAGGAGCATTCTGTCGTTATCCAGTTCCTGACCGCCGCTTGCAACAGAGAATTTTTCAAGGAGATCAGAAGTTTTAAGTTTCTTTTTCTCCTCACCCTGAATATCGAAAATTATTTTTCCGTTATTCATCATGATAAGTCTGTTGCCGTGAGCAATAGCATCATGCATATTATGTGTTACCATAAGAGCAGTAAGCTTATTTTCCTCTATTATCTTATCACTGAGTTCAAGCACCTTTGCAGCAGTTTTAGGATCAAGTGCCGCTGTATGTTCATCAAGAAGAAGAAGCTGAGGCTTTTTTATTGTAGCCATAAGAAGCGTTATTGCCTGTCTCTGACCACCAGAAAGAAGTCCGACTTTACTTGTCATTCTGTTTTCGAGACCGAGATCAAACTGAGCAAGCATTTCACGATATTTTTCTTTTTCAGCCTTTGTTACGTTCCACATAAGAGTTCTTTTTTTGCCTCGTCTTGCGGCAATAGCAAGATTTTCGATAATTTCCATATCGGCAACAGTACCCATCATAGGATCCTGAAAAACTCTGCCGAGGTATGAAGCCCTTTTATGTTCAGGCAAACCTGTAACATCCTTGTCTCCGAGGAATATTACTCCCCTGTCTACAGGCCATACACCTGCTATCGCATTAAGCATGGTAGATTTACCTGCACCGTTACCTCCGATAATTGTGCAGAAATCACCATCGTTAAGCTTGAGGTCAACTCCGTTAAGTGCTATCTTTTCATTTACAGTACCCTTGTTGAAGGTTTTATAAACATCTTTTATTTCAAGCATTACTTTCATCCTCCAACTTAGCTATCTTTTTATTCATTCTTGCAACTTTCTTGAATGAATTCTTGCTTTTTCCTCTGAGGTAAGGCACAGCAAGGAATATTGCAACTATTATTGCCGTAAAGAGTTTGAGATCCTCAGGCGGCATTTTGAGCCAGAGAACAACACCCATTACAAGATAGTAAAGTATACCGCCCACTACTACAAAAGTAAGACGAAGTATAAAATTGAAATTTTTTCTGAAAATAGCCTCACCTATTACCTGACCGATAATAACGGCAGCAAGACCGATAACGATAGAACCTCTGCCCATATTTACATCAGCAAATCCCTGATACTGAGCAAGAAGGCTTCCGGAGAATGCTACAAGACCGTTTGAAAGTGCAAGAGCTATTATTTTGTCGATATTGATATTTATGCCCTGAGCAGCTGCCATTTTAGGATTTGCACCAGTTGCTCTTATAGCTGAGCCTTGTTCTGTTCCGAAATACCAATACATTACTGCCATAATAATTATAGCTATGACCGCAGCAACTATTATTGCGGTATATACATCACGCATAGACATAACAAGTCCGCAGATATTGAATTTTTCGCTGTCTGAAGTAAATACCATTCCGTAATTATCAACCCTGATAGACATATTTGAAAACTTATTCATGATATGAAGGTTGATAGGATATAGTGCTATCTGACTTAAAATCCCCGAAAGAATATCAGGTATTCCTAAAAGTGTATGTAACAGACCTGTAACCAGACCTGCGGTAATTCCGGCAAGAAAAGCAACAAGCATTGCTACCCATATCGGAGCACCGTTCATAAGCATGATCGCAGTAACAGCACCGCCTGTAGCAAAACTTCCGTCAACAGTAAGGTCTGCAAAATTCAGTATCCTGAAAGTAATATATACTCCGAGAGCCATTATCCCCCAAAGGATACCCTGAGCAATATTACCGGGCAGTGCAGACACAAAAAGTGACGGATCGAGTGAACCGAAATAATCTAAAAATCCATCCATAAAAACACCAACCAAAAGAAATATGAAATAATACGCAATTTGCTTCACCCCGACAAAATCGCAGGGTGAAGCATTATTTTACATCTTGAATAATTTTTTAAGAGAAATTATAAGACTTATTCAGCCTTGATTTCCTCGTATCCGTCAGGAATAGTAATCCCGAGAGCCTTTGCTCTGTCTGCCATATATTCCTTTGTGAACTTAGGAGAATACTTAATTTCCATTTCGCCGGGGTTTTTACCGTTTACGAGAATTTCATAAGCCATTTCACCCGTTGCAACACCAAGATCATAATAGCTGATTGAAAGAGTAGCAATACCGCAGCCCTTGCAGATATTCTCCTCACCTGCAATTATAGGAGTTTTTGCAGGAGAAGCAACGCTGTCGATAAGTTCTGCATTTGAAGCAGCCACGTTATCTGTGGGAATATAAATTACATCGCTGTCAGCACAAGCTGTTGTTGTTACCTGAGCAACGTCGTTTGAGTCTGTGAATGTATATTCTTTTACTTCGTAGCCAAGCTCTGTGAAACTCTTTGTGATCTCTGTAGCCTGATACTTTGAGTTAGCCTCTGCTGAGCAGTAAAGAATACCGACTTTCTTTGCATCGGGAAGAAGTTCTTTAACTATATTAGCCTGATCTGCAAGAGGTGCAAGGTCAGATGTACCTGTTACATTTGTGCCTGTTTTTCCTGACCAATCCTTAGCGTCAAGTGCACTTGCATAGTCTGTGATAGATGTAGCAATCACAGGAATATCAGCTGTTGCTGTAGAAGCAGCCTGAAGTGCAGGTGTAGCATTAGCCATAATAAGATCATATTTTGATGATACAAACTGATTGCATATTGTAGCACAAGTAGGTGAATCACCCTGTGCGTTCTGCTCGTCAAATTTTACATTTCCTTCGCCTGCAAGTTCTGTAAGCTTATCTCTGAAACCCTTTGTTGCGGCATCAAGTGCGGGATGCTGAACGAGCTGACAGATACCTACATTGTATACCTTATCTGCTGTTTTTGATCCTGCGTCAGAAGCTGCTTTGCTTGATGAATCCGAGCCTGAGTTACTGCAGCCTGCCATCATGCTTATTGCAAGAACAGATGCTGTAAGAGCTGCCGTGATTTTTTTAGTACTATTCTTCATGTTGACCCTCTCCATTTCTTAAATTATGCATTCCCTTAATTTTCAGGGAACAACAACATATACACTTTAACACATTACAGTAAAAATGTCAACAGTTATATATATTCACTACATAATTTATCTTTTTTGTATAAAAATTGAGCCATTATTCTATATACCATAAATAACGACAAGTATCAATTTTACTAAGAAGCATATTATTTTTATCGGCTTAATTGTAAGAATTTTATATTCTTATTTGCAAAATATAAACATAAAAAATTTTTTATTCCATCAGTGAATCGGCAGTCTGAATCAGATTTTTCTCTTCATCAGTAACTGAACGCACTTCATAAACAGTAACTTCTCCGTCGCTGCCGTCATCATTTATTTCTGTAACAGAAACTTTTTTATCCTCTGTTTTAGTCTTTATACCGAACAAGTGATCAGGAGTAAAGAATGTTTCCGTATCACCGTCTTTTGACTCAAACTGGTAACCAAGTATTTCCTTATATACAAGATAGCCGAGGTGAGAAATTTTTGAGACTTTTGAATATTCACCGGAAGTATTGTTTTTTGAGATCATATCGCTTATATCGGGATCCGCACTTTCAAGGTAAATATCATATATTACATCATCTGTTATGATTTTCACCTCTTTTGACTGTGTTTCTGGCATATAGACATAATCATATATTTTACCGTTATAATTGATTATTTTATGCTGGTAGCTGTCCTCAGTAAGTCTGTAATTATAAAGCATTTCTCCGTTACCGATAAGTATATTCTTTTTCAGAATTTTATCATAAACTTCGGTATCTTTTATCGAATCATCAAGACCTTCGATATATCCTTCTATTTCTGCCTCTGTTACTATGCTTTCTTCATTATTTCCGGTATCTTCACTGTTTTCGGAAGACATTTCTTCCTGTGAAATTTCAGTCTGAACCGATACCTCACTATTTTGTAATGAACTTTCTGCATTTTCTGATTTTTCATCATCTGACTTTGTTTCTGATGTCTGTTTTTCGCTGTTTTCCTGAATTTCTGATTTTTCATCAGACGAGCTTTCATTTTCCGAAACTGATGATACACTTATTTCGGAAGAAACTTTATTACTGTTTTCTTCTGTTTTATTATTTGTGCAGCCTGCCGTAAAAATAATTAACGATACAGCAAGAGCCATAATTATTGTTTTCACTTTATTTTTCATCTATATACCTCTTCAATTAAATAATTATGCTGCGTTCAGAGTAAAACGCCAAACGCAGCATTTATAATCATTCTTCTGAATTTTCCTGAACGTCTGTATCTTCCTCAATTTCATCTTCGAGATTTCCCGGCGGATCATCATATACATCCTCAACGACCTCATTTTCACCGTTGTCATTCGGGTCATCATGAGGAGCTCTTGCGATAGTGGCAACCTTACTGTCATCCATAGTTTTCATAACTATAACGCCTTTGCTTGGTCTTGCACATATTCTTATTGAAGAAGCCTCTATTCTGATTATTACACCGTTATCCGAAATAATGATTATATCATCATCTATATCTACAGCCTTGATAGCCGCTACCTTACCAAATTTCTCTGTATGATAATTGATGATACCATGTCCTCCTCTTGATTGCAGACGATAATCAGAGATTTTTGAAAGTCTGCCGTAGCCTGTTTCAGATACTGTGAGTATATATGCACCTTCACGAAGCACAGACATACCTATCACACAGTCATCATCTCTAAGTTTAACAGCCTTAACACCTCTTGCAGTTCTTCCCATTGCACGAACATCGGTTTCTTTGAATCTGATAGCCATACCATTTCTTGTTGCTGCAAGAAGTTCAGAATTTCCGTCTGTAAGTCTTACCCATGTAAGTTCATCATCTTCATCAAGACTGAGTGCAATAAGTCCTCCTTTACGGCTTGTATAGAAATCTTTTGTAGCAGTTCTTTTGATGATACCTTTTTTTGTTATCATCACGAGGTACATATTTTCATCGCCGTTTTCGGGTATTTTGATCATGGAAGTAACTTTTTCGTCACTGCTTAAAGGTAAAAGATTATTTATATTCATTCCCTTTGAAGTTCTTGAACCTTCGGGAACTTCAAAGCATTTAAGTCTGTATACCTTGCCGAGATTTGTGAAGAACAATACATGGTCATGTGTTCCGCAGATAAACATATCCGTAGCAACATCTTCCTCACGTCTGTTCATTCCGCTTATACCTCTGCCGCCTCTCCTCTGAGTATGGTATGTGTCCATTTTCTGACGTTTTACATATCCTAAATTTGTCATTGTTACAACACAATCTTCATACGGAATAAGGTCTTCTATATCCACTTCACCGCTGACAGCAGCTATTTCGGTACGTCTGGGGTCACTGAATTTTCTTTTTATTTCATTCAGTTCACTTTTTATAATACCGAGCAGTCTTTCACCATTAGTAAGAATATCCTTATAATCAGCTATTTTCTCAATCAGTCCTGCAAGTTCAGCCTCAATTTTTTCTCTTTCCAGACCTGAAAGCTGACCGAGACGCATGGAAACAATAGCCTGAGTCTGAGGTTCATCAAGTCCGAATCTGTCGGAAAGATTTTGTTTTGCTGTGGGCTGATCCTTTGATGAACGTATTATGCTTATAACTTCATCAATAAAATCTATTGCTATTTTCAGACCTTCAAGGATATGAGCTCTTTCCTCTGCTTTTTTGAGGTCATACTGAGTTCTTCTTGTAATTACTTCAACTTGAAAATCTATGTAATTATTGATTATTTCTTTAAGATTAAGTATCTTAGGAACTCCGTTTACTATAGCAAGCATTATGATACCGAAGGTAACCTGCATCTGAGTATATTTAAACAGATTATTAAGCACTATCTGAGGGGAAGCCTCACGCTTTACCGTAATCTCTATATGCATACCGTTTCTGTCGGAATGGTCTTCGATATTTGATATACCCTCAAGCTTTTTATTTTTTACCATTTCTGCTATACTCAGAACAAGCTCAGCCTTATTCACCTGATAAGGAATTTCGGTAACTATAATCTTAAATCTTCCGTTTTTCTCCTCAACTATTTCAGCTCTTGATCTTACGGTTATTTTCGCACGTCCTGTAGCATAAGCGGCTCTTATACCGCTTCTGCCCATGATAATGCCTCCTGTGGGAAAATCAGGACCTTTAACGTGTTCCATTATTTCATCCATGGTTGCATCGGGATTATCTATAACGCATCCTACAGCATCAATAACCTCACCAAGATTATGCGGAGGTATATTTGTTGCCATACCTACAGCTATACCCTTTGAGCCATTTACCAGAAGATTCGGAAATCTTGACGGAAGAACAGACGGTTCTTTGCGGCTGTCATCATAGTTCGGGACAAAATCCACTGTTTCCTTATCTATATCAGTAAGCATTTCAACTGATATTTTGCTCATTCTTGCCTCGGTATAACGGTAAGCAGCAGGAGGGTCACCGTCAACAGAACCAAAGTTTCCATGACCGTCAACGAGTGTATATCTCATTGAAAAGTCCTGTGCAAGACGTACCAGTGCATCATATACAGAGGAGTCACCGTGCGGATGATACCTACCCAGAACGTTACCTACTGTAGTAGCACATTTTTTATACGGCTTATCGGGAGTGAGCTTATCTTCATACTGTGAATACAGAATTCTTCTGTGAACAGGTTTAAGACCGTCCCTCACATCAGGAAGGGCTCTTGCAACGATAACAGACATTGAATAATCAAGAAATGACTTTTTCATTTCTCTTTCAATGTCTACATTGACTATCTTAGAATTTGACAATGCTTCTTGTATATCCAAAATTTATTCCTCCTTATAAGAGCTTAAACAGATATTTCTGTTTATTTATAGTTTCTTATTATCTCAAGCTGCTGCCCGGATAATATTCTTTTTGGAATATAATAAAAATTTTCAATATCGGTAAATACAAATACCGTATTTTTTTCTTCACATATTTTATAAATATATTTTTTCGGGATATTCATACAATGTGATTCATCCGAAATTTTGAATTCTTCTTCGGAAAATTCTATATTTTTAGAAGAAATATCCTTTTGATTGTATTTATAGAAATCTACGGCATTTTTTGCCAAAATAGCTTTATCTATGACATCATAATAGGAAAGAACATAGCAGCCGATCACTATAAGGATAAACCAGCATATTACCTGATATATATTATCCCTTATATTTATAAAGGCAGCTGTACCGCAGGCTATTGCAATAATACCCGATATTCTGAAAATGATCTTATTTTCCTTTGGTACTGTCAGACTTCTTTTTTCGAGCTGCATATTTACAAAATCTTCCTGTGTTATCAGAAAGCTTTCCGAGATCAATATTTTATTCATTTTTCTTACCTTTTTTTCTTGTCTTTGTTCTTCTGTACTTCTTTACTGTTTCCCTTTTCAGAAAATCGGATAAATGAATTTTTTCATCCTGTGAAAGACATCTTTTTGAAATAACAATTATTCGGTTTTCGATACCTCCTGCAAGAAGAAAAATATCATCAGTTTCTATACAATCAGTCAGTTCCGAATAATACTTTTTTATATATTCATAGTCATTTTTTATTATAAAGCATTCTTTTTTTACTGTAAAAGAATATTCCTTTGATAATATTCTTGAAGTTTTGTAAATATGTTCTCCTCTGAGCTTAGCTTTTTTCGGAAGTATATATATATAATAACTGCACATATACATACATATAAGCAAAACAAGTGTTGTAACGGGAAAGGCAGAAATATTAAATGAATTCATCATAAGTATGAAAAGCATTGCCATTGCCATAAAGAAAAATAAGGATGATTTCCATACTCTGCCCTTTGAATTCCCGTGAAGAACATCATAAATCTGATACCCTTCGGCATATTCCCTGATTTTAAGCTTATTTTTAAAACATATATCAGTCATTGCTGTTCACCGATCTTTACAGAATCAAGAATTTCATAAATTTCGGGTTTTTTCTTTTTGAGATTTAAAGGACGGAAACTTTCCGAGCTTACGAAACCGTGAGTTGTTCCTCCCCTTACCATAATTTCATCATCAAGCAGAACACAATATTCAAATTCTATTCTTGCACAGCTGAGTTTTTTCACTTTTGTTTCTATTATAACCCTGTCTTCATAATGGACAGGCTTTATATAGTGACATTCAAGATCGGTAAGAGGAAGCATTATTCCCTGTTTTTCAAGTTCTGTATAGCTTACGCCTGTGATATTTTTTATAAATTCGGTTCTTGCCGCCTCAAACCATACAGGATATACTGAATGATGTATTATCCCCATCATATCTGTTTCGGCATATCTTGCTGTTATTTCAATACGATCTGTTTTCTGCATTTTATTCATCCTCTCCGGGATCTGTTCCCGACATAAGCATAGCCCTTATTTCGTTATAATATTCAGGCTCTATAACTCTTTCGGGAATGGCGAAAGCTCTGTCCTTTTCGCTGAATATCATAATGATATTATCAAATTCCTCTATAGCGGATCTTCCGTCAAGATCTATGCTCCATTTTCCGTCATCTCTGCCTATATCTATATGCGTAGGGTATATTTCAGCCTCAATTTTATTTCCGTCGGCAAGCATTTTTGCCATACTTCTCAGATATATCTGAGGTACTATCCATATCACTGCTATCATAATAAGACAAAATATTCCGAAAAACAGATTATATGAATTATACTGTGTAGTTGTTGTAAAGTATGTTATAAAGAATACCACAGAGGCAATTCCAAGAAGAATACTTTGTATAACAGCCCTTGAACCCTTTGTTTTTATTATATTGCTGTGATAAAGGCACTTATACATTTCTTCTGCTGTAAGAACGTAGGAAAGTTTAAATCCTGTTTCCGGGATCTCATATTCTTCAGCATCATCATCTGTCACGACTTCTGCCTGTGAGCCGTCCCATTCTGGATTTTCCTCGTTTTCCGCCTCTTGTAATTCTTTTGCTATTTTTTCTGCCAGATCATCATTTTGATTATTTTCTTCTTTCAGACTGTCGCCGTCACTCATTATATTGATCCTTTCTCAGTAAATCAGATATCGAGATTCTGTACATATTTAGCATTTTTCTCAATAAATTCTCTTCTCGGCTCTACCTTATCACCCATAAGTATTGTGAATACTTCATCTGCAGCAGCTGCATCTTCCATTTCCACTCTGAGCATTATTCTTGTTGCCGGATCCATAGTTGTTTCCCAAAGCTGCTGAGGATCCATTTCACCAAGACCTTTATAACGCTGTATTTCGCAGTTTCCGCCGAGTTCATTTATCTTGACATCTCTTTCCTCATCTGAATAAGCGTAAAAATGTTCATTTTTTGTTTTTGTTATTCTGTAAAGGGGCGGCTGTGCAATGTACACATGACCTTCCTCAAGCAGAGGACGCATAAAACGGAAGAAAAATGTAAGCATAAGTGTGCGGATATGTGATCCGTCAACATCGGCATCTGCCATAATAATAATTTTTCCGTACCTGAGTTTTGAAAGATCTATTTCATCACCTATACCGCATCCGAGAGCTGTAATTACAGGCATAAGCTTATCATTCCCGTAAACCTTATCAAGTCTTGCTTTTTCAACATTGAGCATTTTACCCCAAAGAGGAAGTATAGCCTGAAAACGTCTGTCTCTTCCTCCCTTTGCTGAACCTCCCGCAGAATCTCCCTCTACGATATATATTTCTGTTTCGTCAACATTTTTACTCTGACAATCTGCAAGCTTACCCGGAAGTCCTGCTCCCTCCATGGCAGTTTTTCTTCTTGCAAGATCTCTTGCTTTTCTTGCAGCTTCTCTTGCTTTCTGAGCCATTACTGCTTTTTCAAAAATTGCCTTCGCAGTTACAGGGTTTTCTTCAAGGTACTGTTCAAGCTTATCGCTTATAAGTTTATCTACAAGTGTGCGGATCGAGGTATTACCAAGCTTTGCCTTTGTCTGACTTTCAAACTGTGCATCCTTCAGTTTTACGCTGATAACAACAGTAAGACCCTCTCTTATATCCTCACCGCTGAGACCTTTTTCTCCCTCTTTTATTATATTGAATTTTCTTGCATAATCATTCATTACTCTGGTTAATGCTCTTTTGAAACCTTCTTCATGCGTACCGCCGTCAGTGGTATGTATATTATTTGCAAATGACAAAATAAGTTCATTATAGCTGTCATTATACTGCATAGCTATTTCTGCGGAAGCAGTATCATCCTCGTTTCTTGTGGAAAAATGCATTATATCCGGATGAATGACATCAAGTCCCCTCTTTTTATGCACATATTCCACGAAGCTTGAAACACCGCCTTCATAGCAGAAATTATCCTGTATGATATTTTCGGGGTCACGTTCATCCCTGAGTTCTATATGAATTCCTGCATTAAGGAAAGCCTGTTCTCTCAGACGTATGCAAAGTGTTTCATAATCATAGGCTGTAGTTTCGGTAAATATCTCAGGATCAGCCTTAAATGTTACCACTGTTCCCTTTTTATCGGTAGTTCCGACGTTTTCAAGTTCGGTAACAGTCACACCTCTTTCAAAACGCTGACGGTATATATTTCTTCCGTCATATACCTCTACCTCAGTCCACTCTGAAAGTGCATTAACTACAGACGCACCCACACCATGCAGACCTCCGGCAACCTTATATCCCCCTCCGCCGAATTTTCCTCCGGCATGAAGAACTGTAAATACCACAGTTACGGCAGGTATTCCAAGTTTTGGCTGTATACCTACAGGAATACCTCTGCCGTTATCAGTAACACGGATTATATCTCCCGGAAGTATTTCAACATAAATTTTCGTACAATATCCGGCAAGTGCTTCATCAATGGAGTTATCTACTATTTCATATACAAGATGATGAAGACCTCTCGGGCCTGTTGAGCCTATATACATACCGGGTCTTTTTCTTACAGCTTCAAGTCCTTCAAGAACCTGTATTTCATTCGCACCATATTCCTGCGTTGTTTGAGAAATATCATTATTTTCCATTTTTTATACCTCTCTTTTTATTTTCACTGACCGAATTCTTTTCCGATTTAGTCATCTTTTCAGGTTTAAATCTGACTGTAAGCGGAGACATAAGTACCGCAGCAGTCACAAATACCATATCTGTTATTATCATAACTATGCTTATATTATCCGTAGAAAATATTACTGCAAGATTGAATATTATCAGTACAGCACACACTACTGCAAGAAAAATAAAACGTGTAAGTTTTTTATTCACACTGAATTTCTTTTTGCAGTGGTAACAGAGCATTGATCCCTGCTTCATATCTCTTACTTCTTTGTAGCTGTAAACCGCATGACAATGCGGACAAACAGGCAGCTTCAACAATTCTGATGACTCCTTTTTATTATTTTATTCATCTGAAGAGTTATTTTTACCAAATACAAACGAAACTTCTCCGCCATTATCCGGATCTTTCTCTAATGATATTTTTTCTCCGGAAGATACAGGGCTATCATCGTACACATTTTCCTCATCTGGTATTACCAAATTCAAATCTTCCTCTGAATCGGGAGATTTGACTATTCCCGATATATCTATATCAATACCTGAGGTAATGTCCATTTCCTCTTGATTTTCACTTATTATACGATTATATTTATCCTCATTATCTTCATCTTTTGGCTTGATATTTGTTTTTGCTTTCATGAAGCTTGCACTAAAATCTTCCCCAACATTAAGTTCTATCGGTTTTTCAGGCTTTTTTACTTTTTGTATAGGAAGGGGATCTATTTTTCTGTGGAGTCTGTTTACTGCCGATTTGTCATTACATGGCTCAAGTCTTACAAAAAACGGTACAACCAGATAAAATATCAGAAACGGAAGTGCTACATAGAGAATACACCAGGGATCTGTGGGATCTCCGTAACCGAGATTAAGCAGAAGCGTTATAAGAGATGCTATAACTGCAGCACCTGCTATTCCGTAAAGTGAACGGTGAATTATTACATTTGATATACACTTACATCCTCTGCAATTATGTTCACCTTTTGTTTTAAGAATATTTGCTCCTATAAATGAGACCTTTCTGTGACAATAAGGACATTCTGTCAAAAGACGTTTAGCCATATAACCATTCCTTTCATAACTGACCGGCTCTTTTTATAAGAGTATTCGGTGCAAGTTGGCATATATATATTATATATTCATTATTTTCATTACAGATAACAAAGGATTTCGGAAGTTCCTGAGATACATTGATAACTTTTCCCTGTTTTTCGGCGTAGGAAAGATATTCTCTTGTCTTATATGACATAGTTGCATTATCAAGATCAAACACCCCGATTATATCTTCAGTTTTTATAACAGTATCGCCGCCGAGATGAAGATACATAAACTTCCCTCCAATTTTTCAGTCATCCGGAAAGTCAGTCTTTTTTTCAACACAATCAATGATCCCTTCATTGACCTTAATAATATTTTCAGCTCTTACATTCTGTTCACAGCAGGTTATGAAAACCTGCATACCGCTGAGCCGTCTGAGAAGATAATCCTGTCTTGACGGATCAAGCTCACTGAGTACATCATCAAGCAGAATTATCGGACTTTCCCCTTTTGATCTGCCAAGAGTAGCAGCTTCCGCAAGTTTGAGTGCAATAACAGCACTTCTTTGCTGTCCCTGAGAACCGTATATCCTTGAATCCTTTTCATTTATTCTGACAATTATATCATCACGGTGTATACCTGCTGTTGTATATCCGCAGTATATATCATCCTGTCTTCTTTTTTTGAGAGAATTATACAGAATCTTCTCAATTTCCTGTAATGTCATATTCTCTTTGCCGCCGAAATTCATTTTATACTGCAGCTCAAGTTTTTCTCTTCCGCTGCTGATACCGTCATAAAATGCGGATGCTGTAGGTATGAGCTTTTTCATATATTCTATTCTTTCAGTAGCAGCAACAGCACCTTCGGCAGCAAGTCTCCTGTCCCACACTTCGAGAGTATCCTCAAGTTCTCTGTTGTGTGGAATATCTTTCAGCAGGGCATTTCTTTCATTCAGTATTTTTTTATATTTTGTAACGGTAATGGCATATGAAGGTTTTATCTGGCATAATGCACCGTCTATAAAACCTCTGCGTTCTTCGGGGCCGTCTTTTATCAGTGAAAGATGATTAGGAGAAAACACAACAGCACAGAACTTCCCTATTATCTGAGAAAGGTACTGTTTAGGCACATCATTAAGAGTTGATTTTCTTTTTCCGTTTTGTATAAGTATCTCAATTTTCTGATCTCTTTCTTCGGAAAAAAACTCGGCTTTTATTTTTGAATATTTTTCTCCGAAACGGATCATTTCATTTTCCTTTGCTCCTCTGAATGATCTTCCACCCGTAAAAAGCCAGATACATTCGAGGATATTGGTTTTTCCCTGTGCATTTTCACCGCATATCACATTTATTGCCTCATCGGGATATATTACAGTATGCTCAAGATTTCTGTAATTTTCAAATTCCAGACTTTTTAGGATCACTGCACACCTCAAGAATCATATCTTCAAATTCCACAATATCACCATCACGGAGCTTCTTTCCACGCATGGTACATATTTCCCCATTGAGAAGAACTTCACCGTTTTGTATAGCAATTTTTGCCTGTCCTCCTGTATCCACATTACCGGAAAGTTTAAGTGCATTATCCAGACGTATGAATTCTTCTTCCGGGCGTAGTATAATTTTTTCTTTTTTCATCTTGATAACCTCATTGGCATCAGCATAAACAGGAAGCTGTCTCCTTCTGTGGGTTTTATCACAACAGCTTTTGTAGCTCCGGTCAGTTCCATTATTATCTCATCAGTTTCACTGTATCTGAGAGCATCGAGGAGAAATTTATTGTTGAAACCTATCTCAACATTTTCACCTGTCATAGATACCTCTATCTGATCTTCAGCCTGTCCGAGAGGGGTGTTGCAGCTTGCTGTGATTGTGCTGTTATCTATCACACACTTGATAGGACTTTTCATTTTATCTGTAAGAAGAAGTGAAAGTCGGTCAATTGTATCTATCAGTTTTCTCGTATTAATTTTAAGTTCGGTTATGTGTGTTTCCGGAATAGAGGCTTTATAGTTAATAAATTGACCTTCTATAAGTCTCGAAATAACACTATATGAATCTATTTTGAATATTATATGGCGACTGCTTGAATTTATCTCAATATTTTCAGTTTCTCCGTCTATCAGTTTGCTTACCTCTGATAGCGATTTTCCGGGGACGACTATATTTTTTTCTCCATCGTAATCAATTTTTTCTGTTCTGACAGCTAATCTGTATCCGTCAAGTGATACCATACGGAATGTCCTGTTTTCTATTTCAAACAGAGTACCTTTGTTGATAGGTTTCACATCTGTATCGGCTACTGCATAGATCGTCTGCTTTATCATTGAATTAAGAATTTCACCGTTTATGTTTATAGTATCTGTACTTCTTATAACAGGTACTTCAGGGTAGTCTTCTGCTGGCATTCCCACAAGTTTGAAGTTTGCTTTTCCGCAGTTTATGTAAACAATATTTTTATCATCTACCTCAACGGAAATAATTTCTTCGGGAAGTTTTCTTATTATATCAGAAAAAAGTTTAGCTTTTATAACTGAACTTCCTTCTTCCTGTACAGTAGCATCTATTGTTGTGGTTATGCATATTTCAAGATCATAACCAAAAAGTGTTATAGAATTGTTGTTTGCTTTTATGAGAATACCTTCAAGTGCAGGTATTGTTGACTTTGAAGATACTGCTCTTTGAACATTTGTAACAGCTTCTGTAAGCTTATTACGGTTGCATATGAATTTCATGTTCATCTTTTCCTTTCAGCGAAAAAAATTGTTATTAAACGAGATTAATTTTAGTAGTATTAGTAGTGGTGTTGAAAATGTTGAAAAGTCTGTTGAATGTTGATTTTCAGTGACTTTTTCGCAATTTTTTATTTGTTGAATTGTGGTGTGTTTTTTGTTGAAGCAGCAATAACTTATTTTTATTCTCAACAATGAAGTTAAATCGTGTTGGTGAATTGTTGAATAAAAGTTAAAAATCCGAAAAATTCAGAAAGAAATCTTTCAACAGTTTTTGTTGAATGTTGAAAATGTTTTCAACTTATCTGTTGCGGATATTTTTGATAATATCATCTACCGTGGACTTAAGTTTGGGATCCTTTTCCATGTTCTTTTCGATCTGTTTGAGTGCATATACTATGGTAGAATGATCTCTTCCCCCGAATTCCTCACCTATATTGTTCATTGACATATTTGTGATTTCTCTTACCGCATAAACGGCTATCTGACGTGCGTTAGAGATATTTGAATTTCTTTTTGAGGAGCGTATATCGGCACCTGTAAGACCGAAATGACGTGCCACTTCGTCTATTATCATTTCGACTGTAAGCGGTGGCGGCTGATCGTTGTTCAGGATTTCCGAAATAGTTTTCTGAGCGATGTTTATTGTTATTTTATCTCCGTAAAGCTGATTTTTTGCTTTAAGTTTTTTTACAACTCCTTCAAGCTGACGGATATTTGATTTAAGTCTTGATGCTATGTATTCTGTTACATCATCGGGCAGTTCTATCTGAAGAAGCTCGGCTTTTCTGCGGATAATAGCAATTCTTGTTTCAAAATCAGGCGGCTGTATGTCTGCAATAAGACCTGATTCAAAACGGCTTCTGAGTCTGTCCTCAAGGGTTTTTATTTCTTTCGGAGGGCGGTCTGATGTAAGAACTATCTGACTTTTAGCTTCGTAAAGGGTATTGAATGTATGAAAGAATTCTTCTTGTGTAGCATCTTTTCCGCTTATAAACTGTATATCATCTACAAGAAGTACATCGGATTTTCTGTACTTCTGACGGAATTCTATATTTGATTTTGTCATAAGGGCCTCGATAAGCTCGTTTGTAAAATCCTCACCTTTTACATAGACTATATCCTTTTCCGGATGGTTTTTATGTATTTCATTCCTTATAGCATAAAGCAGGTGGGTTTTTCCGAGACCGGAATTACCGTAAATGAACAGAGGGTTATAAGCTCTTCCGGGATTTGTTGCGACTGCAAGAGATGCTGCGTGTGCAAATTTATTGGAAGAACCTACGATAAATGTGTCAAATGTAAATTCATAGTCCTCGTCCAGATCTGTACGAGAAATTCTTTCATTCTTTTCATCCTTTTCATCGGGAAGAATGACAACCAATTCAAGTGCTTTTCCGAATACATTTTCCATTGCTTTGGTAAGAAGCGGCTTATATAGTGACAGTACGAGATTGCGGTGAAAATCTACAGGTACTCTCAGGATAGCCTTACCTTCTGTGAAATCAAGATCTATCAGCTCGATATTGGCAAACCAGGATTTGTAAGCAGTGGTGGATATTTCATTTTTACAGTATTCAAGCACCATGTCCCAGGCTTCGTTTAATGAATCCATAAGTAATATCTTCTCCTGTTTCAAAATTTTTAATTTGCTGTTTTTTTATAACAGCTAATGCCCGGATCTCCGTAAATTCAGTCATAAAAACATTTTCGGAAATCTACAAACACCTATACAATGATAATTATATCATAAAACTTTCTATATTTCAAATGTTTTTCAACATTGTGTAAAAACTGTTAATTTTAGGGATAATATTTTGTATTATAGCTGATAAGAACAATAAAATTTGGTCAATCAGTAAAAATTGAATGAAAATTTAAAATTTTTATTGACAGATGAATGTATTATAGTTTATAATTTTACGGTGCAAGGTTATATCTTGAACAGTATTGAAAGGAGGAATTTCCATGCTGAGAACATATCAGCCCAAGAAGCTCCACAGAAAGAAGGAGCATGGCTTCAGAAAGAGAATGTCTACTGCAAACGGCCGCAAGGTGCTTGCCCGTCGCAGAGCAAAGGGAAGAAAGAAACTCTCTTACTGAGTTTTCTCGTAAGCATACGGTCATAAGGGTAAACAAAAGGAATGATCATTGTGGGTGAGATAATCACTTTAAAAAGAAATAATGACTTTCGCAGGATTTACTCAAAGGGTCGTTCCTATACCTCTCAGGTGCTTGTTACATATGTGATGAAAAACCGCAGAAAAGAGGTAAGGATCGGCATTACTACAAGTAAAAAAATAGGTAAGGCCGTTTTGCGTAACAGATCTCGCAGGGTAATCAGGGAGGCGTTCAGAGCCATTTCGGATGATGTCGCTTTTGGGTATGATCTCGTTTTTGTCGCAAGAGGGAAGACCCCCTTTGTGAAATCCTATGATATTCTGCGTGCTATGAAAAAAGAGCTGAAAGAGGCGGGTGTTTTAAAATGAAGCGCCCGCTTATTTGGCTTATTCGCTTTTATCAGAAAAATATTTCTTCACTTACTTCTCCAAAATGCAAGTATTATCCTACCTGTTCAAATTACGGTATTGACGCAATATCGGAGTACGGGACTTTTATAGGTTTTTTTATGACGATATGGAGAATACTGAGATGCAATCCGTTTTCAAGGGGAGGCTATGACCCTGTACCGCAAAGGAACAGACCTAAGAGGATATTATACGGAAGAAGAAATTATTCTGAAAAGGAAGAAGGGAATGACAGTTAGTCAATGGATGTTTTATTTAATTTTATAGGCAGTATTTTCGGCTATGTCCTTTGGGGTGCATTTTATCTTGTAAAAAATTACGGCATAGCAATTATTCTTTTTACATTATTTACAAAGATCCTGCTGTTCCCGTTTTCCGTAAAACAGCAGAAGTCTGTTGCTGCCAATGCACGTTTCCAGCAAAAGCAAAGAGAGATAATGGAAAAATATAAAAATGACAGGGTCAAGGCTAATGAAGAAGTGCAGAAGCTTATGCAGAAGGAGAATATAAGTCCTACTGCGGGCTGTATGCCTATGCTTGCACCTATGCTGATAATGTTCGGAGTATATTATTCCGTAATAAATCCTCTCACCAATACACTGCACATAGCAGCAGATAAGGTGTCTACTGCACTTAACAGTATAAGTACACTTCCGGGAATAGGTCTGAGTATCAACGGCAGATACGGTGAGATAAGTATTGTAAAGTATTTTGGTGATCTTCAGAAATTTCTTGTAGACGGAAACGGAAATTTACTTTTTAACAGCAGCGAAACTGAAAGTATAAACGAATTCAGACAAGGATTTAATTTTTTGGGTCTGGATCTTCTTGCAACGCCTAATCAGAGTTCTTTTCAGTCGATGTTGTGGCTGATACCGGTTTTGTGTTTTGTTACTTCGGTAGGAAGTATGTTCATCATGCAGAAAATGAACGGAACTAAAATGCAGGGCTGTATGGTTGCAATGATATTCCTTATGCCTGTAATGTCTGCATGGATAGCATATACCGTACCCGCAGCAGTAGGATTTTATTGGATAGCGTCTACTGTTCTCGGATTTTTTCAGTCGCTTGTTATGAATAAATTTTTCAGTCCGGCGATTCTTGAGGCAAAGGCTGAGGCTCAGAGAGTGGTTCTTAGAAGACAGCAGGAAGCAGAACTTGAATTTATAGATGTTCCGGATTATGTTGCACCGTCTGAAATGAATGACAGACCTGTCGTTTCAGAGAAAAAGTCAAAAACATCAGGTAAAAGTAAGAAATCAAAAAAATCAAATAATAACAACAGTAATTACCAGGGAAAGAAAAAATAAATCTGGAGGTAAACTTTATGATAAAGGAAGTAACCATTACTGCCGAGACGATAGAAGAAGCCGTCAAAAAGGCTCGTGAGCAGCTCGGCACTGAGGATATAAAGTCGGAAGTTCTGCAGCAGCCTGAAAAGAAAAAATTCGGTCTTTTCGGTGGGAGTCCTGCTATTGTGAGAGCTTATATAGAGCTGACTCCATTACAGGAGGCAGAAAATTACATCAAGGAAATTCTCACAAAAATGAATATAAAGGATTTTACTGTTTCATCTGAAGAGGTAGAGGGAGGAGCAGTAATAAATATCGAGGGTGAAGATGTAGGTTTCATAATCGGTCACAGGGGAGAAACACTTGATGCACTGCAGTACCTTGCAGGTCTGGTGGCAAATCATGTTGACAATGAATATTACAGAATATCACTTAATATAGGAAATTACAGGGAAAAGAGAGAAAAGACATTGGAAATTCTTGGAAGAAAACTTGCTTTCAAGGCTTGCAAAACAGGTGCAAAAACTTCACTTGAACCAATGAATCCGTATGAAAGAAGAATTATCCATACAGCTGTTCAGAAGGTAAGAGGAGCTATATCCTGGAGTGAGGGAGAAAATCTTCAGCGTCATGTTGTGATAGGTCCCGACCCTGATTATAAACCCTCATACAGAGGAGGATACAGGGGAAAGAGCAGTAATTTTAATAAAGACGGTTCATATAACCGCAGACCTCGTTCAAGCGGTTATCAGCGTAGACAGTACAGTGACGGTGAATCACATCCTCAGGACAGTATGTTCAGCACTTTTGAAAATGATAAGGATTCAGCTATTGTAAGAGAGAGCATTAATGAACGTCCCGATACATCACTGTATGGAAGAATCGAAGTAAAAAAGAGTGACAGCGAAAACTAATATTTTACTTTAGTGAGAAAATAATTTATAAATACCCGCAGATCTGTTTTTACAGGACTGCGGGTATTATGTTAAGTTTTCAACTTTTTTAAATTTTATGTTGAAAACTCAAACAAGAAAAGCAATTCAACTTTCAACCAATTTTTAATATTTGGTTAAAAACCGAAAGAAACAAAAAATTAAAATATAATGAGGTGATTTCATGCAGAAAAATATCAGAAGCATACGGGACTACGGTGCATTCGGAGACGGAATAACGGATGACACTTCTGCTATCAAAGAGGCCGTGAAGAGTGGTGAAGCAATCTTCTTTCCGCCCGGCACATATATCCTCACCAAGGAGATACACGTAGAGGGAGTGGATATCCATTGGTACGGTGCCGGTGACCTG
>OMZF01000106.1 GCA_900315465.1 uncultured Eubacteriales bacterium | reverse complement strand
GTCCAGTGGACACCGCTGCGAAGCAGCAGCACCGACCGAGCCGGCAGGCGAGACAGGTGCCGAGCGTAAGCGAGGCGGAGGGGTTTTTAAACTGCCAAAAACTCCACACTCCACTCTCCAAACTCCACACTCCACTCTCCAAACTCCACACTAAAAAAATGGCTGTTGCAGTCATCAAAAAACTACAACAGCCATAATTTTTTATAGTGTATAAAATTTGAGTATTCACATTGCTAAATGAATTTAGAGTAGGCTTCTACAGCGAGACGGTCACAGCGTTCATTTTCGGGATGACCGTTATGACCTTTTACCCAGATAAATGTTGCTTTGTGAGTTTTGAGCAATGTAAGGAGTTCTTCCCATAGTTCAGGATTTTTAGCCTTTGTTTTGTCAGATTTTATCCAGTTATTTTTCTGCCAGCTTGCCGCCCAGCCTTTGTTTATGCCGTTGCATACATATTGAGAATCACTTGTCACAGTGACCTGACAAGGCTCTTTGAGAGCTTTCAGGGCTTGAATCACAGCCATAAGCTCCATACGGTTGTTGGTTGTGACAGCTTCGCCGCCGGAAAGCTCCTTTTCAACACCGTTATAGCGTAAAACAGCACCCCATCCGCCCGGGCCGGGATTACCGCTGCAGGCACCGTCAGTAAATATTTCTACTTTTTTCATATTGTCCTCCGAAAAAGTAATTTGGTTATAATTATACAATATCATGGTGAAAAATTCAATATTATTGCCACAAAATCGATTGGATGTGTTTTTATTGTCCGCATAGGAAAAAATACTATTGACATAATAAAACTGTAATAGTAAAATAGATATGAAGTTGTGTTCGGATTTATAGGGCGTAAAGCCTGAGTATTATTTATGTAGGAGGTAATTGAGTGTTATCTGATTTCAACAGAAAAAGTGTGCCAAAAGGCGGAAAGGGAAGAAACTATTCCAGAATGAAATATACCGCATCAAAAAAGACACACAAAAAAAGAATGCCTTCAAAAAATACAAAAGGCATATTTGAAAGTATTGAACTGCCAAAGCTTTCAGATCAGCTTATCGGCGGAGATGTAGTGATTCAGGATGCGATCATCCGCAGGAATGCCGCAAAACAGTCAAAGAGCGAAAAGGACTATAACGGCGGCTATAACAAAAGCTATCAGACCAAAAGAACACAATACCAGAAAAATGAATCTTCCGTAAAGATAACATTTCTTGGTGGTCTGAACGAGATAGGAAAAAATATCACACTTTTTGAATGTGATGATGATATGTTCCTTCTCGATTGCGGAATGGCATTTCCCGACGGGGATATGCTTGGAGTAGACCTTGTAATACCCGACTTTACTTATCTTGAACGTATAAAGGATAAGATAAAGGGAGTGGTGCTGACCCACGGACATGAAGACCATATCGGAGCGATACCGTATTTTCTGAAAAAAATAAATGTTCCGATTTACGGCACAGCCCTCACACTCGGACTTGTGAGCAGTAAGCTGAAAGAGCATGGACTTCAGAGCAAAGCAAAGCTTAATGTTGTAAAAGCAGGTCAGAGGATAAAGCTTGGTAAAATAGCAATAGAATTCATCCACGTAAATCATTCTATCCCTGATTCTGTGGGACTTGCCATCCATACATCAGCAGGAATTATAGTTCATACGGGAGATTTCAAGATAGACTGTACTCCCACAACAGGAGGAATGATAGATCTTTCCCGTTTTGCAGAGCTTGGAAAACAGGGAGTTCTTGCACTGATGGCAGATTCCACAAATGCGGAGCGTCCCGGTTATACGGCTACGGAGCAAAGAATAGGTCATACATTTGATATGCTTTTCAGGGAGGCGGAAGACAGCAGGATAATAATTGCAACATTTGCCTCAAATTTGGGAAGAATAAGACAGATACTTGATTGTGCCGAGAAATACGGAAGAAAAGTAGCCTTTTCAGGCAGGAGTATGGTCAATAATATGGCTATAGCGTCAGAACTTGGTTATATTGACGTTCCCGATGGTCTTGTGATAGATCTGGATATGCTCGGTCAGTATACCAAAGATCAGATAGTGCTTATCACAACAGGCAGTCAGGGCGAGCCTATGTCTGCACTTTCGAGAATGGCATATTCAGATCACAGAAAAGTGGAAGTAGGGCCGGATGACTATATAATCATTTCAGCTAATCCTATTCCCGGAAATGAAAAAATGGTAAGTAATGTTATAAATGAACTTATGAAACATGGATGTAAGATAGCTTCGGAATCCATGTATGAAGTCCATGTATCCGGTCATGCTTGTCAGGAGGAACTGAAGCTTATTCAGGGACTTACCAAACCGAAGTATTTTATACCGGTACACGGAGAGCAGAGACATCTGGTAAAACACGCAGAGCTTGCTATGGGAATGGGACTTCCGAGGGAAAATATCTTTATCGGAGATGTAGGAAATGTAGTTGAGATAAGTAAAAGCTGTATGAAACAGCTTCCGAGTATACCTGCCGGAAAGACACTTGTTGACGGTCTCGGAGTGGGAGATGTAGGAAGTATAGTTCTCAGGGACAGAAAACATTTAGGGCAGGATGGACTTATCGTTGTTGTAGTTGCACTTGAAAGCGGTACAGGACAGCTTCTTGCAGGCCCTGATATTGTATCAAGAGGATTTGTATATGTGCGTGAAAGTGAGCCGCTGATGGAAGAGGCAAGAAAAGCTGTGCTTTATGCACTTGACGACTGTAGTGAACATGGCATACATGAATGGAGCGTAATAAAAAACAGCATAAAGGACGAACTTTCAAAGGTGCTTTATGACAAAACCCGAAGAAGTCCTATGATACTGCCGATAATAACGGAGGTCTGAGAAAAATGCCGTAATGTTTTCAGCTTTACGGCTTATAAAAGTAGGTGCAGGTTTTGTTTAATAATAATAAAAACAGATACATAACGCCGCTGTTTGTTATTTTTGCAGTGATAATGCTTGTAATGGCGATATTATCATTCTGGTGGAACCATTACATTTTCATTGCGGAGCTGATACTTTCTCTTGGAGGTATTGCGATAGTTATTGTATCTGTTGTAAATCTGAAAAAGTATCTGAAATGGACTTTCAAAGAAGCTGTAAATTCAATAGATGATGTTTCAGCCGGAAAAATAAATATGATAGCTGTGCCGGCTGTCGTAATAGGCAGCGGTAACGAAATAATACAGGTAAATGACCGTTTCAGGAAGCTTGTTGATAAGGATCCCGAGGGTGATCCGATAACAGAATATCTTGCAAATAAAAATCCCGACACCATGTTTGAAGATAACGGTGCGGATACTATGATAAACGATAAATGGTATATAGTATTTGCTGTTAAAGCAGGGGAAAGTGCGGTAGTTTATTTTGTTGATGACAACACATACAAGTCTAATTCTGATGAATATGTTTTGTCACGGCCCGTTGTCGCAATTATAGCTTTTGATAACCGTGAGGAGCTTGAAAGGGAAGCCGAAGAAGGCGAGGCAAGCCGTATCGCTGTGCTGGTCGAAAAGGTCATAGCAAAATGGGTATCAGGTACGACAGGCTTTTATAAGAAAATAAACGGCGGCAGATACCTTGTAATGATGGAAGAAAGATTCATAAGGCAGTTTATTGATGAAAAATTCAAGGTGCTTGATGAAATAAGGTCTATACAGATAAATGACAGGATGAATGCGACTATTTCGATAGGAGTAGGTCGCGGAGGAAATACCGTAAAAGAGTGTGAAGCATGGGCAAGGCAGGCACTTGACATGGCTTTGGGACGCGGAGGAGATCAGGTTGCCGTAAAGAAAAACGAGGTATACCAGTTTTTCGGAGGACTTTCAAAAGGTATAGAAAAGCGTGATAAAGTCAGGACAAGAGTAATAGCTGCAACACTTACAAACCATGTAAATAATTGCAGCAATGTAGTTATAATGGGACACCGCTATTCAGACCTTGACAGTGTGGGGGCTTGTATAGGTATGTGGAGTGCTATGGTAAAGGGGCTTCACAGGAATGCATATATAGTGATAGACAGACAGCAGACTCTTGCCAAATCCCTTGTTACGAGCTTTGAAAAGGCAGGATTTGAAAGTATTTTCAAGACAGAAGAAGAAGCACTTGATATAATAGACGATCATACACTTCTTATAATTGTTGATACACATTCCCCGAATTTCCTTGAATCGAAGGCGGTATATGAACGCTGTAAAAGTGCAGTAGTAATAGATCACCACAGAATGATGGTAAATCATATAGATAATGCGGTAGTATTTTACCATGAACCATATGCATCATCAGCTTGTGAGATGACAGCTGAGCTTATACAGTACCTTGGAGACTGTTCACTCAGCCGTCTTGAAAGTGAGGCACTTCTTGCGGGAATAATGCTTGACACAAAGAATTTTGTACTCAGAACAGGTGTAAGGACATTTGAAGCAGCGGCATTTCTTAAAAGTAAGGGTGCAGATACCGTAGAAGTAAAAAGACTGTTTTCAAATTCGATTGACACTTATAAAGTAAAGTATAAGCTTGTGAGTGAAGCGGAGATATTCAATTATTGTGCTGTGGCATGTGCGGATAACAATACGCCTGATATACGAATAGCATCGGCACAGGCAGCGGATGAACTTTTAGGTATCGAAAATGTAAAGGCTTCATTTGTGATTTATAAGACAAATAAAACTGTAAACATATCCGCAAGATCGCTTGGAGATGTGAATGTACAGGTAATAATGGAAGC
The DNA here is from genome assembly GCA_900315465.1 of uncultured Eubacteriales bacterium. GTDB lineage: Bacteria > Bacillota > Clostridia > Oscillospirales > Acutalibacteraceae > UBA1213. Next base: position 18,156 of record OMZF01000106.1, on the reverse strand, counting down.
TCTGGGCGGCGGCGGTCATCAGACGATGGCGGCGTGTCAGCTTGAAAATGTAAGTATGGCGGAAGCGAGAGAAAAATTATTGTCAATAATCAGTGAATCTGATATTAATAAAAAGCAGGATGCTGTGAAGAGCGTCAACTAAGAAAGGAAGAAAAGAGAATGAAAGTAATTTTATTACAGGATGTAAAGGGATCCGGCAAGAAAGGAGAGCTTGTAAATGTATCCGACGGATACGGAAGAAATTATCTTCTGCCGCATAAGCTTGCCATAGAGGCAGATGCAAAGGCACTTAACGAGCTTAAAAATGCCGAGCAGTCCAAGCAGCATAAAATTGAAGTTGCAACAAATGAAGCAAAGGAAAATGCTGAGAGGCTTTCAGGCAAGACACTTACAATAATCGGAAAAGCAGGAAACGGCGGAAAGCTTTTCGGTTCGGTAACAAATAAAGAGATCGCAGCCGAGATAAAGAAGCAATTTGGTCTGGATATTGACAAAAGAAAGGTTGTTCCTGAATCAGAAATAAAGTCTTTCGGCACATATAATTGCGAAGTAAAGCTTTATACAGGAATATCGGCAAAAATAAAAGTGATGGTAACAGAAGAAACTGCAAAGTAAAAAACTTTACAGAAGTATCTGACAGATTTGAGGCTTTAATATTAAGTCTCAAATCTTTTGTCATTATAAAAGGGAAAGCAGGTGAAAAGCATAATGGAGCAGTATGAAGAAGGAAATATGAACGAGGGAGCAAGTATGCCGTATAACGAAGAAGCGGAGCAGGCGATTCTGGGTCTTATCCTTCTTGATCCGAATTTACTCAGTGATGCGATGCATATTATTCCTTCAGCAGAATATTTTTATCTGAAAAATCACACGATGATCTATCAGACGATGATAGATCTTTTTACCCTTAATATGCCAATAGAATTCATTACAGTCCTTAACCGCCTGAAAGGAAAGGAAGGTATTGAAGAAAGCACTATCAAAGTATATCTTTTTCAGCTCACACAGCAGATATTTGTAGCGGAATCGATGGAAAGATATTGTCAGATGGTAAAAAACTGCTATCTTAGAAGAAAACTTATACAGGAATCAAGGGAGATAATAAGTGAAGCACTGAATCCCTCGGGGGATGTAAAAAACCTTGTAGATTCAGCAGAACAGAGGATATATAATATCAGCAACGATAAAGTTGATAATACGCTTGAAAGAATAAACACAGTAATATATAAGACCTTTGAACAGCTTGATTTGCTGAACTCCGAAGAAAGCGAAAGATATGCGGCACTTCCCACAGGAATATCGGCACTTGACAGTACGATAACAGGACTTAATAAAACTGACCTTATAATCCTTGCGGCACGTCCCGGTATGGGTAAAACAAGTTTTGCACTTAATATAGCCCGTCATGTAGGGGTGAAAGCAAAGAGAAGAGTAGCATTTTTCTCGCTTGAAATGTCAAAGGAGCAGCTTGTATCGAGACTTCTTTCAACAGAGGGACTTATACAGGGTACAAAACTTCGTACAGGCAAGCTTAATGTTGACGAATGGACACGTCTTATAGAAGCCGGAGAGGTACTCAGCAGAACGGAAATATATCTTGACGATACATCGGGCATAACTGTTCCTCAGATGAAAGCCAAAATACGCAGGCTCAGAGGAGTAGATCTTGTAATAATAGATTATCTTCAGCTTATGCAGTCATCAAGGAGAATAGATAACAGGGTTCAGGAAATTTCAGAGATAACCAGAAGTCTTAAAATAATGGCAAAAGAACTTAGTGTGCCGGTGATAACACTTTCACAGCTTTCCCGTGAAAGTGAAAAAAGGGCAGAGCATGAACCACAGCTTTCAGACCTTCGTGATTCAGGTTCGATAGAGCAGGATGCAGATATAGTATTGTTTCTTTATCGTCAGGGTTATCGTGAAAGTATGAAAGGAAATAAAAATACGGATGATGTAGACATGAACAGCGGTGAGTGTATCGTTGCAAAGAACAGACACGGAGAAACACGCTCAATACCTCTGCATTGGCAGGGAGAATTCATGCGATTTACGTCACAGGAGTTAAGCCGTGGAGAATAAAGCAATAAAAACAGTAGAAAAATATAATATGCTCTCCGTCGGTGACAGTGTGGTAATAGGACTTTCAGGCGGAGCAGATTCATGTGCATTATTTCATTTTCTTGTATCTCTCAGGGAAAAATATAAATTAAAGCTTGTTGCCTGTCATATCAATCATATGCTTAGGGGTGCTGAGGCAGACAGGGATGAAAATTTTGCCCGTTCATTGTGTGAAAAGAATGATGTTGAATTCAGGCTTTTGAAAATTGATGTAGCCGGCATTGCTCAGAAAAATAAGGAAAGTACCGAAAAATGCGGCAGAGATATACGATATGCATTTTTTGCCGAAACAGCAAAAGAGTGTAAAGGCAAGATAGCTACAGCACATACAGCCTCCGATAATGCAGAAACAGTTCTTTTTAATATGACAAGGGGCTGCGGTATAAAAGGACTTTGCGGAATACCTCCGGTGAGGGATAATATCATAAGACCGCTTATTGAAGTGACAAGGGATGATATAGAGCGGTATTGTCATGAAAACGGCTATGATTTTGTAAATGACAGCACAAATTTCACAAGGGAATATACCCGTAATAAGATAAGACTTGATGTAGTGAGTGTGCTGAAAGGCATAAATCCGTCATTTGAAACTACAATGGCAGCACTGAGTGACAGAATGCGTAAGCAGGCTGAACACCTTTACAGATGTGCCTGTGATGTTATTGCAAAAGCAAGAACAGAAAACGGATATAAAGCAGATATGCTTTACGCTTGTGATGAAGCGGTATTTGCTGAGGCCATAAGCATACTTTGTAAGAAATATGATGTCACACCCGAAGCGGAGCATATAGCACTTATAAGGAATATATGTTCCTTTCATGGTGCTGTTCAGCTGAAAAGGAATATTTTTGCAGTTTCAAATCAGGGTTATCTGAGAATAATAAAAATGGAGTCCCATCATGAAAATGAAGAAATACCATTTAATGACAGGAAAACTGTTGTAATTAATAATAAAAAAATAAGTCTTTCGGTGATGAATATAGATGATTTTTACAACGGTGAAAAAAATAACAAATTTTTATTTAATAATTCGCTCGATTATGATACAATACCATTATCGGCTGTTTTCAGAAACCGTAAAAGCGGTGACCGTATCTGCCTGAGAAACAGAAATGTGACCAAAACTCTGAAAAAGCTGTTTAATGAAATGAAGATACCGAAAGATGAACGTGAGAGCGTAGTTGTGCTTTGTGATGGTGAGAGGGTACTCTGGACAGAAAGAACAGGAGTATCTGAGGACTGCAGGGTAACAGCAAAAACAAAAAAGGTTCTTGTTTTGGATTGTTCAAATAAAAACGGGAAAGGAAGAGGATAAATGCATAAGAATATTGACAGGATACTGTACAGTGAGAAAGAGCTTTCAGAGCTTACAGACCGTATAGCATCTGATATAGGAAGGGATTATAAGGATAAAGAGCCTTTTCTGATTCCGATATTGAAGGGAAGTGTATTGTTTTTTGCAGATCTTGTAAGGAAGATACCGCTTGACTGCAGATTCGATTTCATGGCAGCGAAAAGCTATGGTTCGGGAACAACATCATCAGGGAATGTTGTGATAACCAAGGATATAACCGCTGATATAAGCGGCATTGATGTAATACTGGTTGAAGATATTCTCGATACAGGCAATACACTGTTCTACATAAAAAATTATCTGCAGAAATATAAACCTGCATCCGTAAAGGTATGTACTCTTTTTGATAAGCCCTCAAGGCGTAAAAAAGATATAGATATCAAGGCTGATTATTCGGGTGCAAAGGTAGATGATCTGTTTATAGTCGGCTATGGTCTGGATTATGATGAAAAGTACAGAAATTTGCCGTATATAGGCGTACTTAAACAGCATATCCATGAAAAAGAAAAGGAGTGATGGTAAGTTGGATAATAAAAAGACAATAAGAAATCTTTTGATATATATTGGAATTCCGATTTTGCTTATCGTGGTGATAGCTGTATTTTTCACAATGCAGCCTAAGGAAGAAAAACCTACATCAGAGATAGTTTATCTTTTCAAAGAGAATAACGTAAAGGAGTATTCTCTTGATTTCGGAACAGGTGAACTGAAGATCGAAAAGACAAACGGGCAGAAGGTGGAAACTTATGTAGCAAGCGTAGGTCTTTTCCTTGAAACAATTAAGCCTTATGTAGAGGATTATAATGCGAAAAATCCAAATGAACCCATGGTATTCACATGGAAACAGGCAACCGATAACAGCTTCTGGATAAATATTCTTCCGAATATAATCCTTATCGTTCTGTTTATTGTGATATGGCTGTATTTTATGCGTCGTATATCCAACGGCATAGGAGATGCAGGAAAATCATTCACATTCGGCAAAGCAAAATTCAAAAGTGTGAATGATGAAAAGAGAAAGACAACATTTGCCGATGTTGCAGGTGCAGATGAAGAAAAGGAAGAACTTCGTGAGATAGTTGAATTCCTTAAAGACCCGAAAAAGTATAATGAACTTGGTGCAAGGATACCGAAAGGCGTACTTCTGGTAGGCCCTCCGGGTACAGGTAAAACTCTTCTTGCAAGAGCAGTTGCAGGTGAAGCAGGAGTGCAGTTCTTTTCAATATCAGGTTCTGATTTTGTAGAGATGTTCGTAGGTGTAGGTGCATCCCGTGTAAGAGACCTTTTTGAGCAGGCACACAAGAACTCACCATGTATCATATTCATTGATGAAATTGATGCAGTTGGCAGACAAAGAGGAGCAGGTCTCGGCGGCGGACATGACGAAAGAGAGCAGACTCTTAACCAGCTGCTTGTCGAGATGGACGGTTTCGGAGCAAACGAAGGCGTAATAATGATAGCAGCTACAAACCGACCTGATATACTTGACCCTGCACTTATGCGTCCGGGCAGATTTGACAGACAGGTAATAGTAGGCAGACCCGATATAAAGGGCAGAGAAGAAATACTGAAAGTACACGCAAAAGGCAAGCCTCTTGCTCCTGATGTTGAACTTAAAACTATAGCAAAATCAACAGCAGGATTTACAGGTGCAGACCTTGAAAACCTTCTTAATGAAGCAGCACTTCTTGCAGCAAGAAGAGATCAGAAAGCAATAACTATGCGTGAAGTTGAAGAAGCAACTATCAAGGTTGTAGTAGGTACGGAGAAGAAATCCCGTGTAATGTCCGATAAAGAGAAAAAGCTCACAGCATATCATGAAGCAGGTCATGCTATAGCAACATACTGCTGTCCTACACAGGATCCTGTACATCAGATCTCTATAATTCCGAGAGGTATGGCAGGAGGATTCACAATGTCTTTGCCCTCTGAAGACAGAAGCTATCGTTCAAGAAATGAAATGCTTGAGGAGATAGTGGTACTTCTTGGCGGACGTGTTGCAGAAGCTCTTATTTTAGGGGATATTTCCACAGGTGCATCAAATGATATAGAGAGAGCAACAAATCTTGTTTTCTCAATGATAACGAAATACGGTATGAGTGAAAAACTCGGGCCTATCACATACGGGTCATCAGACGGAGAAGTGTTCCTCGGAAAAGAATTCGGTCATAACAAAACCTATTCCGAAGAAACAGCAGCCCTTATTGATGAAGAGGTAAAGGCATATATCACAGACGGATATGAAAAGACCGAGAATATACTGAAAGAGCATACAGCAGAGCTTCACAGAGTTGCACAATTCCTTTTCGAGAATGAAAAGATGAGTGGTGAACAGTTCATTTGTGCTATGGAAAATAAAGAGATACCTGTAGAGCAGGATGAAGAAGAATTTGACGATGACACAGCATCTGAGGAGATAACAGCTGTTGAGACTGAAACAAAGGAAGATTCTTCCGGAGACGATGAATAAATTTATAAGGAGTGCTTTTACGGCACTCCTTATGTTCATATCGGGATAAATTACAAGTGAAAGAGGAGAAAAAATGGCTTTCAAAAAAATTGTTGTAAAAGGTGCAAGAGAGCATAATCTTAAAAACATAAATGTTGAGATACCGAGAGATGAACTTGTAGTAATGACAGGACTCAGCGGCTCGGGGAAGTCATCACTTGCATTCGATACATTGTATGCCGAAGGACAAAGACGGTATGTTGAATCACTTTCATCATATGCAAGAATGTTTTTGGGACAGATGGATAAGCCTGATGTAGACAGTATAGACGGCTTATCACCTGCAATTTCGATAGATCAGAAGACAACATCACAAAATCCCCGTTCAACAGTGGGAACGGTAACAGAAATATATGATTATCTCAGACTTATGTATGCAAGGATAGGAATACCCCATTGTCCGATATGCCACAGGGAGATAAAGCAGCAGACAGTCGATCAGATAGTTGATAAAGTGTTGACCTTGCCGGCAGGTACAAAAATACAGGTAATGGCTCCGATAATAAGAGCAAAGAAAGGACAGCACCAGAAGGAGCTTGAATCAGCATCAAAAAGCGGATTTGTGCGAGTTAGAGTAGACGGCATAATATACGATCTTTCGGAGAAGATAACCATTGAAAAAAACAAAAAGCATAGTATTGAAATAGTAGTTGACCGATTGGTGATAAAGGATGAAATCCGCTCACGTCTTGCCGATTCGGTAGAAACAGCCTCAAAGCTTGCAGGAGGATTGATTATTGTTTCAGTACAGGACGGAGAAGATATACTTTTTTCGCAGAATTATGCTTGTCCCGATCATGGTGTAAGTATAGATGAACTCAGTCCGAGAATGTTTTCATTCAATAATCCGTTCGGAGCTTGTAAAAAATGCACAGGTCTGGGCGTATTCATGGAAATAGACAAAAACAGGCTAATACCCGATATGTCAAAGTCTGTACGTCAGGGAGCGATAAAGGGCAGCGGCTGGGCAATGGAAGGAAGTACGATTGCAACGATGTATTTTGAAGCACTTTCCGAAAAGTATGGAATTTCGCTTGATGCACCGTTAAACGAGCTTTCAGAGGAGCAGCTTGATATTTTTCTTTATGGTACAAAGGGAGAGAAAATAACCATACACCGCAAAAATGAATACGGCAGCGGAACGTATCAGACAGAATTTGAGGGAATAATAAACAATCTTGAAAGACGTTTCAGAGAGACGCAAAGTGCATGGGTAAAAAGCGAAATAGAGAGCTATATGTCAGCAGTACCTTGTGATGCCTGCAAAGGAAGGAGACTGTCACCCGAAAGTCTTGCTGTAACCGTAGGGGGAATGAACATCAGTGAATTCTGTGATATGTCTGTTGGCAAGGCACTTGAATTCGTAAAGGAAGCAAAGCTTACAGACAGGGAAAAGCTGATTGCAAAGGCTATAACAAAGGAAATAGACAGCAGACTCAGTTTCCTGAATAGTGTAGGGCTTTCATATCTCACGCTTTCACGTTCGGCAGGTACACTTTCAGGCGGAGAAAGTCAGCGTATACGTCTTGCAACACAGATAGGTTCATCACTTTCGGGAGTATTGTATATACTTGACGAGCCGAGTATAGGACTCCATCAGAGAGATAATGATAAACTTATTGCAACGCTTAAAAATCTTCGTGATCTTGGAAATACGGTAGTAGTTGTCGAGCATGACGAAGATACTATGTATGCAGCAGACCATATTATAGACATAGGGCCCGGAGCTGGTATACATGGCGGCGAGCTTGTATGTGCCGGAACTGTTGAAGATATAAAGAATTGTGAAAGGTCAATTACAGGTCAGTATCTAAGCGGAAAGAGATCTGTTCCTGTACCCGAAAAAAGAAGACAGGGCAACGGACATTTTCTGAAAGTTAAGGGAGCATATCAGAACAATCTGAAAAACATAGATGTATCATTCCCACTCGGAAAATTCATTTGTGTTACAGGAGTTTCAGGTTCGGGAAAATCATCGCTTGTAAATGAAATACTTCACAAAAAGCTTGCAAGTGATCTTAATAATGCAAAACCTCTGCCAGTTATGTGTAAGAGTGTTACAGGACAGGAATTTTTAGATAAAGTAATAGATATAAATCAGTCGCCTATAGGCAGAACCCCCCGTTCAAACCCTGCCACCTATACAAATGTATTTACAGATATAAGAGAGCTTTATGCCGGAACGAATGATGCAAAGATAAGAGGCTTTGGAGCTGGCAGATTTTCCTTCAATGTAAAAGGGGGAAGATGCGAAGCGTGTCAGGGAGACGGAATAATAAAGATAGAGATGCATTTTCTTCCTGATGTATATGTGCCGTGTGAAGTATGCGGAGGAAAGAGATACAGCAGAGAAACTCTTGAAGTAAAATACAAAGGGAAATCGATTTATGATATACTTGAAATGACTGTTGAAGAAGGTTGTCAGTTCTTTGAAAATCAGCAGAAGATCTTTACTAAACTTAAAACACTCAGGGATGTAGGACTGGGATATATAAAAATAGGTCAGCCGTCAACCACTCTTTCAGGCGGAGAAGCACAAAGAATAAAGCTTGCTACCGAGCTTTCAAAGAGATCAACAGGAAAAACTGTGTATATACTTGACGAGCCGACAACAGGACTGCATATAGCGGATGTACACAGGCTTATAGATGTGCTGCACAAATTTGTTGATGCCGGAAATACAGTAATAGTGATAGAGCATAATCTTGATCTTATAAAGACAGCGGATTATATAATAGATCTGGGACCCGAAGGAGGAGACGGCGGAGGAACGGTCATTGCCTGCGGTACACCCGAAGAAATATGTGAATGTCCGGAGTCTTATACAGGAAAGTACCTTAAAAAATATTTAAGCTGACGGTGATGATATTTTGTTCGGATATATACGACCTGAAAAAGCTGAACTGAAAGTAAAGGAGTATGCTTTTTATAAAAGTGTATATTGCAGTCTTTGCCGCAGTATGGGGAAGAAATACGGAATTTTTTCAAGGGTATTCCTGAGTTATGATTTAACTGCACTTGCGATTCTGTATCTTTCGATTGACGATGTAAAATGCAGGACTGATAAAGGTCATTGTGTGTGTAATCCTTTTAAAAAATGCCGTTATTGTTCCTGCGAGGGAGATGTATTTTCTCTTGCAGGAGCGGTAAATGTTATTCTTTCGTATTACAAGCTCAAGGATACGAAACAGGATGGAAATTTTTTTGAAAAGATCATAGCCGGAGTGTTTATGTTGTTTTTACATCATTCGTATAAGAAAGCAAGTTATGAATACACTGAAATAGACTCTCTCGCATCCGAAATGATGCAAAGTCAGTATGAAGCCGAAAAAAGCAATTCAGGTATTGACAAATCGGCAGATGCGACAGCGACTTTTCTTTCAAAACTGCTTATACTAAGCTATCCTGATAATAAAGCACTTTCGGTATTCGGCTATTATTTAGGAAGATGGGTATATCTTATTGATGCCGCAGATGATCTCGAAAATGATGTAAAGCATAATAACTTTAATCCCTTTTCAGATAAATACCTTGCTGAAAACATAAATTTCAGTACATATTGTGAAGGTGTGCTTAACGCAACAATAACGGAACTTTGTAAAGCATATGACTTGCTTGATTTGAATAAATATAAAGGTGTACTTGATAATATCTTTTATGAAGGACTGCAAACGCAGACAAAAAAGTGTATAAATAAATACAAAGATATACAGGAGGATGATGATTTTGAAAGATCCGTATAAAATACTTAATTGCCACCAAAGTGTGACAAATGAACAGTTGAAACAGATCTACAGAAGACTTGCGAAAAAATATCATCCTGACAGATATGCAGACAGTCCGCTTGCAGAAGAGGCAGCGGAAAAAATGAAAGAGATAAATGCGGCATATAATCAGATAATGGAGGAAAGACGCAATGCTCCCGGATATGTTCAGCAGGACGATTATGCAGTAAGCTGTGAAGATGATGGTTTTTATGCTGATATAGAAAAACTGATAAACAGCGAGCGGTACAAGACAGCGGAGAAAACCTTGGGAGAGATATATTCATCAGACCGCAAGGGAGAATGGTATTATTACTCGGCACTTCTTTCATACAAAAAAGGATGGCTTGAGGAGGCGTATAATTATATAGATACCGCCTGCACGATGGATAGGAAGAACAAAAAATATATTGCTTTATACGAGAAAATAAGTGAAAATCGTCAAGCAAAAAAGCTTGCCAATTCAGATCGGAATAAAGAATTTATGGCTGATGCAGGTGAAGTATTCTGTGATTTTCTGGAATGTCTGGGTGACGGTGCGGATATTTTTTTCTGCAACTGATAATTTATTTTAAATGTGTAAGCTAATAGCTTTACATTAAGGAACATATGTGACAATTAATGGCAAAAGTCACTGCAATACTATAGTTACACGTTTGTAATAATGTTCACAATTTTTGATTTTGCAGGATAAATGCATGGTAAAACTGTTAAAATGATATAAATTAACATACATATTTATGAAATATGTCAGTTGAAATCAAGTACAATATTGTGTATAATGTATTATGTATAAAGAATAGGTGGCATAGCATGATTGTAAAATTGTGTCTGCCGAACGGATAAAATAAACAAACTTGTAACTAATATGAAAGGTCGTGTTACAATTGTACAAATTTTTTAATCGGAGTGAAGATATTTCCGACGAAACAGGTAAACCAAGGAAAAAAATGAAAAAAATAATTGCGATTGCCTGTGCGGTTGCTTTGATGGGAACTTCAATTCCGTTATTTTCAATGTCGGTAGGTGCTCAGGAGAGTATATACGCAAAGACAACGGCGGATGTTAATCTGAGAAAGGGTACGGGAACTCAGTACGGCGTGTTGAAAGTGATAAGCAACAACAGTACGGTAACTGTAACAGATAAGTCAAACAGCGGTTGGCTTAAGGTACAGCTAAGTGACGGTACAGTAGGTTATTGTTCAGCGGATTATCTTGATATTATTACAGATGCCAAAGTAAATACATATCTTAACATAAGACGTGGGGCAGGCACTAATTATAGTGTAATAAAGACATTGGCTCCCGGAGTTAAGCTGGATATTGTTAAATTTTACGGTGACAGCTGGGCACAGGTAATTGCCGAGGATGGTACAAAGGGATATGTTTCGACAGATTATGTTACATATCTGTCTTCCGCATCACAAACAAGTAAGCCTGCATTGACCAACACAAATAATTCAAACAGCACTCAGGCTGCAAACAATAATACAAACACAGCATCTTCAACAGTAACAGTATCGATTTCAAATACTACAGCTACAATAGGTGTGGGAAAGAACCTTGCACTCACAGCAAAAACAAATTCGGGCGGAACGTTCACATGGACAAGTTCGGATAAGAACATAGCAACAGTAACTTCAAAGGGTGTTGTAACGGGTGTAAAGGCAGGTACAGTAACAATAACCGCAACCGACAGCAAGTCTAAAAAGAGTGTAAAATGTACCGTAAAGGTAGTGAAAGAAACACTAAGCTCAATAACACTTCCGGCTTCATCAAAAACACTTACAAAGGGTGAAACTTACACAATAAAGCCCACCACAGTACCCTCAGGCGGAGCTGTGGCATATACTACATCAAACAGTTCAATTGTTACAGTCACAGCAAGCGGAACAGTAAAGGCAGTCGGAATAGGTGCAGCGAATGTAACTGTTTATGACCCTGCCGGCACAGTTAAGGCAACAATGAAGTTTACGGTAAAGGAACTTCCGAAGCTTACACTTTCAGCTTCATCAGCAAGTCTTAAACTCGGTACAAACTACATAATCAAAGCAACAACATCAGATAACAGTGCTGTTACATGGTCATCATCAGATACGAATGTTGCAGCAGTAAGAAACGGTGTCGTAAGCGGTCTTAAAGCAGGTTCAGCTGTAATAACCGCAACCGACAGCACAGGAAAAGTAAAGGCAACGTGTAATGTTACTGTTACATCAGTTTCAGGAGGCAGCATAAGCCTTTCACGTTATTCGGCAAGCACAACGGCAGGCAAGACAATCTATATTGAGGGCTATTCTCCAAATTATGCAGAATGGGGCACAAGCGATTCAAATATCGCTACCGTATGCAACGGATTTATACTTACAAAGAACCCCGGTAAAGTGGGAATAACATATACAGATACAACCGGAAGCAGAAGACTTTGTGTTGTGACTGTATATGAAGCAGACCCGATAAAATTCACCTATTCTTCACCGAATTCGGCAGTGCTGAATTCAGAAGTAAAGCTTACAGCTATAACAGACAAAACAAGAACAGCCGTTAAATTCATTGTTGAAATAGACGGCAAAAACCTCAGTGTAAATGCTACAGAGAAGAAGGCAGAGGGCAATACATATGTATGGACAGGAAAGTTCAAGCCCACTGTTGCAGGCACATTGAAATATAAGGCGTATTCATACAAGAATAATCAGTGGTCAACAAGCTCTGACGGCACATCAGATGTGTATGTAACATCAAAGACAAACCCCACCGCAACAGGACTTGAAAGACTTCGTGCAAGTGATGAAGTAATACAGTTCATCGGCGATAAGGAAGGATTTGTTCCTGTAGTTACATATGATACCCTTGCAAATAATCTTCCGACCCTCGGACATGGTTATGTTGTATGGGAAGGACAGTGTTTCTATGATAACATAACAAGAGGCGAAGGATATGCACTTCTTGTTAAGGCAGTAAACGACGAAAACTACGCAAGAGAAGTAAATAATATGCTGCTCAATAATAATATCAGATTCAATCAGCAGCAGTTTGATGCACTTGTATCGTTCTCCTATAATTTAGGAACGGGCTGGACAGGTTCATCCGATATTAAAAATATACTTCTCAATTCTTACGGTACAGTTTCAAATGGTTCATCTATGACAGGTATAGTAAATGCAAACGGAGGACTTAACCTCAGACAAAGCTACACTACATCGTCAAGTGTTATAAAGGTACTTGCTGATGGAGAAAAAGTCACACTTGTTTCTACACAGAAGTATAACAGTGTATGGTATAAGGTAAAGACATCCGATGGCACAGTAGGCTATTGCAGCGGAACATATCTGAATCTTGTTTCTGGCAGTACAACAACAGGGCGTGACCTCAGATATGTAAACAGAAATGCACTTATCAATGAACTTCTTGCATATCATCATGCTTGCGGAGTATGTTACTACGGTCTGCTTTACAGACGCTGTGACGAGCTTGAAATGTTCTTCTATGGTGACTATGCACCTGACGGATATAAGGATAAGTATAATTTCCCGAGTCCGTATTGCTTATCATTCTGATTTTTTTAGGGTGGCTGAAATGCCGCCCTATTAAAATTTATAAATTATTTAAGAGGTGTTTTTTTATGTGTGAAAAGAAAATAGGTTTTATCGGAGCAGGAAATATGGCAACAGCCATTATTAATGGTATCCTTACCAATAAGGCAAAATCAGCTGAGGATATTTGTGTATTCGACCCCGATGTTTCAAAATGTGAGGCGATGCAGAAAAAGGGAGTTGGCTGTGCTGCATCTTCTGCCGAGCTTGTTGAAAAATCTGATATTATTGTACTTGCAGTAAAACCGCAGAATTATGATGAAGTATTGAGTTCTGTAAGCGGTGCAGTTTCGGAAAGTGATATATTTGTTACGATTGCCGCAGGAATTTCAATAGAATATGTAAGAAAAGGACTTGGAAAGAATTGTCCTATGGTCAGAGTTATGCCGAATACCCCATTGCTTTTGGGTAAAGGTGCAACAGCGATTTGCCGTTCGGAGAATATCAGTGATGCAGATTTTGATGAAGTGTATAAGATGTTTGCACTTTCGGGGGATGTTGCATTGCTTCCTGAAGATCAGATGAATGCAATAATTGCAGTAAACGGAAGCAGTCCGGCGTACATATATCTTTTTGCAAAGGCAATGGTAGATTATGCAGTATCAGTGGGGATAGATGCCGCAACAGCACTTTCACTTGTATGCAAGACATTTGAGGGCAGTGCGGAAATGCTTCGTTCAAGCGGAGATACGCCCGAACAGCTTATAGAAAAGGTATGCTCAAAGGGCGGTACTACGATAGAAGCAATGAACGTTCTCAAAGAGAAAAAAGTACCGGAGACAATAATTGAGGCTATGGGTGCTTGTACAAGGAGAGCAGAGGAGCTTGGAAGATAATCTGACAATTTTTTAACAAATAAATAATGTTTATTTTCATCAAGTTGTGAAAAATGTAATATTTTGAATATTTTTACCAAAAGAATGCATAAATTCTTGACTTAACAATTTTTATATCGTATAATCAAATCATCAAAGCAATCCTTTAATTTACTAAACTATTAAAAGTAGGAGGAAATTTAAAATGTATTGTAAAAACTGCGGTACTTTTATGGAAGAGTCCTATAATGTATGTCAGAACTGCGGAACAAGAAAGGGACAGGGCGTTGCTTTCTGTGACAAATGCGGAGCTGTACGTCAGGTAGGAATGTTATTCTGTCAAAATTGCGGAAATAAGTTTGAGGATAAGCCGGTTGAACAGCAGCAGGCAGCTACACCTTATTCACAGCAGACAACAGCACAGCAGTTCCAGAGCAATGCTCAGATGAATAATGCACAGTATATGCCCCCGAAGCTTTATTGCAGAAACTGTGGTGCACAGATGATGAACACTCAGGCAATATGCACATCATGTCAGACCAAGAAGGGCGATGGTAATTCTTTCTGCCCGCATTGTGCAGCACCGGTAACAAATCCTCAGCAGGTTGCGTGTCTGAGCTGCGGTATGAGTCTCAAAAAGTCATTTGATATTGGTGCATATCTTAACGAATTCGGCAAGAATTTTGCGTCCATTTTCTCAGGTGATATTCTCGGTAATCTTCTTGAGTATGGTGCTAATCTTTTAAGCTTCCTCACATTCATACTTACACTTGTACCTTGTGTTACATTGACAGTATCTGTATTCGGTTATTCAGAGTCCGAAGGACATAATCTTTATTATCTTTCAGGCTTTGGCGGATTCCTGTTCCTTCTTGCGTTCCTTTTCTCGATAGCGAGATTTGTTCCCCATGTAAAGAATTTTGTAGAGTCAAATGAACTTCTGTCTAAGTTTGTTGTATTTGTAACACCTGCTTTGATGGTGGTAGGTTTTGTATTCTCACTTATCGGACTTATTCTTTGCAATGTAGGTGCAACGATTGGTACAACAGCATACAGTGGTATTGCATCAGGCAGCTACTACTTCAATTTCCTTGGCTGGCTGCTTATAATCTTTGTTCTTGCATCGGTGGCAGCATCAGTTCTCGGATTCCTCAGAAAACAGGGAATTGTTAAATTCTGATATAAGCCTTTTCAGACCGTCACTTTTGTGGCGGTCTTTTTTTGTTCAGGACAGCATAGTTATTGTTGTCAGATAGTAATAAAAAATGATGTTGAAACACAGCATAATGATAATAGTTTTAAATATTGTACTATAAAATGTACGATTAAAAGAAAAATATTTTAAAAAAATTCAAATTATATGTCAAATACCCCTTGATTTTTTAATCAAAAGGGTATACAATACATTTAGCACTCAAAGGTAGAGAGTGCTAATAAATATTATCAAATCTATTTTGCTTTAAGGAGGCAATATATTATGACTATCAAACCTTTACTCGACAGAGTTGTAGTTAAGGCTGAAGAAGCAGAGGAAACAACAAAAAGCGGAATTGTACTTACAGCCGCATCACAGGAAAAGCCGCAGTTTGCAACAGTTGTTGCAGTAGGCCCGGGCGGAATGGTTGACGGCAAGGAAGTAACAATGTATGTTAAGGTTGGCGATAAGGTAATCACAAGCAAGTATTCAGGTACAGATGTAAAGCTTGAGGGTGAAGAATACACTATCGTTAAGCAGTCAGACATTTTAGCAGTAGTAGAGTAATAAAATTTGATTCGGAGGCAGATTATCATGGCAAAACAAATTATTTACGGTGAAGACGCAAGAAAGGCTCTTATGAGCGGTATCGACCAGCTGGCAGATACAGTAAAGATAACACTCGGCCCGAAGGGCAGAAATGTAGTTCTTGACAAGAAATACGGTGCACCGCTTATCACAAACGACGGTGTTACTATCGCAAAGGAAATAGAGCTTGATGATGCATTTGAAAATATGGGTGCACAGCTTGTAAAGGAAGTATCAATCAAGACAAATGACGCAGCAGGTGACGGTACAACAACTGCAACACTTCTTGCACAGGCACTTATCCGTGAGGGTATGAAGAATGTAACAGCAGGAGCAAATCCGATGATACTCAAAAAAGGTATCAGCAAGGCAGTAGATGCAGCTGTAGATACACTCAAAGCAAATTCAAAGCAGGTAGAAGGCTCAAAGGATATAGCAAGGGTAGCAACAATATCAGCAGCAGATGAATTCATCGGCAACCTTATCGCAGAGGCTATGGAAAAGGTAGGAAATGACGGTGTTATCACTGTTGAGGAATCCAAGACTGCCGAGACATATTCAGAAGTAGTTGAAGGTATGATGTTTGACAGAGGATATATCACACCTTATATGTGCACAGACACAGATAAGATGGAAGCAGTTATAGATGACGCTTATATCCTTATCACAGATAAAAAAATCTCAAATATTCAGGAGATACTCCCGCTCCTTGAGGATATTGTAAAATCAGGCAAAAAGCTTGTTATAATCGCAGAGGATATCGAGGGCGAAGCTCTTACAACACTTATCCTTAATAAGCTCAGAGGCACATTCACTTGTGTTGGTGTAAAAGCTCCCGGTTTCGGTGACAGAAGAAAAGAGATGCTCCGTGATATAGCTGTACTTACAGGCGGACAGGTAATTTCTTCCGAGATAGGACTTGAACTGAAAGATACAACGATGGATCAGCTCGGACGTGCACGTCAGGTAAAGGTTGACAAGGAGAACACAATCATTGTTGACGGTGCAGGCAGTCAGGAAGAGATCGCATCAAGAGTAGGACAGATCCGTGCACAGATCGAGACCACAACATCTGATTTTGACAGAGAAAAGCTTCAGGAAAGACTTGCAAAGCTTGCAGGCGGTGTAGCTGTGATCAAAGTAGGTGCTGCTACCGAGATCGAAATGAAAGAGAAGAAGCTCAGAATTGAAGACGCACTTGCAGCAACAAAGGCAGCAGTTGAGGAAGGTATCGTAGCAGGCGGCGGAACAGCACTTCTTAACACACTCAAATCCGTATCAGCACTTGTTGATACACTTGAGGGAGATGAAAAGACAGGTGCAAAGATCGTTCTTAAAGCACTTGAGGAGCCTGTTCGTCAGATCGCAGCAAATGCAGGACTTGAGGGTTCTGTAATCGTTGACAAGATCATCAGTTCCGATAAAGTAGGTTATGGTTTCAACGCACTCACAGAGGAATATGTTGACATGATGGAAAGCGGCATTGTAGATCCTACAAAGGTAACACGTTCCGCACTCCAGAATGCTGCATCTGTAGCTGCAATGGTACTCACAACAGAGTCACTCGTAGCAGATATAAAAGAACCCACACCACCGATGCCTGCTGGTGATCCCGGAATGGGCGGAATGTATTAATCAGCAATATGCGATTGATTCGTTATCCAAAGTTTGTACATTAAATAAAAGTTATGGCTGTTGTAGTTTTTCGTGACTGCAACAGCCTTTTTTAGTGTGGAGTTTGGAGAGTGGAGTGTGGAGTTGTGTGTTAGCTCAAATTTAATACGCCTTTTTTAGTGTGGAATGTGGAGAGTGAAGTTTGAAGTTGAGTGGTTATTCCGTTTCACCTTGCTATTTTGAAAAAATGTCATTCTGAGGTGTGCCCGTAGGAAATGATCTTTGGGCACGTAGCGATGAAGAAGCTTTTAAAACCCCTCCGCCTCGCTTACGCTCGGCACCTCCCCTTTAGGGGAGGTGTCATTTCGTCACTAAAGTGACGAAATGACGGAGGGGTTAAAAAGATAATTTTGAATAGCAAAGCAAATTCATTATTAAGATAAGAATAGACTCCGCATAGCGTCAATAGGGTGCAGCGGCACGCTGCCGGTTTTTTTATGCAACGAAAAAAGCAAAATGCTCTGTCATCCCGAACGAAGTGAGGGATCTTTTGAATGAATTAGTTTTGTATAAAGATTCTTCGCTTCGCTCAGAATGACAGCCGGC
>OMZF01000117.1 GCA_900315465.1 uncultured Eubacteriales bacterium | reverse complement strand
TACTTTGGCAGCAAATCAAATTCATTGTAAAAATAAACTTTGTGTAGCGGTAATCGACACCGGCGGCACGCCGGCTGTCATTCTGAGGAGCGTAGCGACGAAGAATCTTTCCGGAATAACCGCTTTATTCAAAAGATCCCTCACTTCGTTCGGGATGACACAGAAACATTCAGTGGTGACAACCTTAAGTTGACGCCATTGCCCTGACAAGTGGAGGGGTTGCACAGCGGCTAATTGATATAAAGCGGTGTGAATTTAAGATAATCACAGGCAACAAGTCTGAAAATTATTCCGTCATACTCTCCGGTAACTGCTCTTTTTGCGGCATTTCCCCCATGTATATGACCGTAGAAACATTTCTTTATCTTATACTCCCTGAGAACATTCATTATCTCGGCACATTCAGTATTATTGTAAACAGGCGGATAATGCAGAAATACTACAGGCTCAAGTCCTGCCTTTATTGCAGGCTCTATTGACATTTTCAGTCTGCCGACCTCACGATGAAGGACTTTCATATCCTCGTCCTTTTCAGCATCATAAAACCAGCCCCTCGAGCCGCATATTGCAATTCCTCCCGCTTCGTAATAATTATTATGAAGTATGGACATTGTATCAAATCCGTTTTCGGCAAGGAATTTATCCATTTTTGATTTAGTAGCCCACCAGTAATCGTGATTGCCTTTCATAAGGATCTTTTTACCGTTAAGGTTATTCAGATATGTGAAATCCTTAACGGTATCTTTTATATCCATAGCCCACGATATATCACCTGCTATCACAACAGTATCTTCGGGGGTTACTAATCTCTGCCAGTTTTGTGCTATCCTGTCGGTGTAATTCTCCCATCCGCTGAAAACATCCATCGGCTTATCCGTACCGAATGAAAGATGAAGGTCGGCTATTGTATATACTGCCATATCAGCAGATACCGAGACTTCCTAAAACTACCTGCGGCATTTCATCTACCTCACAGGTAGTATTGAATCTCTCCTCAAGATCTTTGAGTGCTGCAAGAGGTGCAGGAACTGTTGTATTTGTCTTTGCGGAAAGTGCATTTACCATTTCAAATTCATCTGAGGGAAGTGTTTCATCACTTACCGCACCGAGTACAGCCTTTGCAAATTTATAAGGACTTGCTGTGGATGCAATTACTGTGGGAGTCTTATCTCCTGTCTGTGCGGCATACTGCTTATATACATTTACTGCAACTGCTGTATGTGTGTCTGCAAGATAATTTTCCTCCTTATAAAGCTCGGAAATTGTCTTTACTGTGTTTTCATCATCACAGCATCCGCCCCAGAAATACTTTTCAAGCTCTGCCTTTACGTCAGCATCAACTGTGTATGCACCGTTTTCTGAAAGTGACTTCATGAATTCTGCCACTTTGGCATCATTGCAGCCTGTAAGATGATAAAGAAGTCTTTCAAGGTTGCTTGAAACAAGTATATCCATTGAAGGAGAAATTGTTGTATAGAACTTTCTCTTTCTGTCATATGTGCCTGTTCTGATAAAATCTGTGAGGACATTGTTTGAGTTTGATGCACATATAAATTTAGCTATCGGAAGTCCCATATTCATAGCATAGAATGCAGCAAGGATATTGCCGAAGTTTCCTGTGGGTACAGCTACATTTATCTTATCACCGAGATTTATTTTTCCCTCGTTTACCATATCGCAGTATGCAGAGAAATAATATACTATCTGAGGAAGAAGTCTGCCCCAGTTTATTGAGTTTGCACTTGAAAACAGCATACTGTTATCAGCAAGCTTTTTCTTTATATCTGCATTTGTAAAGATTTTCTTTACGCCTGTCTGTGCATCGTCAAAATTACCCTTTATTGCGATAACATTGACATTTTCACCTTTCTGAGTAGCCATCTGTCTTTTCTGCATGGGTGAAACGCCGTCTACCGGATAGAATACCATTATCTCAGTGCCGTCTACATCCTTGAATCCCTCAAGTGCAGCCTTGCCTGTGTCACCGCTTGTTGCAACAAGGATAACAGCCTTTTTGTCACCTGCTGTCTTTTTCATTGATTTGGTAAGAAGGTGAGGAAGTATCTGCAAAGCCATATCCTTGAATGCGGATGTCGGGCCGTGCCAGAGTTCGAGCAGAGACATTTTTGTATCTTTGCTTTCTATATATGAAATGGGACAAGGATTATCCGAACCGAATTTTTCGGCAGCATAAGCAGCGTCAACACTTTCGCTTATTTCCTCTGCTGTGAAATCTGAAAGATAATCTCCCATTATCTTCTTGGCTCTGCCCTTATAATCTGTCTGTGCAAGTGCTTTCAGATCATCTGCGGAATACTTAGGAAGCTCCTGAGGAACGAAAAGTCCTCCTTCTTCCGAAATACCCTGTGATATAGCCTGTGCGGCACTTACCACTGTGTTTTTGTTTCTGGTACTGTTGTACTTCATGAAATTTCCTTCTTTCTTTATATTTATGGTTTATATCATTCGTTCAGCGAAGATTTTCGGTGAAAAATCTGTACGCATTCCCGAAAAATATAGCGTCTGCTGTTTCTGCACCTAAGTTTTTCACAAACATTTCATAAAGTGCAGGCATAGTTTCAAGACCTTTTATATCTGAGGGAATATCAGCACCGTCAAAATCTGCTCCCATACCGATATATTTTTCTCCGCCAAGGTCTATCATCTGCTTTGCGTGTTTTATTATATCATACATTTGTGCGTTTGTCTTGTTATTATTCAAAAATTCCGCACAAAAATTAAGACCTGTTATTCCTCCTCTTTTCATAAGTATCATAAATTCATCTTCTGTAAGATTTCTTTTATGCGGAGTAACATTTCTTATATTTGAATGGCTTGTTACAAATGGCTTTTCTGTTTCTTTGGCAACATCATAAAAAAGTTTTTCTCCTGCATGGGAAAGGTCAATTATTATACCGCACCTTTCCATTTCCCTGACACATTCTTTCCCGAAATTCGTCAGACCTGTGTCATCAGTTACGCCTATACCGTCACCGAGTTCATTTCTGCCGTTCCATGTGAGTGTCATCATGCGTACTCCCATGTCATAAAGTTCGGAAATACGGCTGATTTTTCCTCCTAAAACAGCTCCTCCCTCAACGGTAAGTATTATACCACTTCCGCCTTTTTGTTCAACAGCTTTAATATCCTTTGCACTTTTACACCATTTGATATCTGTATCCAAAAATTCACTTTTCAGTTTGCGGACACAGCCGCAAAAAAGCTCCCATGCATTTTCTCCCCTGTATTCATCGGGTATCCAGACTGCAAGACATTGTATATAGGTCTGAATATCCTTTGTTTTGTTAAAGGAAATATGAAAGTTGTCATCAAACAGCGTACTGTTTTCGGTATATGCCCTGTAAAGTGTGTCACAATGCATATCGAATAATTTCATATAATATCACCTGCACCGTCAAAAGCATTTTCTATATGGCGTATATTTACCAAAGCCGAGGTCACGCAGTCATATTCTATTTCTATAACATCAAAACGGGGCTGCAGATCAGTTTTATACTTATTCAAATACTGAAATGCAGTCTTTATGATCCTGATTTGTTTATCAGGACCGACATATTCCGCACCTGTGCCGAATGAATTGATATTGCGTGTTTTGACCTCTGCAAAAACAATATATTTATCGTTTACTGCTATTATGTCAATCTCACCAAAACGGCTGTGATAATTTCTTGCTGCAATCTCAAAACCTTTACCCGAAAGAAAACGAGCCGCAATATCTTCTCCCCTGTCACCCGTTCTTTTCTGCATCTCTTTCAGCCTTTTCGGCAAGCACATTTTTAAGAAAAGACATACGGTGTATTTCACAAGGACCGTATTCCATTATTGCATTTCTGTGTACTTCCGAAGCATAACCCTTATGCTTTTCAAAACCGTAAAGCGGGTACTTCTTTGCATACTCTTTCATAACTCTGTCCCTTGATACTTTTGCAAGGATAGAAGCCGCCGCAATACTTTGGGAACGTGCATCTCCTTTTACTATAGCCTCACAAGGTACAGACAGATCAGGAAGTTTATTTCCGTCAACCATAACGAAATCGGCAGGTACAGAAAGACTTTCAACTGCCCTTTTCATTGCAAGCAAAGATGCCTGAAGAATATTGATTTTTTCAATTTCCTCAACAGTTGCACTTGCAATACTGTAAGCAATTGCTTTTTCCTTTATAACATCAAAAAGCTCTTCTCTTTTTTTCTCGGAAAGTTTTTTTGAATCGTTTATACCATCTATCACCAGATCTTCGGGAAATATTACTGCTGCAGCATAAACAGGGCCTGCAAGAGGGCCTCTGCCTGCCTCGTCAACACCGCATACAGCCTTATATCCCTGTTCCTTGTACATATTTTCAAATTCTAACATCGGGATAGTCCACCGCCTTATCCATTGTAATTTTGCCGAGAGTGGCATTCCTGAATTCATCAAGCACCATATATGCTGCCCTTTCGGTATCTGTTTCTCCACCCGAAATCAGCATACCACGCTTTCTGCCTATCATTTCAAGTATTTCATAACCCTGAAGCCCCTCAATATCCTCACTTTTCAGCTTATATCTTGCACAAAGAGGGGATGAATGATTATCCCTCAGATATTCAAGCAGTCTGCCGCTGAGATGTTCAGTGTCCGTTATATCGTCTTTAACAGAGCCTATGTAAGCGAGTTTTTCACCCACAACAGCATCCTCAAATTTAGGCCATAGCACACCCGGAGTATCAAGCAAATCAAAGCTTTTTCCGATTGTATACCACTGATTACCTCTTGTAACACCCGGTCTGTCCTCTACCTTTGCCCTGTTCTGTTTTGACATACGGTTTATAAAGGATGATTTTCCCACATTAGGAATACCAACCACCATAACCTTTATCGTTCTGCCCGTCATTCCCTTTTTGTTCCATGAACTTATCCTGTCGGCAAGCACATCTTTAACTGCCGGAATAAAAGCATTTAAGCCCTTGCCTGTTTTACAGTCAAGAGCTATTGCTTTGATATTCTTCTGACGGAAAAGGGAGAGCCAGCGTTTTGTTTCTGCAGGGTCTGCCATATCACATTTATTGAGCACCACAATGCGGGGCTTATTGTTTATTATACTGCGAAGGTCGGGATTACAGCTTGAAAACGGTATCCTCGCATCAAGAAGTATTGCCACTGCATCAACAAGCTTAAGCTGTGATTCTATTTTTCTTTTGGTTTTGGTCATATGACCGGGAAACCATTGAATAGATTTCAGTTCTTCCATTTCTTCACCTTTTTAATATAAATAGCCGATAGTATCAAAAGGATATATTCTCCATTCTGCTTTTCCGATAATATTTTCCACAGGAATAAGACCTATATCAGTGCTGCGGCTGTCGAGAGAACCTTCACGGTTATCTCCCATTACAAACACATATCCTTCGGGTATTCTGTCAGGAATATCGAGGGAGTGTTTAAGTTTTATTGTTTTACCCTTTATATACGGCTCGTCAAGTATAACACCGTCAACACTTACCTGACCTGTGGTATAATTGATTGAAAGAGCCTGACCCTCGGTAGCTATTACCCTTTTGATTATCGGTTCGGAATAATTCTGCCCGTGACTTATAACAACAATATCACCATACTGCGGTGTATACATGAAATTGGATATAATAAGTCTGTCATCGCCGTAAAGAGTATCCGTCATTGACGTACCCTTTACCGTCACTTGCCTGAATACGAAAGTAAGCAGGATAAAAACAACCACCAATGCCACTATAATAGCATTAGCCCATTCATACACAAACAAGGAAAGGTTTGTTTCTTCAGACCCGACCTCAACTTCTTCAGTTTCTGTTTTTTCTTTTTCAATTTCAGCCACCAAAATACCCCCTGATCCAAATGTGCAATGTGCAATGTGCAATGTGCAATGTGTAATGTGCAATGTGCAATGTGCAATGTGCAATTGATGTTTATTCAAGTTTTTTGTACTGTTTTAGTTTATAGTACCAATTATTTTTTTTTACAAGTAAGCAAAATAACAACTATGTGAACTACCCATTGTCTAAAGCCAATGGGCT
>OMZF01000035.1 GCA_900315465.1 uncultured Eubacteriales bacterium | reverse complement strand
TCCGGAAAGATTCTTCGTCGCTACGCTCCTCAGAATGACAATTTTTTCAAAATAGCAGAGTGAAACGGAATAACCACTCAACTCCACACCCCACACTCCAAATTCCAAACTCAAGATTTCAGATTCCGCACTCAAATTATTGCACAAATAATCACAAGGCAAATGAATTTTTTCTTGACTAAATAGATTTACTATATTATAATAATGTTATTCGCTTTATTGATTGCATTATTGCGTGGGACGGGAAACCGTTGGACACCTTAAAGCGATGTAAAAAAAACGGAGGCTTAAATGCTTCATCGGAGGAAAATAAAATGACACTTAAATCATCAAAAGAAGTTGAAAAGAACCGCTATGAACTCGTTATCGAGTTCGATGCCGAGACTTTCATGGCAGCAGTTGACAAGGTATTCAAAAGAGAGTCAAAGAAAATTACTCTTCCCGGATTCCGCAAGGGTAAGGCTCCCAAAAGACTTATTGAGAAAGAATATGGCGAAGGCGTGTTCTATGAAGACGCAATCAAGGATCTTTATCCTCAGGCAGTTGCAGATGCTGCAAAGGAAGCAGGAATTAAACTTGTAAGAGATGCTATTGATCTCGATGTTGAAAAGGCAGACAAAACAGGTCTTATCCTTAATGTAAAGGTTACTGTTGAGCCTGAAGTAAATATCCAGAATTATAAGGGCATTGAATATACTCCTGTTTCACTTGAAGTTACAGACGAGGATATCAACAAGGAAATTGACTCTGTACGCAACAGAAACAGCCGTCTTGTAACTGTAGAGGACAGACCTGCAGAAAACGGCGATATTACTGTTATCGACTTCAAAGGTCTGCTTGACGGCGTTCCTTTTGACGGCGGTACAAGCGAAAACTATAGTCTGACACTCGGCAGCGGTGCATTTATCCCCGGTTTTGAAGATCAGGTAGTAGGTCACAGTACAGGCGAGGAATTTACTATAGATGTAACATTCCCAGAGGACTATCAGGCAGAAGAACTCAAGGGCAAGGCTGTACAGTTTGAAATTAAGCTCCACGAAATCAAAAAGCGTGAACTTCCTGAGTTTGACGATGAATTTGTTAAGGATGTAAGCGAAGTTGATACAGTTGACGAGTATAAGGCACAGGTAAAGGCTGATCTCGAAGAAAAGCGTAAAGAAGAAGCTGACGGCAAAAAGGAAAATGATATTGCTGAAAAGCTCATAGAACTCCTTGAAGCAGATGTTCCCGAGGCTATGGTAAGAAATCAGTGCGATGCTATGATAGATGAATTCGCTATGAATATCCGTGCACAGGGTATCGATCTTGATACTTATTTCAAGTACACAGGTCTTACAGAGGATAAACTCAGAGAAACATACCACGACAGAGCAGAAGGTCAGGTTAAACTCAGACTCGCTCTCAGAAAGATCGCAAAACTTGAGAATATGAAGGCTTCTGAAGAGGATATAGAAAATAAGTATAACGAAATGGCTGAAAAATACAATGTAGAGGTTGATCGTATCAAGAATGTCATCTCTCCCGATGATATTGCAGGCGACATCGAATCTGAAAGAGCTATGAATTTCGTTAAGGAAAATGCAGTTGAAAAGGCTGCAGAGTAATCTGAAACAGAAAAAAGTTTACGTTGTTGGCAAGTTTCCTGAATAAGGGACTTGCTGACAGTCAAATATTAAAGTAATCAGCACGAATGGAGGGCATATAATTATGGCATTAGTACCTTATGTAGTAGAACAGACAAGCAGAGGCGAGCGTTCGTATGATATATACTCACGACTGCTCAATGACAGAATAATCATGCTGACAGAAGAAGTAAATAATGTTACTGCAAGCCTTATCGTAGCACAGCTGCTGTTCCTTGAGGGACAGGACTCAACAAAGGATATAAGCCTTTATATCAACAGTCCCGGAGGCTCTGTGAGCGATGGTATGGCTATCTATGATACAATGCAGTATATCAAATGTGATGTATCAACGATCTGCATGGGTATGGCTGCAAGTATGGGTGCATTCCTTCTTGCTGCAGGTGCAAAGGGTAAGCGTTTTGCACTTCCAAACAGTGAGATAATGATACATCAGCCTCTCGGCGGTGCACAGGGTCAGGCTACCGATATTATGATACACGCCGAGCATATAGTACGTACAAAGGAAAAGCTGAATACTATCCTCTCAGAGAGAACAGGTCAGCCGTATGATGTTATCGTAAGAGATACCGAGCGTGATAATTTCATGACTGCACAGCAGGCTATGGAATACGGTCTTATTGATAAGGTCATTACACAACGATAAGGAGCTGCTTAAATGGCAAATAAGGGTGATAACAAAAGAAGCATATGCTGTTCATTCTGCGGAACGCCACAGGATCTTGTGGAAAGGCTCATACAGGGCGGCGGCGGAGCATATATATGTGACGAATGTGTTATGCGATGTGTTTCTATGCTTAGTGACAACGATGATCCGGGAAATGATTATCCGGAAGATTTCTTTGAGGATTTTGACAGGCTTCCGAAGCCTATGCAGATAAAAGCACTGCTTGATGAATATGTTATAGGTCAGGACGAGGCTAAGATCTCACTTGCTGTATCTGTATATAATCATTATAAGAGAATAAACTGCCGTGACGATGGTGATGTGGCACTTAACAAGAGTAATATCCTTCTTCTCGGCCCGTCAGGCGTGGGTAAAACACTTCTTGCACAGACACTTGCAAGAATACTTGATGTTCCGTTTGCTATAGCCGATGCGACCACTCTCACAGAAGCAGGTTATGTTGGTGAGGATGTTGAGAATATTCTTCTTCGTCTGATACAGGCTGCCGATTTCGATATACCGAGAGCGGAAAGAGGTATCATATACGTTGACGAGATCGATAAGAT
This sequence comes from uncultured Eubacteriales bacterium, assembly GCA_900315465.1. Taxonomy (GTDB): domain Bacteria; phylum Bacillota; class Clostridia; order Oscillospirales; family Acutalibacteraceae; genus UBA1213. The sequence continues at coordinate 3,918 of OMZF01000035.1, read as the reverse complement.
CGCAAGAAAGTCCGAAAATCCGTCTATCACACGAGATGTAAGCGGTGAGGGCGTTCAGCAGGCACTTCTTAAAATTCTTGAGGGAACAGTATCAAATGTTCCGCCGCAGGGTGGAAGAAAGCATCCTCAGCAGGAGTTTATACAGATAAATACTTCAAATATTCTGTTTATTTGCGGCGGTGCATTTGACGGACTTGAAAAGATAGTTGAAAAGCGTCTTGGCTCATCATCTCTTGGCTTCAATGCAGATATAAAATCTCAGGTCGAGCTTGATACAACAGGCTGGATGCAGGAAGTAATTCCTCAGGATCTTGTAAAATTCGGACTTATCCCCGAGCTTGTGGGCAGACTTCCTGTTCTTACGGCACTTAACGGTCTTGATGAAAACGCCCTTGTGAATATACTCAAAGAGCCTAAGGATTCACTTGTTAAGCAGTACAAGAGACTTTTCGAGATCGATGGTGTTGATCTTGTATTTGAAGACGAGGCACTTCTTGAAATTGCAAGAAAGGCTATCGAGAGACATACGGGTGCAAGAGGACTTCGTTCTATCATGGAAGAACTTCTCAAGAGCCTTATGTACGAAGCACCGTCAGACGAAACTATCAGCAGTATAACTATTACGGCAGATGCTGTAAAAGGTGAGGGCGAGCCGATAGTTGAAAGATCTAATGCAAGAAAACGTACTCGCAAAGCAGAGCGTGTAAAAAGCCCGAAAAAGAGAAATAAACGCAGTCCTGCGTAAAATAAAGGAGCAGAAATTCCGGTTTCTGCTCCTTTAAAAATTAACGGTCAATCTTTGTTATTTTACTGAGAATAAATAATTTTGATGCAAAGAGGTGAGAAAAATGCTTTTTACAACATTACTTATAGATGCGGATGAAACGCTTTTTGATTTTGGAAAATGCGAATATCATGCACTCAAAAATACTGTTGAAAGTGAAAACTTAAATTTCAATGATGAAATATACGGAAATTTCACTGCGATAAACAGCCGTCTGTGGAGAGAATTTGAAAAGAATAACATAACCCGTTCAGAACTGAGAGTACAGAGGTTCAGGGAATTGATCGAAAAATGCTTTGACGGATTTGAAGATGCCGATAAACTGGCAGATATTTATATAAATAAACTTGCACAGCAGGCTATACTTATTGACGGCACAGAGCAGGCAGTTGAGGAGCTTGAAAAATATTTTGATCTGTATGTCATAACAAACGGATTAAAAGATGTACAAAGGGGCAGATTTTCCCGTACTGCAATAACAAAACACATAAAAAAGCTGTATATTTCAGACGAGATGAATGTACAGAAACCGAGAAAAGAATTTTTTGATATTGTACTTTCGGATATACAGGAAAAGGACAAGTCAAAAATACTTGTAGTGGGGGATTCTCTTACATCCGATATGCAGGGTGGAAGAAATGCCGGACTTGCTACCTGTCTTTTTGACCCTAAGGATAAAATACAGATGCCAAATGACCTGTGCGATTATAAGATACATAGGCTTACAGAGATAATACCTCTTGCAAAGGGTGAAATATAATGAAATTCATCGTACCGGAGGAGCTGGACGGGATAACGGTAAAAACATTTTTAAGACGGCATGAAAATGTTTCGGCAAGACTTCTTGCCAAACTGAAACGTACCGAAAACGGTATGACTGTAAACGGTAAAGTTGTACGTTCCGTTGATACTTTGAAAGCAGGGGATGAAATAAAGCTTTCCCTTCCTGCCGATGAAATGCATATCGGGCAGGGAGAAGGGAAAGCCGAAGTAGTCTATGAAGATGAAAATGTAATAGTTTTTGACAAACCACCAGATATGACAGTACACCCCGTAGGAAATAAACAGGATGGCACACTTGCCAATATTGCGGCAGCATATGCAATGTCAAGAGGGGAGAATTATACCTTTCGTGCAGTGAACAGACTTGATAAAGACACATCAGGTCTTGTGCTGACGGCAAAAAATCCCTATGCGGCGGCATTTCTGCAAAACAGGGCAGAAAAAGTATACATAGCCCTTTGTCACGGTAAAATCGGAGGAGAAGGCACGATAGATGCACCCCTAAGAATAAAGGAAGGTCACACGATACAAAGGGAAACAGGTGAGGGAGGCAAAAAAGCCGTTACCCATTACAAAGTAATAAAGAATTACGGTGACGAATATACATTACTTGAAATACACCTTGAAACAGGCAGGACTCACCAGATAAGAACGCACTTTTCAAGTATCGGTCATCCTCTTGCGGGAGATGATATGTACGGCGGCAGCAGAGAGCATTTCCCCAGACAGTGCCTTCATTGTGCAGAGCTTTCGTTTCCTGATCCGATAACGAAAGAAATGATACATCTGAGCCGCAGTATAGATTTTTTTGACGAATACCGATAATTATTTATGGCTTTCGATATATTTACAGAAAGCCTCAAAAGTTTCGGGACTTATGTCATGTTCGATCTTACAGGCATCAGCCAAGGCTGTTTCCTCGTTAACACCGATACTTATAAAAAATGAAGACAGTATTTCATGGCGGTCAAGGGTTCTTTGAGCGATGACCATTCCTTTTTCCGTTATGGTGATATAATTATCCTTATCCATAACGATATAGCCCTTTTCCTTCAGTCTTTTTGTTGTGTAGGTAACACTTGGCTTAGTAACACCGAGCTGGGCTGCAACGTCTATTGAACGTATATAACCCTTATTTTTTTTGAGCATAAGCATAGCCTCAAGATAGTCTTCGGCAGTTTTTTCTGATTTTACGTCAGGATTCATTTGACAGCACTCCTAAAAAGTTTTATAGTTATAATAACCTGCCAAAATTTTACCATATTATCGAATAAAATTCAAGGATTATTATTAATTGAGTAGTGGGTGAGCTGTTTCGTATTTATAGTGTGGAGTTGTGTGTTGTTTCAGCTTTATAGTGTGGAGTGTGGAGAGTGAAGTGTGAAGTTGTGTATTGTTTCGGCTTTATTCTGCTATTCTGGAAAATATTTTCAAAATAAATGTTATATCAAAAAGGAGAAAAAATGCATCCTATACTAACCAATTCAAAAAACATATTGATACAGCAGACAAAGGAAATGTTGCCGTTTATGCTTATAGCTATTCCTTTGCTGATAATAATAAGAATACTTATATACAGATCAAATAAAAAGAAGAATATTCCGCTTAACCTGTGGCATGAAACAGGCTTTATCCTGTTCGGTATGTTTATGGCAGGACTTCTTTCAAGTACGATAATGCCGAATTTTTCTTTTACCGAAAACGGTTTTACTATAGATGTATTTCAGGATATGTGGCATACAAGCTTTATGCCCGGAACAGTAATTTTCCGCAGCATATCGGCAGGGAAAAATTTCGATTATCATTATTTCACATTCAATCTTTTAGGAAATATCGCAGTATTTGTACCTTTCGGATTCTTTGTTCCTCTTTTATGGAAAAAAATGAATTTCGGGAAAACCGTTCTCAGCGGTGCATTACTTTCTGTTTCGATAGAATTCATTCAGCTTTTTATGCCACGCTTTACAGATATTGATGATGTTATTCTTAATACTTTAGGTACGCTTATCGGAGCTTTGATCTATATGGCAGTAAATAAACTTTTTCCTGATTTTACACAAAAATTTAAAAATGCATAAAAAAAGCCGGTGAGTTGTTATTCACCGACTTTTTTGTTTTTAAAGATTACGTTCCAATTTTATTCCAATCAATATCACTGTCGGAAACAAAACCACTGTTTTCTGAATCTTCTATCTTTTTTCTTTCTGCAGGTGTTACTTTTGTAAAATCAGGATCCCACGCAAGAACTAATTTTTTAACCTAAAGGGCAAGAAGTCCCCCGGGTCTCACCTGTCGGTTCGGTCGGTGCTTCTGTACCCCAAGGGCACTTCCTTCGGGCGCTTCGCAGAGGT
>OMZF01000172.1 GCA_900315465.1 uncultured Eubacteriales bacterium | reverse complement strand
CGATGAGCTAATGTTTGATTGTACACAAAGCGGCAGCAGCCGAATGTCTTGGCAATTTGTATTCTTTGCTCTTTATTTGGGTATATCACAAAGCTACGCTTTGTGCAACCTTAACCCACCGTCTAAAGCCGGTGGGATTGCGGTTGCCATTTTTTCAACATTATAAATTGCTGATTGCTAATTGTAAATTGTAGTGGTATAATATAGTGTAATGACTTAAAGGGAGAAAAATATGGACATACAGCTTAATGATATTCTTGAAATGAAAAAGCCGCATCCGTGCGGAAAAGAAGGATGTAAAAAATTTTTAGTGCTGCGTATAGGAATGGATTTCCGTCTGAGGTGCGAGGGCTGCGGACATGAAGTAATGCTGCCAAGGTCAAAGGCGGAAAAGAATATACGTCATGTAATACGAAACTGATGTTTTCCGAAAAGGAGAAAGAATAATGTTCGACAAGCTTGAAATTTTTGATAATAAATACGAGGAACTTTCTCAGAGATTATGTGACCCGACTGTGGCTGCGTCTGCAGAAAAATATACAGACACAATGAAACAGCTTAAAGCAATAGAACCTATTGCCCTGACTTTTCGTGAATACAAAAAAACAAAATCTTCTCTTGAAGAAGCTAAGGAAATGTTACAGGAAGAAAATGATGCTGAACTTCATTCTCTTATAGAAACAGAAATTTCCGATTCCGAACAAAAACTTTTGTCACTTACCGAAGAACTTAAAATTCTTTTGCTTCCCAAAGACCCTAATGACGAAAGAAATGTCATTGTAGAAATAAGGGGCGGTGCAGGAGGTGAAGAAGCAGCTCTTTTTGCTGCGGTACTTTATCGTATGTATTCCATGTATGCGGTAAAAAAGAATTGGAAAACAGAACTTATGGGATGTAATGAAACAGGTCTTGGAGGATTTAAGGAAATAAGTTTTATGATAAGCGGAAACGGTGCATATTCACGCCTGAAATTTGAAAGCGGAGTACATCGTGTTCAGCGTGTACCCGAAACTGAAACTCAGGGACGTATACACACCTCCACTGTTACGGTAGCCGTACTCCCTGAAGCTGAGGATGTTGAAATAAATATTGACCCCACTGACCTCAAAATAGATACATTCCGTTCAAGCGGTGCAGGAGGTCAGCATATCAACAAAACAGAATCTGCTATCAGAATAACTCACCTTCCGACAGGTCTTGTTGTAGAATGTCAGGATGAAAGAAGTCAGTATAAAAATAAGGACAAGGCTATGAAGGTGCTTCGTTCAAGACTGCTTGAAGCCGAAAGGGAAAAACAACAGGATAAGATCTCCGGAGAACGCCGTATGCAAGTAGGTACAGGTGACAGAAGTGAACGCATACGCACCTACAATTATCCTCAGGGACGTGTTACAGACCATCGTATCGGACTTACCCTGTACCGCATAGATGATATTGTGAATGGTGATATTGATGAAATAATCGATGCACTTACCGCTGCATACAGAGCCGAACAGCTTAAAGAAAACGGTTAACATGAAAGAAAGGAATAATGATCATGTTCAAATCAAATTTTTCTACAAGTATCTGGGAAAAGGCAAAATTAGTCACAGCACTTATCTGTATTATTCTTATGATATACCAGCTTGTTATGGGGTTTAAAATGATGGACACCAATAACAAGAAGCCTCCGGAAGTTACAGGAGATCGTTTTGATTCACTTACGGCAGGCAGTGAAATATCAGGAACGATAACCCATGTTGAAGGTTGGTTTGTTCCTCAGGAGCTAGAAGGCGGTACACAGATAACCTGCTTTGTCGTACTTTCTGACACAAACCATATAATGCTTTTCAGAACACCCTCCACTTCCGCAATACACAGCAGTCTGATAAGTCTTTATGAAAAGAAAACAGACAGTGTTTCATATCGTGGAATGGTAAAAAACGTAAGTGCAGATATAAAAAGCCGTCTTTCGATATATATGTCATCACAGCGTCTGAAAGCCAAATATAATATAAAAATGGATGACTATGAGGCTATTCTCGGTGTACTTGTGGATGTGACCGATGCAAACGCAGGATTTTCGGATAAAGAAATAATTGTTACATTTATAGGTGCAGCCTTAATGGTAGTTGCTGTAGTTTTACTTCTCAGAAAAACATTTATGAATGCTGTTGTTTCATTCAAAACCAATAATCAGGACATAGACCGCAACAAGCTTCTTAAACATGATGATTACATATTTGAGAATGAGGGCTTTTATAACGGCGAACTTCAGAACGGTGAATTTTTCGTAAATACCGATCATAATGTGCGTAACGAGGGGAAATTTGAAGAAGAACCCGAAGACCTTATGACGCATATGGTATCACAGGGAAATTTCTTCTATGACGGCGGCACAAATGAAGAAGGCAATTTTTATATTGATTCCGAGAAAAAAGTTGTTACCCCCTATGCTAAAAACGGCGATACTGATAATTTTCTCAAAAAATACTGATAAAAGGAAAAGGAAAATATGGAAACACTGATATTATCATCTGATTACAGGGATATTCAGACAGCGGCAAATATAATAAAAACCGGAGGCATTGTCGCAATGCCCACCGAAACAGTATACGGTCTTGCGGCAGATGCACTCAACGGAAAAGCAGTACGCAAAATATTCAAGGCAAAGGGCAGACCTATGGATAATCCTCTGATAGTACACATTTCGGATATTTCGCAGATATATACGCTCGTCAGGGAATTCCCCAAAAGAGCACAGCTCCTTGCGGATAATTTCTGGCCCGGCCCTCTTACGATTATTCTGCCTAAATCAGACAGGATACCTGATGAAGTAAGTGCAGGACTGGATACTGTGGCTGTAAGATTCCCCTCTCACCCCACAGCACTCAGACTTATAAGCCTCTCTTCTCCCCTTGCCGCACCGTCAGCAAATCTTTCAGGCAGTCCGAGTCCTACGACAGCAGGTCATGTGTGTGACGATATGAACGGCAGAATAGATGCCATAATAGACGGCGGAGATTGTGATGTGGGAGTAGAATCCACAGTAATAACTCTTGCAGAAGACCCTCCCCGACTCCTCAGACCCGGAGGAATAACTGTTGAACAGCTGCGATCTGTTATAGGTGAGGTAATTATCGATAATGCTGTAACAGCTCCTCTTGCAAAAGGTGAAAAAGCCGCAAGTCCGGGTATGAAATATAAGCATTATGCTCCCGAAGCAGAGGTCATTCTTCTTGATGGGAATAATGAAAAGTTCCGTCAGTATGTAAACGATAATGGCAGAGACGGGGATGCTGTATTATGCTATAACGAGGATCTGGGCACTCTTAAACTTCCCTGTATCCCCATAGGCTCCGAAAATGATACCGAAACTCAGGCACACAGACTTTTTTCCGTTCTGAGAGAAACCGATAAGCTGAACATAACAAGGGTATTTGCACATTGCCCTCCTACTGATGGTGTAGGGCTGGCTGTGTATAACAGGATGATCCGTGCATCCGGCTTTCAGATAATAAAACTTTGATATTGAGGAAAAAAATTATGGTCATAGGAATAACAGGTCAGACAGGAGCAGGAAAAAGTACCGTATGCAGCTTTGCCGGGAGTTTAGGGTTCAGCACGGTAAATGCCGATTCGGTAGCAAGAGAAGCACTTCTTCCGGGGTCGGAATGTCTGAAAGCACTTGCAGAATTTTTCGGATATGATATAATAGATGAAAACGGCTGCTGCAAAAGGGATGTTCTTGCACAGAGAGCTTTTTCAGACCCCGATTCAACTCAAAAGCTCAATTCACTTACTCACCCATGGATAATTTCAAAAAGCCGTGAATATATTGAAGATCTGAAGCATAAACATATTACAGCAATATTATTCGATGCCCCACAGCTTTTTGAAAGCGGAGGAGAGATTCTTTGTGATAAGGTGATAGCTGTTACGGCGGATAAAGATGTACGGCTTGAGCGTATAATGCAGCGTGACAATATAAGTCGGGAAAAAGCACTTCTCCGTATAAATGCACAGCATGATGAAAGCTATTATACTCAAAAAGCCGATTTCATCATAAACGGAGGACAAAACAAAGAAAAAGTAAGGGAAAATTTCCTTAACATTATAAAACAACTCGGGATCATAATGGAATGTTAAAAACAAAGGATGTGATACAAAAAATGAAAACACCCGTAAAAATTGCAATATCACTTGTAATTGTGCTTGTAATGCTGGTTGCTGCGGCATTCGGGATGAAATATGCATATAATTCATATGTGTATTCCACATACCCTCTTAAATATCAGAATGATGTTGAAGCGGCAGCGGCAAAATATAATGTTGATAAATACCTTATTTACGGTGTTATAAAAACCGAAAGTAATTTTGACCCGAATGCTGTTTCCCATGCCGGAGCAGTGGGACTTATGCAGCTTATGGAAGGCAGCTTTGAGTGGATACAGACCTTTTATGTTGATGAAGAATATGAAAAATATACCTTTGATGATATAAAAACTGAATCGCTCAATATTGATTACGGTACACATCTTCTCTCAATACTTCTTGATATGTATGATGATGAAGATGTTGCGGTATGTGCATATAATGCAGGTGTAGGAAATGTCAACGAATGGCTGAAAGACAGCCGCTATTCTGATGACGGGAAAACTTTAAAAACTGTTCCGTTCTCCGAAACCGAAAACTACCGCCATATCGTAGCACAGAACAAAAGCTGCTATGAACAACTCTATAAAAATCAGTAACGGCGAGCCGGCAATGCCGGACTGCCAAACTCCACACTCCACACTGAACTGAAAGGAAGAGCAAAATGTCAGAAAAAGAAGAAAAAAGCAAATCAGCACAGCTTAAGGAAAAACTGTTCCTTAATAAGAAAAACGGCTGTGTGCGTGTAAGCGAGGAAGAAATGAACCGTGCAGACGAATTCTGCGAGGAATACAAAAATTTTCTTAACCTTGCAAAAACCGAACGTGAGGCTGTGACCTATGCGATTGAAGCAGCTCAAAGGGCAGGCTTTACAGAATATGACAGAACTCTCACATATAAACCCGGTGACAAAGTTTATGTAAATAACAGGGGTAAGGCTCTTATGCTTGCTGTAATAGGCAAAAACGGCACAAATAACGGTGTACGTTTAGGTATAGCACATATCGACTCCCCACGCCTCGATCTTAAACCTAATCCCCTTTATGAATCACATCACCTCGCTATGTTCAAAACACATTACTACGGCGGTATTAAAAAATATCAGTGGCCTACTGTTCCTCTTGCACTTCATGGTGTTATTGCTCTTAAAGATGGAACTGTGATCAATGTTTGTACAGGCGAAAATGACGACGAACCTTGCTTCTGCGTGACAGATCTTCTTCCCCATCTTGCTGTTGAACAGATGTCTCAGGTGATGACAAAGGCTTTCAACGGTGAACATCTTAATGTGCTTATCGGCAGCCGACCCTTTTCCAAAGACGAGGAAAGCGAGAATGTCAAACTCAACATAATGAATATCCTCTTTGAAAAATACGGCATTACCGAAAATGATTTTCTTTCGGCAGATCTCACCATGGTTCCTGCTTCAAAAGCAAGGGATCTCGGCTTTGACAGAAGTATGATAGGCTCTTACGGTCACGATGACAGAGTATGTGCATATCCTGCTCTTATGGCTGCCATTGATGCGGAAATCCCCGAAAGCACTGTAATAACAGTCCTTACAGACCGTGAGGAGATCGGCAGCGATGGCAACACAGGTATGAAATCCACCTTTATGGCTGATTTTATAGCAGACCTTGCAGCAGCTGACGGACAGCAGCTCCGTCATGTAATGCGAAAGACGACTTGCCTTTCAGCAGATGTAAACGCCGCCTTTGACCCCACATATGCATCCGCTTTTGAATCAAACAATTCTTCATATATCAACAATGGTGCTGTGATTACAAAATATACGGGCAGCGGCGGAAAATATTCCACTTCAGATGCTTCTGCCGAATATATGGCTAAAATAAGAAAAATTCTTGATGATAAAAATGTACTCTGGCAGACAGGCGAACTCGGTAAGGTAGACGGAGGCGGCGGCGGTACTATCGCTAAATTCGTTGCAAATCTTAATGCCGATGTTGTTGACCTTGGTGTACCCGTACTCAGTATGCACGCTCCGATGGAAGTTGTGTCAAAACTTGATGTTTACATGACCTACAGAGCACTTTATGAATTCTATATGTATCAGGAATAAGTAAAATTAATGAATGTTTCAGGGTGTAAAGAATAACGCTTTACACCCGTTTGTATTTATAATGGCTTTTTAATGGGTAAAAATGCTTAGTGTAAAGCTAAATTCCGTCAAAATATTTTTTAATTTGATGAATTTCACAAATGAATGTCAATATGTATTGACTTTCCCTCCGGTTTGTATTATTATTGTAGGAGAGTTATTTGTTATAGGGTGTTACTATACACAAAAACGAATTTGTGGTTTTTTTGACAATATAAATTATAGGGTAATGCCTTTTTCATTATGATTATAAGTTTTTTATATATTATTCCACAAACCATTAAGTATTGGAGTGTTTGATTTGGAGAAATTTGAAATTCATGGCGGTAACGTACTTAACGGTACTATAAAAATCAGCGGTGCTAAGAATGCCGCTGTTGCCATTATTCCTGCCGTAATACTTTCAGACGGCGTCTGTACTATAGAAAATATCCCCGATATAGATGATGTGAACGGTATGGCAGAAATACTCAGTAAAATGGGTGCTTCTGTTAAAAAAATCGATAAGTCTGCCATTGAGATAGACGCACGAGGCATAAAAGATCCTGTTGCAACATATGATCAGGTTCGTAATATGCGTGCGTCATGCTATCTTATGGGTGCTTTGCTCGGTAGGTTCTGTCGTGCAGAGGTTGCTTTGCCCGGCGGATGTGATTTCGGTGTACGCCCCGTAGATCAGCACCTCAAAGGCTTTGGCGTTCTTGGTGCAGAACATCAGGTTGACAGCGGTATGATCAAACTCAAAGCAGATAGTCTGACAGGAAGCCGTGTTTATTTTGATGTAACATCTGTGGGTGCTACTATCAATATGATGCTTGCATCAGTAAAGGCTAAAGGTAAAACTACTATCGAAAATGCTGCCAAAGAACCCCACGTTGTTGACCTTGCTAACTTCCTTAATACAATGGGTGCCGATATAAGAGGTGCAGGTACAGATGTGATAAAAATAAATGGTGTTGAAACGCTGAAGGGTGTAACATACAGCATTATTCCCGATCAGATAGAAGCAGGCACTTATATGGCTGCCGTTGCTTTTACGGGCGGTGATGTTACACTTCAGAATGTTATTCCCAAGCACCTTGAATCTATTACTGCCAAATTACGTGAAATGGGAGTTGTAATAGAGGAAAATGATGACTCTGTAAGAGTGTTCTGTGATAAGAAGCTCAAAAGATGTAATGTAAAGACAATGCCGCATCCCGGGTTCCCCACAGATATGCAGCCGCAGATCGCTGTACTCCTCACAAAAGCAAGGGGTACAAGTATTGTAACAGAGGCTGTGTGGGATGATCGCTTCAAATATATTGATGAAATCAGACGTATGGGTGCTGATTTGAAGGTCGAGGGCAAATCGGTTGTTATAGAGGGAGTTGAAAAGCTGACCGGTGCACCCGTCAGGGCTACAGATCTCCGTGCAGGTGCTGCAATGATAATTGCCGGTCTCGGTGCTGAAGGTGTTACAACTGTAGAGGAAATACATCATATTGACCGTGGTTATGAAGATGTAATTGAAAAGCTGACCGGTGTCGGTGCAGATATAAAACGCATATATAATGAAGTGTCTTCTGTTCCCCCTGAGCAGAAAAAATGATGCTTTTAACAAGACTAAGTGCGGGAGTTACTGCTGAATTTGCGGTAACTCCGTTATTATATTTATAAGGAGACAAAAATTTATGCCCCGATTATACCCGCTTTTCAGCGGAAGCTCTGGAAATTGCTATTACATAGGTTCTGCCAATGAAGGTATTCTTATAGATGCAGGCAGAAGTGCAAAACAAATTACTGCCGCACTTTCGGATAATGAATTGAATATTTCAAATGTTCGTGCTATTTTTGTCACGCATGAACACAGAGATCATGTTTCGGGACTCAGGGTTCTGGCATCAAAATACGGTGTAAAGGTATATGCTTCACAAGGCACAATAACCTCTATGTACGAAAAAGATATTATAAATTCATCTGTAGATACAGCCGCTATAAACAGCAGCGGAATTACTGTGGGAGATTTTAAAGTAACCACTTTCCGCACATCACATGATTGTGCCGAAGGTGTGGGGTATGTGGTCGAAACAGCAGACGGAAGAAAAACTGCATTCGCTACAGATACAGGTATAGTCACCAATGAAATCATGGATTCACTTTGCGGCTGTGATACAGTGGTACTTGAATCAAACCATGATGTAGGTATGCTGCAAAACGGAGGTTATCCGTATCCTCTGAAACTTCGTATTCTTTCAAATATCGGACATCTTTCAAACGAGGTATGTGCCGATACAGGTGCAAAGCTTATAAAAACAGGCACTACACGTATAATTCTGGCACATATCAGCAAGCAGAATAATATCCCCATTCTTGCAGAACAAGCTTCGGTATGTACATTCACCGAAAATAAACTTAAAAGAAATATCGACTATAAACTGTATGTAGCTGATGAAAGCGGAAACAAGCCGATAATTTACTGAGGTACAAGAATTATGATAAAAATATCTGTTGTATGTGTCGGGAAATTAAAAGAAGAATACTGGCGAAAGGCTTGTGCGGAATACAGTAAAAGAATGGGCAGATATGCCGATTTTTCGATAATCGAAATTGACGAAGAAAAATTACCCGATGAACCGTCATCCGCTCAGATAGAAAACACCTTGAAAAAAGAAGGAGAAAGAATTCTTGCTAAAATACCAAAAGAATCAAGGATAATTTCACTTTGTATAGAGGGCAGGATCTACAGCTCCGAAGAGCTTGCGGATATGACGAAAAATATTGCCATAGAAGGATGCAGCAGTATAGCCTTTGTTATCGGAGGTTCATGGGGACTTTCAGAGGAAGTAAAAAAAGTATCATCTGTAAGAATGTCAATGTCGAGAATGACTTTCCCCCATCAGCTTGCAAGAGTTATGCTTTGCGAGCAGATATACCGCTCTTTTCAGATAAACAGCGGCGGGAAATATCACAAATGAATATGAATAAAACACCAACCGCCAACATATAATATAGTGTGGAGTGTGGAATTAGTAGTTATTCTGCTTTGATTTGCTGTTTTAGTTTATGTTTGAGTGAACAGACATAAAAAAACTAATGATAATATGAAACAAGAAAAGCAAAATGAAATTGAACTGTCACTATAACTCCAAACTCCACTCTCCACACTCCAAACTGTTTTGTACGCTTTATTACATAATAGTTATTGAAGGGCGGTGTTTTTCATGTCAAAATATAAACCGTATATAATTTCTCTGCTGCTTACCTTTGCGGTGGCAGTGCTTGGAGGTATTGTGACATACAAGGGCAGAGAGAATTATATGCAGCTCATACAACCTCCCCTTTCCCCTCCTGAATGGCTTTTTCCTGTTGTATGGTCTGTGCTTTTCATACTTATGGCTGTGGGAGCTGCAAGGGTCTATATCAAAGGCGGAGAGGTCATTTCTAAGGAAATAATAATATATGCCGTACAGCTTATATTCAATTTCCTGTGGTGCGTATTCTTCTTTGGCATCGGGGCATATTTGTTCGCTTTTGTCTGGCTTCTGGCACTGATAGGACTTGTTTTCGCCATGACAGTATTATTCTATCGTGTCGATAAACCGTCAGGGCTTATGCAGATTCCCTATCTTCTTTGGCTCTGCTTTGCCGCTTACCTGAATATTGCTGTTTATTTACTGAATTATTGACAAAAACAAATATCAATGATATAATCTTGATTGTAAGAGTTGCAAAAACATACCGCCTCTCTCACTTAAAAAGACGGTATGAATATAAGCAGGTATCGTATAGAGGTAGTACATCAGCTTCCCAAGCTGAGTGGGCGGGTTCGATTCCCGTTACCTGCTGAATCGCCCCTCGTCTTACGCCGAGGGGCTCAATGAATAATGAATAGTGAATAATGAATAGTTTATAATATTGCTCCGAGGGGCGAT